>NZ_JBYSVX010000002.1:0-297662 GCF_058986605.1 Pseudomonas sp. GW821-FHT07E12 | reverse complement strand
GGCAGAAAACGACGTGCATCCATGCACGTCGCCCTTCGGGTTTTTCCCGCTGGCTCCGTCGCTGCGGATGGGGGGCCCATAGAAGCCAACAGCAACGTCAAAATCATGAGCAACAGCAACAGAAACAGCAACAGAAACAGCAACAGAAACAGCAAGAGCAACAGCAAGAGCAAGAGCAAGAGCAAGAGACAAGAGCAACAACCAACAGCGCAGGCAATCTATCTACCGTCGTCCCCGCGAAGGCGGGGACCCAGCGTCTTGGCTCTTCGCGGGAACGATCAAATAGCCACGCGGCTATCCGGTCGATACCCCCGTCATGCAGCCAATGCCATGTCCAGGTGCTCGGCAAAAGCCTCGGGACGACCCAGGAACGCACCCGGTTCCAATCGCTGTCTGCGACCATCCGCATGTGCCAGCACCAGGCTCGGAAAGCCCTGCACCTGGTCGCCCGCCATGGCTTGGCGGCTCTGCGCGATGTGCGCCTGTGCGGGGCCGGCCAACTGCGCTTCCAGGGCCTGCGCGAAGGCGTCTTTCGGCAAGCCTAGCTCACCACTCAGTTCCACCAGCACCGGCACTTCGGCAATGCGACGGCCTTCCACGAAGTGCGCGCGTTGCAGGCGCAGCAGGGCTCTCAATCCGTCCACGCCGAGGGACTGCGCGGCCAGGATCGCTGCGATCGGCGGGGTGGAGTCCAGCGGTGCCCCGATGTCGCGCAGCAGGCCTTCGTAGTACGCCTCGCCGAACGGTTGCCCGCTCAACTGCGCAATGCGCGCATCGTGTGGCATCACGTAGTCGCGCCACGCCGGATCGATGCGGCGTGCGTTGGTTCCGCTCATCAGGCCACCGCCGTGCATGGCCAGCGACAAGCCTGGCTGGGCGGCTGCGGCATCCAGCAGCGGTGCGGCGGCATGGCACCAGCCGCACAGAGGGTCGAAGTAGTAGTGCAGGGTCGCGTTGATCATGGCCACTTCATCTCGCCCTTGGCGACCTTGGCGCTGAGCACCAGCGAGTCCACGCCGATCAATGTCGGGTAGCGCTGTTTCATCGCTGCGACCAGAGCGTCGGCATTCTTCGCCTTTGCGGTTTCTTCGTCGAAGGCGCGGATGTAATCGGCGGTGAAGCGCACCGCAGCCAGGTCCTGTGGTGCACCGGGTGCGAAATGGCCCGGGATCACGCGCTGCGGTTGCAGCGACTCGATCTTCTGCAGGGTTTCCAGCCAGTGCGTATGCGATTCCGGGGTCTGCGTGTCGGCCATCCACACGTGTTCGCCGGCCATCACCGGGATGCCGCCGAGCACGGTGCGGATCGACGGTACCCACACGAAGCTGCGCTCGGGCGTGGGGCCGTCCAGGCCGACGATCTGCAGGCTCTGGCCTTCCAGGCTCAGGTGATCGCCTTGCAGTACTTCCGGCACGATGGCCTGCCTGGGAGCGCCATCGCCGAGCTTGGGGCCCCAGAACGCCAGCTTGGCGTCCTTGGTCTGGCGGATGTGTTCGACGATCGCCGCCGGCGCCACGATCTTCGCGTCAGGAAACGCCTGCGCAAGCGTGTCCAGGCCGAAGTAGAAATCCGGATCGCCGCCGCTGATGTAGATCGTGGTCAGTCGCTTGCCGGAGGCTTTCACCTGTTCGACCAGCTTGGCGGCGTCGCGGGTGGAGAACTGCGCATCGACCAGGATCGCGTCCTGCTTGCCGGTAATCAGCACCGAGGCGACCTGGAAGATGCCATCGGCGCCCGGGTTGTAGACCTGCACCGAAAGCGGTGCGCTGACGGGCTCGCTGGCTGGAGTCGTGGCCGTTGTGGCTGCCGGTGTGGTCGCAGGCGTCGTGGCGTTCGAGGTGTCTTCGGGCTTGGCACAGGACGACAGGCCAAGCGCGAGGATGCAGGCAGCGGAAAGCAGTGAAAGACGGGACATGGCGACCTCGGGTATCGGGAAAGGGAAGCGGCCGGTGCGGGAGCACTGGCCGCTGCGGCTCAATAGGCCGCCGTGGCGATCTGGCGGAGGTACTGCGGCTTCTCGATCTCGTCGAGGAAGGCCGTGGCGTAATCGGCATAGCTGATCGTGCTGTGGCCGGAAGCATCGGTCAGCAGTGCCTTGGCCTGGGTGCGGTATTGGCCCTTCTGCGGCCCGGGGCCGATTTCGGCGGCCGGCGACAGGAAGGTCCAGTCCAGGTCGGCTTGCTGCTGCAACACCTGCAGCGCCGCGCGGTGGGCCAGCGCGTAGGGCTTGTACGGGGCCGGGAAGTCCGGGGTGTCGACCAGTTGCTGGCCCGGTGCCACTTCCAGGCTGCCGGCACCGCCGACCACCACCAGCCGGCGGATGCCGGCCTGGCGCGCGGCCTCGGCGGTCGCGCCGGCGACCGCGCCGATGCTTTCGATCGGCGTGCCCGGGCGTGGGCCGTAGGCACTGGCGAGCACGTCGTTGCCGGCGATGGCCTGCGCCAGCGCGGCGGCATCGTCCAGCGGCGCGACGGCGGTCGGCAGGCCGGCGAGCTCCTCCGGCAGGGTGCTGCCGGGCCGCACGATGGCGGTGACCTGATGGCCGCGCTGCACGGCCTGGCGGGCGATCTCGCGGCCGATGTTGCCGCTGGCGCCGATGAGGGCAATCTTCATGACGGGGATTCCTTGCGTTGGGGTGTCGCGATCAGAGTAGGGCGCGGGAATCGATCGAAAAATGCCGTATAAGTCGATGAGTTGTTGCATGGATCGATCAAATGGACCGTCTGACCGCCATTTCCGTGTTCGTCACCGTGGCCGAGCGCGGCAGCCTGACCGCCGCCGCCGAGACGCTGGACATGTCGCGGGCGATGGTCACCCGCTATCTGGCCGACCTGGAGCGCTGGACCGGCGCGCGCCTGTTGCACCGGACCACGCGGCGGATCGGCTTGACCGGTGCCGGCGAGGTCGCGCTGGAGCGCTTCCGCACGATGCTGGCGCTGGGCGAGACCCTGCGTGAAGAGCTGTCCGACGACATGCCCGAGCCGCGCGGTCGCATCCGCGTCACCGCCAGCACCTCGTTCGGCCATGCCTACCTGTGCGCGGCGCTCAACGATTTCATGCGCGCCCATCAGCAGGTACAGGTCGAACTGCATCTGGTCGAGCGCGTGGTCGATCTGGTCGACGAACGTGTCGATGTCGCGGTGCGCATCAGCCGGCGTCTCGACGAAGGCCTGATCGCGCGGCGCCTGGCGACCTGCCGCTCGGTGATCTGCGCTTCTCCGGGCTACCTCGAACGCCATGGTGTGCCGGAGACGCCGCAGGCGCTGACGAATCACCAGTGCATGGCCCACCTGCACGTCGGACGCCATAGCTGGGACTTCCGCGACGGTGACCACGAGATCAGCGTGCCGATCGCGGGCGGTTTCCGCAGCAACGAGGCCGGCGCGCTGATGATCGCCGCGCTGGCCGGCAACGGGCTCGCCATGTTGCCGCGCTATCTGGTCGCGTCCGCGCTGGCCAGCGGCGCGTTGCGGCAAGTGCTCGAAGGCTACGCGCTGGAGGAGATGGGCGTGTTCGCGGTATACGGCTCGCGCCGGCAGCAACCGCGTGCGGTGCGCGTGTTCCTGGATTTCCTGGCCACACGCATGGCCGATCGCAGTGACTGGTGAGCACCCGTACGACAGACGTGATGCGCGACTAGAATGCGCGCTCCCGCTTCAGGAGTCGTGATGCCCGCTTTCCCTTTGGTGATCTTCGATCTGGACGGCACGCTGGTGGACAGCGTGTCCGACATCGCCGAGGCGTTGAACCTCACGCTCGCGCAATCGGGATTGCATACGGTCGACGAGTCCACGGTACGCGGCTGGGTGGGCGAGGGCGTGCGTACGCTGCTCGCGACCGCGCTGCGCGAGCAGGGGCGCGAAGCCGCGTTGGAGCAGGTGCTGCCGGACATGATGCGTCACTACGGCGAGTGCCTGCTGCATCACCCGCATGTGTATCCCGGCGTGCGCGAAACGCTGCTCGTGTTGCAGCAACGCGGCGTCGCACTGGCGGTGTGTACCAACAAACCGATCCGTTTCGTCGCACCGCTGCTCGATCACCTTGGTCTGGGGAGGTGCTTCTCCGCATTGCTTGGCGGCGACTCGCTGCCCGAGCGCAAGCCGGATCCTGCCCCGCTGCAGCATCTGGCAGCGCAGTTCGGCCAGCCGGTGACGCACTGCCTGATGGTCGGCGACTCGGCCACCGATGCCGCCGCGGCCCACGCCGCCGGCATGCCGTTGGCGATGGTGCGCTACGGCTATCTGCGCGGGTTCGATCCCGCCACCGCCGGTGCCATCGCGATCGTCGATGATATGCGCGAGTTGCTGACACTGCCGCAGTTGAGCGAAGCCGCGGCCTGAAGCACATCCACGGTCGCATCGCATCACGCTACGTGATGTGGTCAGCGGAGAACCTTGATTACCGGGCTCGCGGCAGCAACGCGAACCTTGCTCCGTTTTGAGAACGGTTCGCATCGATGTCATAATCACGCACCCAGCGCGGCGCATCTGTTCGCGCCCTGTCGCGATGCACGTCGCGCTCCTTCGCTGATTCCTGCCTCAGCCGTCGCCAGAGGTTCACGCCTTCTGCTCTGACGAGAGGTTTTGCCATGTCCGTTGTTACCCGCCCGGCGCACGTCCATCGCGGACGCCTGGTTGCGTCCCAGGTTCGTCCATTGACGTTGGCCCTGCCAGCGGCGCTGTTGGGCTTCAGTGCCATTGCCGCGGCCGGGAATGCCGGCGTGGACGGCTCGACCACGCTGGATACCGTGCACGTCACCGCCGAGCAGATCGCCAGGCAGGCGCTGGGCAGCTCGGTGATCACCGCCGAAGACATCGAGCGCCGCCCGCCGGGCAACGATCTGTCCGAGATCCTGCGCACCATGCCGGGCGTCAACCTCACCGGCAACAGTGCGTCCGGTGCCTACGGCAACAATCGCCAGATCGATCTGCGTGGCATGGGCCCGGAGAACACGCTGATCCTGATCGACGGACGCCGTGTCAGCGCGCGCGATTCGGTGCGCATGGGCGTGGCCGGCGAGCGCAACAGTCGCGGTGACACCAACTGGGTGCCGGCCGAGGCGGTGGAGCGCATCGAGGTGCTGCGTGGCCCGGCTGCCGCGCGTTATGGTTCCGGCGCCGCCGGTGGTGTCGTCAACATCATCACCAGGAAGCCGACCGGCGACCTGACCGGCACGGTGTCGCTGTACGGCCTGGTGCCCGAGCACGGCGACGAAGGTGGCAGCCAGCGCGCCGGCTTCACCCTCAGCGGCCCGCTCGCGCGCGACTGGTCGTTCCGCCTGTACGGCAATCTCAACAAGACCGATGCCGATGCCGCCGACATCAACAGCGCCCATTCGAGCAGCGGCATCGCGGCGGCCGGTCGCGAAGGCGTGCGCAACCAGGACATCGACGGCCTGCTGCGCTGGGATCCGACCGAGAACCAGACTGTCGAGTTCGAGATTGGCTACAGCCGCCAGGGCAACATCTACGCGGGCGAATACCTGAATGCCACCACCACCTCGGTGAGCAGGCTGATCGGCGCGGAGACCAACATCATGATTCGCCGCAGCGCGGCGATCACCCACCGCGGCAAGTGGGACTTCGGCACCTCGCGGCTGAGCTTCTCCTACAACGACACCGACAACACCCGCCTCAGCGAGGGCCTCGCCGGCGGTCCCGAAGGCACCATCGCGGCATCGCCTCTGTGGACCACCTCCAACCTGAAGGACTATGTGTTCGATGGCGAAGTGAATGTCCCGTCGCTGATCGGCGGCATGGAAAACGTCTGGACGCTCGGCTTCGAATATCGCGACAGCCGCTTGGACGACCCGTACTCGATGTCGCAGTCGGGCACCGGCATCACCGGCATCGACACCAGCAACCGCGACGGCAAGAGCGATGCGCAGACCGCAGCCGTATTCGTCGAGGACAACCTCTACGTCAATGACCGGTTGACCCTGACCCCGGGCCTGCGCTTCGACCATCACAGCCAGTTCGGCAACAACTTCAGCCCCAGCCTCAACGTGCAGTACGCGCTTGCCGAGGCGTGGCTGCTGAAGGGTGGCGTGGCACGCGCGTTCAAGGCGCCGAACCTGTACCAGGCCAACCCCAACTACCTGTACTACACCCGCGGCAACGGCTGCCCTGATTACTACACCGGCGCGGGCGGCTGCTACATCCAGGGCAACGCCGAGCTGAAGCCGGAAACCAGCATCAACAAGGAAATCGGCATCGAGTGGGTGCCGGACACCGGTTACCACGCCTCGTTGACCTACTTCCACAACGACTACGACAACAAGATCGTTGCCGGTTACAGCGATTACTACGTGACCTCCGGGTCTGCCTACGTCTACCAGTGGGTGAACGCCTCCGAGGCGGTCGTGCAGGGCGTGGAAGGCAACGTCAAAGTGCCGTTGCTGGGTGAGCGCGGTGACGTACTGATGTGGAACACCAATCTCACCTGGATGATCGAGAACGAGAACAAGGCGACCCGTCAGCCGCTGTCGGTGATTCCCAAGTACACGGTCAACACCTCGCTGGATTGGCAGGCGAGCGAAAAATTGTCGTTCGCGCTGACCGGCACTTTCTACGGCAAGCAGGAGCAGGCCTCGCGCGATCGCAACGACGAACGGGTCTGCGGCACCGATGCGCTCGGCGCGTGCGACACATTGGGCGCCTACCATCTGTGGGGCGTGAGCACGCGCTATCGCATCACCCGCCAGGTCAGCTTCGGCCTCGGCATCAACAACCTGGCCGACAAGCGGATCTTCCGCGAAGGCAGCAGGGCCAGCACCGCCGGTGCGGCAACCTACAACGAGCCGGGCCGCGCCTACTGGGCGAGCCTGAACTTCGGATTCTGATGCGATTGATGTGCGCTGCGACCGGTTGCCCGATTGCAGCGCGACGGAGAAACGAATGAGCAGGACAGGATGGCGCGTGGCCATGTGGATCGCTCTGGCGATGGCGGGTGTGATGCCAGCCCAGGCGCAACCGGACTTGTCGCGCAAGCTGGGAACGACGTTGGCCGATACCGGTTCGGCGTCGTACCGCTTCGAGGAATTCCGGCTGGCGTCCACGGATGGTGCGCGCCGCTATCGCGTGCGCATCGCGATACCGAAACAGGTCGCACCGGCGCAGGGCTATCCCGTGGCTTACCTGTTGGACGGCAATGCCGCGTTGATGGAACTGGACGAGCCGTTGCTGGCCTCGCTCACGGAGACGGGTCCGGCGCCGGTGATCGTGATGATCGGCTATGACAACGATCTGCGTATCGACTCGGTGGCACGCTCGTTCGATTACACGCCGACGCGTGGCAACGATGGCGCGCCGGAGTTCGACGAGCTGGCGCCGGAGCGCAGAAGCGGTGGCGCCGCTGCGTTCCTGCAACTGATCGAGACGGCGATAAAGCCACAGGTCGAGCAGCGCGTGCGTATCGACCGCAGTCGCCAGATGTTGTGGGGCCACTCCTACGGCGGGCTGTTCGTGCTGCATGCCTTGCTCACGCGCCCGCAGCTGTTCACCCACTACGTCGCGACCGATCCGTCGCTGTGGTGGGGCGAGGGGTTCATCGTCAAGGAGTCCGAGCGCGATTCCGTCGCTGCAGGTGCGGGCGATCGGCGTCTGCTGGTGATCGTCGGCACCGGTGGCAAACCGCCGGAACGACGTTCGCCTGCGGGCGGCGCGATGGATCCGGAGAAGATCAAACAGCGACAGGCGGCGCGTGGGAGTGTGCCGCCGGATGCAGCGCGCAAGCTGGTCGAGCGCCTGCAGGCAGCACATGTGAAGGCTGAGTACCAGGAATTGCCAGGTTTGAGTCACGGAGAGACGCTGGGCGCGTCGCTCGGGCCGGCGCTGCGGTTTGCAGCTGAGTCGCGCTGAATCGCATTGAGCTGAACTTCATTGGAGCAACCGCCTTCAAACCGTCATTCCCGCGAAAGCGGGAATCCAAGGACGTTGTCTTTCAATGCGTTGACGTCCATGGATTCCCGCTTTCGCGGGAATGACGGTCTTATCTTCTAACACTTGATCTTCCCAGGTCAGGAAAGTTTTCTCGCTTTGCGAAAAGAATTTCAGTGACCTGCACAGGCACGCAGCGGCTCTAATCTGCCGTCTCATCATGCTCCGCATCAGGCGAAGCCAATGAATCACCATCGGCTTCGTCAGCAGAATGATGCGTAGTGGTCACCAGCCCACCCACCGGACGACCGCGCGGCGCCGGCTGCTCGGCGATCGCCTGTTCCAGCTCCGCCTGCAGCTGCAGACGACGCGGCGCCGGAATCTGCTGCCAATGGCAACCCGTCAGCGCACCTTCCAGCGAATACAGCAGATTGAGGCTGGGCTTGAAGCCGGCCCGGCGCACCTTGAGGAACGCGCCGATCGCGCCGGCCGCGGCCAGGTCCTCCTGCGTGCGCACACCGACCTGGCGCAGCCATGCCGCGCTCTTCGGACCGATGTTGCGCAGCTGCGCGGTGCTCATGCCAGCGTGTCGATGAACGCTTGGGCGATGGCTTCCAGGCCGCGCTGGTCGTCTTCGTCGAAGCGCGCCAGCTCGGGGCTGTCCAGGTCGAGCACGCCGATCAGCGTGTCGCCCTTGACCAGCGGGATCACCAGCTCCGAGCGCGAGGCCGAATCGCAGGCGATGTGGCCGGGGAAGGCATCGACGTCGGCGATGCGCTGGGTCTGGCGCGTGCGCGCCGCCGCGCCGCACACGCCCTTGTCGAGCGGGATGCGCACGCAGGCCGGCAGGCCCTGGAATGGCCCGACCACCAGCTCGCGGCCGTCATACAGATAGAAGCCGGCCCAATTCAGCGCGGGCAGGCTGTTGAAGATCAGTGCGGACAGGTTGGCGGCGTTGGCGATCCGGTCCGGTTCCCCGTGGACCAGCGCCTGCGCCTGCGCCAACAGCTGCGCATATTGTTCCGGCTTGCTGCCGGTCAGCGAGGAGGTTGCGAACATCCGCGAAGTCTAGCAGTGCCCGTCGTGGGGAAGCCGCGGCCGGTGTGACGGTTTATCCTGCGCGCCCTCCACTGATACGTCCCGCTCGCGAGGTTCCCGCATGCCGCTTTCCGCCTTCTACGTCACCGGCACCGATACCGGCATCGGCAAGACCGTGACCAGCGCGACGCTGCTGCACGCCTTGCGCGCGCGCGGCCGGACCGCGGTCGGGATGAAGCCGGTCTCCGCAGGATGCGAATGGATCGACGGCGCCTGGCGCAACGAGGATGCGCTGGCACTGCAGACGGCCAGCGATCCGCGTCCGGACTACGCCCTGGTCAACCCGTACGCGCTGCCGCTGCCGCTGGCGCCGGAAATCGCCGCATCCGAAGCCGGTGTGACGTTGAGCCTGGAACCGATCCACGCCGCATTCGATGCATTGCGTGCGCAGGCCGATACCGTAGTGGTCGAGGGTGTCGGTGGCTGGGCCGCGCCGTTGAGTGCGACACTCGATCAGGCCGACCTGGCACGCGCGCTGCAACTGCCGGTGGTGCTGGTGGTCGGCCTGCGGCTGGGTTGCCTCAATCATGCGCGCCTGACGGCGGCGGCGATCGCGGCGGACGGTCTGGACTGCATCGGCTGGATCGCCAACGAGGTCGATCCAGGCATGCAGCGGATCGACCAGAATTTCGCACTGCTGCAGCAGCGTTTGACGATGCCGTGCTGGGGCCGTATCCCGTATGCGCCGGGTGTCGATCCGGCCAAGCTGGCTGAAGCCCTGCACCTGCCGTTGTAGGAGCGGCTTCAGCCGCGATGGGGCTTTCCCGTTTGAATCCCCGTGGGCTTTTGCAGAGAGATCCGCGCGACAGTCCCATCGCGGCTGAAGCCGCTCCTACAAAAAAATAAGGCAACAACAACGCAATAAAAAGGCCCGGCAGAGGGAGGGATCTGCCGGGCCGGGTTGCATGGGGGGAGGGACCCATGCAAATACCGCTCAAGTTGTTCTGGCGCTTACCGCTTGCGACGTCCGGCCTTGCCGGGCTTCGCCTGCACACGTTCCGAGGTTTGCTCGAACCGCTGCCGGGCCATCTCGCCGATGACTTCCGATGCCTTCAGACTCATCCCGACCACTTCATCCTGGGCCGAAGCCACACGTTCGAAGTTGTCGCGGGCGAGCTGCAGACCCTTCGGCCACAGCGCCTGGAACGAGTCCAAGTTGCGCGCGTCGGCAAACTCGCCCAGAAGGCCGGTGGTCGCGCTGACGTTCCGTTCCAGCACCTGCAATTGCAGGCCGAAGGCACTTTCAGCGTTTTCCAGGGCCAACTGGTTGGCGCGGGTCGCGAGGGCGGCGAACTGCTGGGTATAGCGGTCGAAACCTTCGAACTGCGCGGACATCTTCAACCCCGAGGGACTGTGTTTACCGATGTTGCGTCGCAGCATACTCGCTTTTTGCTGCGACGCAACAGGTTTTTGGCAAGTCCGTTCGACGGAGCCAATTTCCTTTATTCGTCAGTCAGTTGTATGACAGCGGGACGACGGTTTCGTGCCCGGTGCAGGCGCCGAACCGGCGATCCGCGCGGCTCAGCCGCGGTAGCGGCAGCCCGAGGTGCAGGTCTCGTGGACGACGATTTCGCTCAGCAGCGGCAGCGCGGGCTTGAGCCGGTCCCAGATCCACGTTGCCAGCCGTTCGCTGGTCGGGTTCTCCAGGCCTTCGATGTCGTTGAGGTAGTGATGGTCCAACTGGTCGTAGATCGGCCGGAACGCGGCCTTGATGTCGCCGAAATCCATCACCCAGCCGGTGTCCACGCCCGGCTCGCCGCTGACATGCAGCTCGATGCGGAACGAATGGCCGTGCAGGCGCGCGCACTTGTGCCCGGGCGGGACGTTGGGCAGCCGGTGGGCCGCTTCCAGGGTGAAGACTTTGAAGATTTCCATCGGCCAATTGTAAGGCGCGGGGCCGTGCGGCGGGTTTCGTGTCGCCTAATCGCACGACTTGTCGCTATATGACATATCGGTATGCGGATAGGTGATTTTCGTTGACAGCAGGCCCGTGGCCCACTTGCCGGCCCCCATTCACGGATGCCGCACGTGTCGTTGCCCAAGCCCCATCTGTTGTCGCTCGCGATCCCGCTCCTGCTGCTCTCCAATCTCTCTCATGCGCAGGACGGCGCCGCCGGCAAGACGCTGGCGACGGTCACCGTCACCGGCTCCAACATCAAGCGCAGCGACAGCGAAGGGCCGAACCCGGTGCAGGTGATCGAGCGCCAGCAACTGGAGCAATCGGGCAAGCAGACCGTGGCCGATATGCTGCGCTCGATCTCGGCCAACACCGGCAACGCCACCAACGAGACCACCAACAACGGCTGGGCATCGGGTTCGGCGGGCATCGGCCTGCGCGGTCTGTCGCAGAAGAACACACTGGTGCTGCTCAACGGCCGGCGCCTGGCCAACTACGGTTTCCCGGCCAACGGACTGGGCGACACCTTCGTCAATCTCAATGCGTTGCCGCTGGCGGCGGTGGAGCGGATCGAGGTGCTCAAGGATGGCGCCTCGGCGGTGTACGGCTCGGATGCAGTGGCGGGCGTGGTCAACATCATCACCCGGCAGAACTTCCAGGGCGCCGAGCTGGGCATCAGCGGCGGCACCTCCGATGAGGGCGGGCTGGACACGCAGCGCGCCAAGTTCGTTGGTGGCATCGGCGATCTGGAGCGCGACGGCTACAACGTGCTTTTCAGCTTCGATGCCTACAACCGCGACCGGCTCGACCAGGATCAACGCAGCCTCACGCGCTCGGGCATCTACAGCGACCAGCCGGGCGGTCGCTGGAACGGTTGGTCGGCCAAGGGCGCGCGTTATCTGGTGAATGGCGTGTCGGTGCCGATGCTCGATGCCAATGGCCATTGCCCCGAAGGCACGGTGTTGACCGCCAGCGCGCCGATCGACGGCCTGGCCGGCAACACCTGCGCCTTCAACCAGGCGCCGTACACCACGCTGATTCCTTCGACCAAGCGCTATCAGGGCTATACCACCGGCACCTTCCGCCTGAGCGACAACGTCGAGCTGTTCGGCGAGGGGCTTTACAGCCAGATCAAGGGCACGTCGATCTTCGGTTCCAGCCCGTACTTCACGCTGGAAGGCGGCCGCTTCGCACTCAACGCCGATACCGGTCTGGCCGAGCCGGTCTCCAACCTGTTGCCGGCATCGAGTCCATACAACCCGTATGGCGTGGCGGTGCCGATCGAGTACACCTTCTTCAACCTCGGCCAGTCGCTGAAGATCAACTACTCGCAGTCCTATCGCTTCCTCGGTGGCGTGCGCGGCAGTGGCGAGCGCTGGGACTGGGAAGCGGCGGCGTTCACTGCGCGCAGCGTCGAGGACGAACGGGTCGTGGCCGGCTTCGCCAATCGCTGGGCGCTGGCCGATGCCCTGGCTGATGGCAGCTACAACCTGTTGAATCCTTCGGCGACGCCGCAATCGGTGCTCGATGCGATCAACCTGAGCACGCTGCGGCGGGCGCGTTCGAGCTTGAGCGGGGTCGATGCCAAGGTGTCCGGGCATCTGTTCGAGCTGCCGGCGGGCGAGGTTGGCTTCGCTGCGGGTGCCGAGTGGCGGCGCGAGGAACTGGTCTCGCGCAATCCCTGGCAGATCGATGCCGGCCTGCAGATCCGCCCGGCGATCGCCGAGGTCGATGGTGAGCGCAAGGTCTCGGCGTTGTATGCCGAATTCAACGTGCCGCTGCTGCCCTCGCTGGAACTGCAACTGGCAGGTCGCGGCGACCACTACAGCGATTTCGGCAATGCGTTCTCGCCGAAGGCCAGCCTGCGCTGGCAGCCGTTCGACACGCTGCTGGTGCGTGCAGCGGCCTCGCGCGGATTCCGCGCGCCGTCGCTGTCGGAGAACTCGGCCAGCACCAACATCTCCTACGGCACCGTGGTCGATCCATACGACCCGGACGTGCCCGGTTCGCGCCAGAGCCCGACCTTCTTCACCGTCGGCAACACCAACCTGAGCCCGGAGCGCACCCGCAGCTACAACTTCGGCGTGGTGCTCTCGCCATGGTCCGACACCAGCCTGAGCGTGGACTGGTACAAGATCGAGCTGAGCAACCTGATCGGTACCGGCAACAGCACCACGATCGTGCAGAACAACGATCCGAACGATGTGATCCGCGATGCGCGCGGCAAGCTGGTGGCGGTCTACAACCGCTACCAGAACCTCAGTGAGCTGACCACGTCCGGCTTCGACGTCGAACTGGGCCAGCGCTGGCGCACCGATGGCATCGGCGATTTCGGCATCTCCAGCGCCTACACCCACGTACGCGACTACCGTCGCCCGGGCACCGTTGGCGGACCGCTGGTGGACTACGCCGGCGGCAACCTGCTCGGTGTCTCGTTGCCGCGCAACAAGGCCACCACCACGCTGGACTGGAACTGGCGCGGCTTTACCACCGCGATCAGCTGGTACTACACGGGTGGCTACGACCAGAAGGCCAGCGCTGCGGCTGCGGCGGTGCAGTCGCGGGTGGATGCGTACAACCAGTTCGATCTGTACCTGGGCTACAACGGTTTCGAACGCTGGAATCTGTATGCCAAGATCGAGAACGTGGCCAATGAGCAGCCGCCGTACGACGCATCCTTCCCCGGCATCCGCGCACCGTACGATTTCACCCAGTACGACCTGCGCGGGCGCTACTTCACGCTCGGCTTCGACTACCGCTTCTGATCCCGCCCATTCTTCAAGGAGCATCCCGATGACGCCTGTTCCCCGCGCGCTGCTGCTGGCGCTGTCCCTGGTTCCCGCATTGGCGGCCGCGCAGAGCACCGCACCGCTGCCGGGCTACGACGCCACCTCGGCCGAGGCCCAGCGCGCGCTGGAGGCGCGTTTCGACAGCCTGGTGAAAGAGGCCGACTACGCCGGCTGGCTGAAGCAGTGGTCGTCCAAGCCCAATCAGGTCGGCGCGCCGCACAACCTGGAGAATGCCCGCGACATCCAGGCGCGCTTCCGCGAATACGGCTGGGACGCGCGCATCGAGACCTTCGAGGTGCTGTGGCCTTCGCCGAAGTCCTCCGCGCTGGAGCTGCTCGGTGCACATCCCTACGTGGCGAAGTTGAAGGAGCCACCGCTGCCGGGCGATGCCACCTCGACGCAGACCGAGAACGTGTTGCCGCCCTACGTGATCTACGCCGGCAATGGTGATGTCACCGCCGATCTGGTCTACGTCAACTACGGCATCGCCGAGGACTACGAGGCGCTGGCGCGCAACGGCGTGGACGTACGCGGCAAGATCGTCATCGCCCGCTACGGCAAAGGCTGGCGCGGATTGAAGCCGCGTCTGGCGCAGGAGCACGGCGCGATCGGCGCGATCATCTATTCCGATCCGCGCGATGACGGCTTCTACCAGGACGTGGCCTATCCCGATGGGCCGGCGCGCAACCAGTGGAGTGTGCAGCGCGGCTCGGTGGCGAACTTCGCGATCTATCCCGGCGATCCGCTGACGCCGGGCGTGGGTGCGACCGCCGGCGCCAAACGCCTGAAGATCGAGGAGGCCGGCAGCATCCTCAAGATCCCGACCCTGCCGATCAGCTGGGGCGATGCGCAACCGCTGTTGGCCGCACTGCGCGGACCGGTGGCACCGGAGGACTGGCGCGGCGCGTTGCCGATCACCTACCGCATCGGCGGCGATGGTGCTGCGCAGGTGCACCTCAAGGTCGATGCCGACTGGGGCCGCAAGACGATCTACAACGTGATCGCAACCTTGCCCGGCAGCGAGTATCCGGATCAATGGGTGGTGCGCGGCAATCACCGCGATGCCTGGGTGTTCGGCGCGGCCGATCCGCTGTCGGGCACCACCGCGTTGCTGGCCGAGGCCAAGGCGATCGGTGAACTGGCCAAGCAAGGGCAGCGGCCGAAGCGCACGCTGGTGTACGCCAGCTGGGATGGTGAAGAGGCCGGTCTGCTAGGTTCCACCGAATGGGCCGAGCAACACGCCGATGAGCTGCAACGCAAGGCGGTGCTGTACGTCAATTCCGACGGCAATGGCCGCGGCTTCCTCAACGCGGGCGGCAGTCATGGGCTGCAACGGCTGATCAACGGTGTGGCGGCCGATCTGCGCGATCCGGATACCGGCGTCACGGTGCTCGACCGCCAACGCGCACGCGCGCAGCTGGACGCGCTGGGACCCAACGCCAAGCCCGCGCAGAAGGACATCGCCAGGAAGGCCGCGGCCGGCGAGGACCTGCCGATCAAGGCCTTGGGTTCGGGCAGCGACTACAGCCCGTTCCTGCAGCATCTCGGATTGGCGACGCTCGACCTGGGCTACGGCGGGCAGGGCGATGGTCGCGGCGTGTACCACTCGCTCTACGATTCCTACGACTACTACGCGCGCTACATCGATCCCAAGTTCGAGTACCTGCCGTTGTTGGCGCAGACCGCCGGACGCGCGGTGCTGCGGGTGGCGAACGCGCCCGTGCTGCCACAGCGGCCCGGTGACTTCGCCGATGCGGTGGATGGATGGGTGAAGGAGCTGAAGCAGCAGGCCGACAACGACCGCACGTCGGCCAAGACCCGGGCCGAACTGGTTCGCAGCGGTGCCTACCGTGCTGCCGACAATCCCAATCGTCCGTTGCAGCCGCCGGCGCTCAAGGCGGACGTGCCGGCGATCGATTTCGCGCCGCTGGAGCAGGCCGTGACGCGATTGCAGGCGAGCAGCAAGCGCTATGACCAGGCGCTGGCCGCGCACGGCGCGAGTCTGGACGCCGCCAGGCGGCACAAACTCAATGCCTCGCTGCAGCAGCTCGATCAGACCTTGTTGGCCAAGGAAGGGCTGCCGGGTCGGCCGTGGTACCGCAACCTGATCTACGCACCGGGTCTGGCCACCGGCTATGAAGTGAAGACCTTGCCGGGCGTGCGCGAAGCCCTGGAAGACCAGCGCTGGGATGACCTGCGCCGCTACATCGGCCGCACCGCGGCCGTGCTGGATGCCTATCGCGCCGAGGTGGAGCGCAACACCGCCCTGGTCGGCGGCTAACCAAGGCCCGGAAACACTGTAGGAGCGGCGTCAGCCGCGATGGGGCGTTCCCATCTGAATCCCCGCACATGGATGTGCGGGCATTTGCAGAAGGATCTGCATGCACGCCCCATCGCGGCTGAAGCCGCTCCTACAGATCAATCGATATCTCGTGTCATCCCCACCCCGGCGGATGACTGAGCGCCTTCGCGATACACGAAGGCGCTTCCAGCAGAGGCTTTACCGGCCAGCGCTCGGACGCTGCCCACCGCCACCACCACGCCGACGATCGCCCTGGCCTTGACCCTGGCCCTGACGGCGTGCGCCACCCGGTCCATTGCCACCGGCCGGACGCGCCGCGCCTGCATGCGCATGACGCGGTGCATCGCCGTGCGGACGACGTGCATGCTGCGCCTTGCGCGGCGGACGCTGCCCACTCGGCTGCTCGGCCTTGCCCGGAGCGCTGTTGCCCCAGCGGATCGGCACCTGCGGCTCGTAGCCCGGCACGTCACGGATCTCGACGTCGCGGTCGAGCATGCGCACGATCGCGCGCAGCAGCTTGGCCTCGTCCTGCGCGACCAGCGAAACCGCTTCGCCGGTGGAGCCATTACGGCCCGTACGGCCGATCCGGTGCACGTAGTCCTCGGCGACCATCGGCAGGTCGTAGTTGATGACCTTCGGCAGCTCGTTGATGTCGATACCGCGCGCGGCGATGTCGGTGGCCACCAGCACGGTCACCCGGCCGGCCTTGAAGTCGCTCAGCGCGCGCAGGCGCTGGCCCTGGCTCTTGTTGCCGTGGATCGCCGCGGTCTTGATGCCGGACTTCTCTAGGAACGTGGCCAGCTTGTCGCTGCCGTGCTTGGTGCGGGCGAACACCAGCGTCTGCATGCGCGAGTCCTGCGCCAGCAGGTGCAGCAGCAGATCGCGCTTGCGGCCGCCATCGACCGGGTGCACGCGATGGGTGATGGTTTCGGCCACGGTGTTCTGTGCGGCGACCATCACTTCACGCGGCTGGCGCATGAACTCCATCGCCAACTGCTTGATCGAATCCGGGAAGGTCGCCGAGAACAGCAGGGTCTGGCGGTTCTGGCGCGGCAGCTTGGCCAGGATGCGCTTGATCGAGGGCAAGAAGCCCATGTCGAGCATGCGGTCGGCCTCGTCCAGGATCAGTACCTCGATCCCGGACAGGTCCACGCTGCGGCGCTCCATGTGGTCGATCAAGCGGCCCGGGCAGGCGATCAGCAGGTCCACGCCACGACGCAGTGCGTCCAGCTGGTTGCCCATGCCGACGCCGCCGTAGATCACCGCGCTGGGGATGCGCAGGTACTTGCTGTAACCGCGCAGGCTGTCGTGGACCTGGGTGGCCAGCTCGCGGGTCGGGGTCAGGATCAGCGCGCGCGGCTTGCGCGGGCCGTTGACCGCCTGCGGCGAAGTGCCCAGGTGCTGCAGCAACGGCAGGCCGAACGCAGCGGTCTTGCCGGTACCGGTCTGCGCGCCGGCCAGCAGGTCGTGGCCTTCCAGCACCAGCGGGATCGCCTGCTGCTGGATCGGGGTGGGGGTCTCGTAGCCCTGTTCGGCAAGCGCACGCAGCAGGAAGGGCGCGAGGCCCAGTGATTCAAATGACATTGGATAACTCCGGTGTGCCCCGCGCAGGCCATGGGCCAGTACGCGAAAGGCGTGGGCGTCTCGGAGCGTTCCCGTGAACCGCGCTGCGAGGATCGATGGCAGCCAGCGCCAGCAGGCGTGACCGGTATGCATGAACGAAAGGCGTCGGGTGGGGCGGGCGAGCGGGAGAGAGTCCCTACACGCCGGCGGTCCCAAAGGGAAACGGACGGCCGCTTGCAGACTGGCGAACTATAACGAACTTTGTGGCGATGCACAAAAGGACATTCCTGAACGGGCCTGCTGGCGCCGCAAGCGCTTGTTTAGCCTGGGGATGCGAGCGGGCCTGATGTACATCATGTTTCATCTGAAACAATGTGGGCGGGCCGGTCGTACAATCGGGTGTTCATGCCGGGTGCTCGTGCCAGGTGCTCATGCCAATAAGGGTGGATCGATGAAGCTGGGTTCGTTGAAGGAAGGCGGTCGTGACGGCACCCTGGTGGTGGTCTCGCGCGATCTCACCCGCGCAGTGCGGGCCACCGGCATCGCCGCGACGCTGCAGCAGGCGCTGGAGCAGTGGGATCAGCTGGCGCCGCAGCTCGAGAAGCGGTTCGCCGCGCTGCAGGCCGGCCACGCCGAAGGCGCCTTCGAACTGGACGCCGCCGCACTCGCCGCGCCATTGCCGCGTGCCTACGAGTTTGTCGACGGCAGCGCCTACCTGCCGCACGTGGAGCGGGTCCGACGCGCCCGCGGCGCCGAAGTGCCGGCCAGCTTCTACAGCGACCCGCTGATGTACCAGGCCACCAGCGCCGGTTTCTACGGCCCGCGCGATCCGGTGCAGGTGCCGAGCGAGGACTACGGCATCGATCTGGAGGCGGAGATCGTCGTGATCACCGACGACGTACCGATGGCGGTATCGCCGCAGCAGGCCGCCGCGCGTATCCAACTGGTCGGGCTGGTCAACGACGTCTCGCTGCGCAACCTGATCCCGGCCGAGCTGGCCAAGGGCTTCGGCTTCCTGCAGTCCAAGCCGCGCTCGGCGCTGTCGCCGGTGTTCGTCACCCCCGATGAGCTGGGCGATGCCTGGCGCGACAGCAAGCTGCACCTGCCGCTGCTGACCCACGTCAACGGCGCCTGGTTCGGCGCGCCTGAAGCCGGCGAGGACATGCAGTTCGATTTCGCACAACTGATCGCGCACGCCGCCAGGACCCGGCCGCTGAGCGCCGGCACGATCGTCGGCTCCGGCACCATCGCCAACCATGACACCTCGCGTGGCGCCTCCTGTTTCGCCGAGCAGCGCGTGGTCGAGACGCTGCGCGATGGCAAGCCGAGCACGCCGTTCATGTCGTTTGGCGATGTGGTGCGGATCGAGATGCTCGACCGCGACGGCGCCAGCATCTTCGGCGCGATCGAGCAGCGCATCGAGCGCGCATCGGCCGCCTGAGCGGAGCAGCATCGATGACCGCGACGCTGGAACTGTTCTCCTACTGGCGCTCCAGCGCCGCCTATCGCGTGCGCATCGGCCTGAACCTCAAGGGACTGGCGTACACGCTGGTGCCGGTGCATCTGCTGCGCGATGGCGGCGAGCAACATGCACCGGACTATGCGCGGCTCAATCCCCAGCAACTGGTGCCGGCGCTGCGCCACGACGGCCACGTTCTGACCCAGTCGCTGGCGATCCTCGAATACCTCGACGAAACCTGGCCGGCCCCGCCGCTGCTGCCGGCCGATCCGGTCGGACGCGCCCGGGTACGCGCGCTGGCACAACTGCTCGCCTGCGATGTGCATCCGCTCAACAACCTGCGGGTAGTGCAGTACTTCGAGCGCGAATGGCAGATCGATCCACCGCGCCGCGAGGCCTGGATGACTCATTGGATGCGCGGCGGCTTTGACGCACTGGAGCAGTTGCTGCAGACCGGCCCGGAAGGGCGCTTCTGCCACGGCGACCTGCCCGGTCTGGCCGACTGTTGCTTGCTGCCCCAGCTCTACAACGCCCGGCGTTTTGGCGTGGATCTGTCCGCATACCCGGCGATCCTGCGCATCGAAGCCGCCTGCCAGGCGCTGGGGGCCTTCGATCGAGCCCGTCCCGAGAACCAGCCGGACGCGGCCTAGCCCACGTAGGAGCGGCTTCAGCCGCGATGGGGCTGTCCCTTTTGACCCCCCGTACATGGATGTGCGGGCTCTTGCAGAGGGATCTGCTTGAAAGCCCCATCGCGGCTGAAGCCGCTCCTACGGGCCGGTGTTAACTCAAAGAAAACCCTGGCTGATCTTCGGTGCGCCAACACTTTCATAGTCGGCATACGGGTCATGCTCGCCGGTCGAGCCTTCGGACAGGCGGAACTTCAACGCCAGGCCATCACGCGAATCGGCCGCGCGCAGCGCCTCCTCCTGCTCGATCTGACCGGTCTTGGTCATGCGGAACAGGCACTGGTCGAAGGTTTCCATGCCTTCCTCCAGCGATTCCTCCATCGCCTGCTTGATCTCGTGCACCTGCCCGCGTCGCAGCAGGTCGCGGATCATCGGCGTATTGAGCAGTACCTCGGCGGCTGGCCGGCGGCGCCCTTCCGTGCCCTTGACCAGACGCAGCGAAACCACCGCGCGCAGGTTCAGCGCCAGGTTCATCAGCACGTTCTTGTGCGCGCTCTCGGGGAAGAAGTTGAGGATGCGCTCGATGGTCTGGTCGGCGTTGTTGGAATGCAGCGTGGCCAGGCACAGGTGGCCGGTCTCGGCGAAGGCGATCGCCGCCTCCATCGTCTCCGCATCCAGGATCTCGCCGATCAGGATCACGTCCGGCGCCTCGCGCATCGCGTTCTTCAGCGCGTTGTGGAAGGCGTGGGTGTCCAGGCCGACCTCGCGCTGGTTGACGATCGACATCTTGTGCTTGTGCAGGTACTCGATCGGATCCTCGATGGTGAGGATGTGCCCGGTCGTGGTGCTGTTGCGGTGGTCGATCATCGACGCCAGCGAGGTGGACTTGCCCGAGCCGGTCGAGCCGACCACCAGCACCAGCCCGCGCGGGGTCATGATGATGTCCTTCAGCACCTGCGGGAGGTTGAGCTCCTCGATGCTGGGAATCTTGCTGCGGATCGCACGGATCACCATGCCGACCTCGCCGCGCTGCTTGAACACGTTGACGCGGAAACGCCCGGCGTCGGGAAGGGCGATGGCCATGTTAAGTTCCAGGTCGCGTTCGAACTGCGGTACCTGGCCCTCGTCCATCAGGGAGTAAGCGATCTTCTTGACCATCCCCGGCGGCAGGCCGGTGTTGCCAAGCGGATACAGCTTGCCCTCGATCTTGATGTACACCGGAGCTCCGGTGGTCAAGAACATGTCCGAGGCCTTCTTTTCGGTCATCAGCTTCAGGAAATAGCCGATATCCATGCGCAATGTTTCCCCAACGAACTGCCGCGTCCCGTTGCAAGCGCGCCGCAGGCTTCCGACAATGGCCGCGATCGATTTACTCGCTACGGCTCCCCTATGACGGCTAGCTTCGCACAAATGCCGCGATCCCTGTATGTGATCGCCTGCGCATTCGCACTCTCCGCACCGGCTTTCGCGCAAGTTGCGCTGCCGGAACTCTCATCCGCGGAGCAGGCCGTGCAGCAGGCCACCCAGGCCGACGCCGACCAGTACGCGCCGGACCTGGTGAATCTGGCCCGGCAGGAACTGATGCAGGCCCAGCAGGCTGCCCTGGATCGGCGCGAGCGCAAGCAGGCGCCCCAGCTGGCACTGCGTGCGGCTGCCGACGCCGATCTGGCCCGCGCCCGCAGCGAGGAAGCCGTGGCCCAGGCCCAGCTCGAACAGCGCCGCGCCGAGGTGGCCAGGTTGCAGAGCAGCTTGAATGCGGAGGGCAACTGATGAAGAAGCTCCGCTGTTTCCTGGTGGCCGGCCTGTTGGCGATGCCGCTGCTGGCCCTGGCCAAGGACGACCCGGAAGTGATCGCCCTGTCGAACCGGCTCAGCGCGCTGCAGGCCAACCCGCAGACTGCCGACGTCGCCCGTTTTGAGCGGTTGCAGGCCCAGCAGGCGATCGGCGCATTCGCCGAGGCCAAACGCCGCGATCGTGACGAGATGCGCTTTCTGGCCGATCGCCGGGTCGAAATCGCCGAGACCGCCGCCCGTGCCGCCGCTGCCCGGCGCCAGCTGGAGCAGGTGGAGGGCACCCGCAGCGAACTGCTGATCGAGGCCAGCCGCCGCGAAGCCGCGCGTGCGCGCCAGGAGGCCGAGCGCCTGCGCATGCAGTCGCAGATGCAGGCCGAGGAAGCCGATCAGCTGCGGCAACAGGCCGAGGCCGAGATGCTGGCCCGCCAGGATGCCGAGCAGGCGCTCAGCAGCGTCGCCAGCAAGCAGACCGCCAAGTTGAGTGCGGCCCAGCAGAAGGCGGCCCAGCTTGCCCGCGAGGAAGCCGAGCTGACCTCAGGTGCCAAGTTGCCGCCGTCGAAGTTCGATGCGCGTGGCGAGGTGTTTGCGGTTGCCGCCAGCGCATTCGATGGCGGCAACGCCACGTTGTCCAGTGATGGCGGCGGCCAGGCCAAGGCACTGGCGGACTACCTGCAGATCGGCAAGAAGGGCCGGGTCAGCATCGTCGGCTATGCCGGTGACGCAGCGGCTGCGCAGAAGCGTGCCGAGGCGTTGAGGGATGCCCTGGTGGCCGCCGGCGTGAGTGCCAGCCGGTTGCAGGTCAGTGCCGGCAAGGGCGCTGCTGGCAAGGGGCGATCGGCTGAAGTGGTCGTCGCTCCATAACGCTAATTTACTGATTCTTAATTGATTTTTAGCATTGTCATGGTGGCCGGGCATGCCCGGTCGCGATGAATGCGCGGTCGATGAGGAAAGTGTGCGCTGGACTATTGCCGGGACGTCGGGAGCGGCGTAGCGTCTGTTACCCAGGTGGCAGACCGGTCGCCTGGAACGAACGGAGGGCCGGGCTGATGAAGCAGTGGCACGCACCAGAGAACGAGACCCGTGGAGGTTGTGATTCCGCGCGGTGTTCCTGGTTTGGCATGCCGCCGCTCGTGCCCTCCCATCCAAGCAGCGCCCCGTGCCGTAACGGCCGGGGCGTTCTTGTTTCCAGCTGAAGGAGGCAACGCCAATGTTCGAAGGGCAACCGCAGTCCGAAATCGATGCTTTGATCAAGGCTGATCCGGAGTTCAAGCAGCTCTATCAACGCCACAAGTTTCTGGACAAGAAATGCATGGATGCCGAACTCAGGGTGCTTCCCATCGATGACGTGACGCTGGGGCAGATGAAGCGCGAGAAACTGCGTGCCAAGGAAAAGCTCACCCGCATGTACGACCAGATGACGCACTGAGCCGCTCTCGAAAATTCATAAAGTTCACCGTCGCGGGCGGTGGCGGCCTCCTCGTCGGCCAGCCACCGTCCGCGTCGCCTTTTGAGGGAACCCCGCGCGGTAGAGGGGTGTTCATATAAATGAATTCCAAGGGCGGATCCGCTGCGGTAGCCCGCGTATCGCAGTTGTGGACCTGCCACATCCACGCCGGGTCGAATGTACAGATGGGCTATTAGTGCTGCGTTCGTCGGATAATGGCGCACTCAGTCACCGCGAACCCCAGGTACCCATGGCAATCCACTACTCGGTCCTTGAGCTGATTGGCGAAACGCCGATCATCAAGGCGCAGCATCTCGACACCGGCGTCTGCGAGCTCTATCTCAAGCTGGAGAGCGCCAACCCCGGAGGCTCGATCAAGGACCGGATCGGCCTGTCGATGATCGAGGCGGCCGAGAAGCGCGGTGACATCGCTCCCGGCGCTACGCTGGTCGAGGGTACCGCCGGCAATACCGGGCTCGGCCTGGCGCTGGTCGCACAACAGAAGGGCTACCGGCTGATCCTGGTGGTGCCGGACAAGATGAGCCGCGAGAAGATCTTCAATCTCAAGGCGATGGGTGCCGAGGTCGTGCTGACCCGCTCGGACGTGGCCAAGGGGCACCCGGAGTATTACCAGGACCTGGCCGCGAAGATCGCCGCCGACACCCCCGGTGCCTACTTCATCAACCAGTTCGGCAACCCGGACAACCCGGCCGCGCACGAGTTCGGCACCGGCCCGGAGATCCTGCGGCAGATGGACGGCCAGCTCGACGCCATCGTGTTCGGCTGCGGCAGCTCCGGCACGATGACCGGCCTGTCGCGCGCCTTCGCCAAGGCCTCGCCCGGCACCGAACTGGTGCTGGCCGATCCGGTCGGCTCCATCCTCGCCGAATACATCAACGACGGCCGCCTGAACGACAAGTCCGGCAGCTGGCTGGTCGAGGGCATCGGCGAGGACTTCCTGCCGCCGATCTCGGACTTCAGCCGGGTCAAGAAGGCCTATGCGATCAGCGACGCGGAGAGCTTCCACACCGCACGCGAGCTGCTGTCCAGGGAAGGCATCCTGGCGGGCTCGTCCACCGGCACGCTGCTGGCCGCCGCGTTGAAGTATTGCCGTGAGCAGACCACGCCCAAGAAGGTGCTGGTGCTGGTCTGCGATACCGGCAACAAATACCTGTCGAAGATGTACAACGACTACTGGATGCTGGACAACGGCTTCCTGGAGCGCCCGCAGTACGGCGACCTGCGTGACCTGATCCTGCGCCCGTACAGCCAGCGCGACACCGTCGTGGTCGGCCCCAACGACCTGCTGACCACCGCCTACCAGCGCATGAAGCTGTACGACGTCTCGCAGCTGCCGGTGATCGATGGCGGCGAGCTGGTCGGCATCGTCGACGAGAGCGACGTGCTGCTGCATGTGTATGGCGACGAAGCGCGTTTCCGCGATCCGGTATCGACCGCGATGGTCAGCAAACTGGACCGGCTGGACGTCAAGTCGCCGATCGAGGCGCTGCTGCCGGTATTCGACCGCGGCCAGGTCGCGATCGTGATGGACGGCAAGCAGTTCCAGGGCCTGATCACCCGTATCGACCTGCTCAACTACCTGCGCCGCCGCGTGCAGTGACCCGCCCGAATGGCGATGCGGACGGCCATTTGTGTCATGCCGCGTCGCACAAACAGGTGGCCATGGCTTGATACACTTTGTGACTTTGCCGGGAGTTCCCCCGATGTCCGACAGTAATGAAAGCGCCCCGGATGGCGCCCGCGAGCTCTCGCTCGCCACGCTGGCGATCCATGGCGGGCAATCGCCTGACCCCAGCACCGGCGCGGTGATGCCGCCGATCTATGCGACATCGACCTATGCCCAGTCGAGCCCGGGCGAGCACCAGGGCTTTGAGTACTCGCGTACCCACAATCCCACGCGTTTCGCCTATGAGCGCTGCGTGGCAGCGCTGGAAGGCGGTACCCGCGGCTACGCCTTCGCTTCAGGCATGGCCGCGACCTCCACGGTGATCGAGCTGCTGGACAGTGGCGACCACGTCATCGCGATGGACGACCTGTATGGCGGCAGCTACCGCCTGTTCGAGCGCGTGCGCCGACGCAGCGCCGGCCTGGATTTCAGCTTCGTCGATCTGACCGACCTGAATGCGTTCGAGGCGGCGATCACGCCCGAAACCCGCATGGTCTGGATCGAGACCCCGACCAACCCGATGCTCAAGATCGTCGACACCGCCGCCGTTGTGACGATCGCACGCAAGCACGGGCTGATCGTCGTGGTCGACAACACCTTCGCCTCGCCGATGCTGCAGCGTCCGCTCGAACTGGGCGCGGACATCGTCGTGCACTCGGCAACCAAGTACCTCAACGGCCACTCCGACATGGTCGGCGGCATCGCGGTGGTCGGCCACGACACCGACCTGGCCGAGCGCATGGCATTCCTGCAGAACTCGATCGGCGGCGTGCAAGGGCCATTCGACAGCTTCCTCGCCCTGCGTGGACTGAAGACGTTGCCGCTGCGCATGCGCGCGCACTGCGAGAACGCGCTGGCACTGGCACAGTGGCTGGAGACGCATCCGGCGATCGAGAAGGTGATCTACCCGGGCCTGGCCTCGCACCCGCAGCACGAGTTGGCAAAGCACCAGATGAACGGCTTCGGCGGCATCGTCTCGATCGTCCTCAAGGGCGGCTTCGAAGCGGCCAAACGCTTCTGCGAGCGCACCGAACTATTCACCCTGGCCGAATCGCTTGGCGGCGTGGAGAGCCTGGTCAACCATCCTGCCGTCATGACCCACGCCTCGGTGCCAGTGGAGCGGCGCGAGAAGCTCGGTATCAGCGATGCGCTGGTGCGGTTGAGTGTGGGGGTTGAGGCGATCGAAGACCTGCGCACCGATCTGCAGTTGGCGCTTGCTGGATGAGGGGCGACGACATGCCTGTCTGCGTCCGGAGCAATCACGTCAGTGTTTGATACCGCTCTTCGTATTTGGATGGGGTTTGCCCGCATGTCGCTTTGGCTGCGCCGATACGCTCGGTGTCTGCGTCCCGTTTTAGTTAGTGGATATGCGGCCATCGGCTCCGCCCCCGGGAACCTTCCTGCATGAAAGACATGTTTCGGGCCCTATGGGCATATCGCCACTTCATCTTGTCATCGATCAACAACGAACTGCGGGCCAGGTTCGTTAGGAGCAAGCTTGGTGCCCTATGGATGATCATTCATCCGATGATGCAGGTGCTGATCTTCGCGACGATCCTGTCCGAAGTACTGTCGGCCAAGCTTCCGGGGGTCAACAGCAAATACGCTTATGCGCTGTACCTGATGTCGGGCACGCTGTGTTGGAGTCTGTTTTCGGAGACCATCTTCAAATGTGTTGGGTTGTTCGTGGACAACGGCAATCTCATGAAGAAGGTCGCGTTCCCGAGGATCTGCCTGCCTTTCATCGCCGGTGGAGCGATGCTCGTCAACAACGTCCTGTTGCTGGTCGCGATCTTCGTGGTGTTTGCGGTGCTCGGGCACTTTCCTCAGATACAGGCTCTCTGGCTTCCGTTACTGATTCTGCTCACATTGTGTTTTGCCATGTCGGTGGGATTGCTGTTGGGGGTGATGAACGTTTTCATGCGTGATATCAGTCAGGTCGTTCCAGTCGTGTTACAGGCCCTCTTCTGGTTCACTCCGATCGTATACAACATCCAGATATTCCCCGAAGGCGTCCGGCATTGGTTCCAGTTCAATCCGCTCTATCCGCTGGTAACCAGTTATCAGAACGTGCTGCTCTATGACACGCCGCCGCTTTGGGCCGATCTGGCTTGGATGATCGTGGCTACTGCCGTGTTGGCCTTTGTTTCACTCGTAATGTTCCGACGGGCGAGTGCCGAAATGGCGGATGCACTATGAGCGGCGAGTTGCATGTTGACGGCGTTGGCAAGTCCTATCGCGTATGGGGGAGCGAATGGTTGCGTATGGCTACCTGGTTCGGACTCTCGGCCAAGCCACGCGAAGAGCATTGGATCCTGCGCGACGTCTCGTTCTCGATCGGGCCGGGTGAATCGGTTGGCGTGGTTGGACGCAACGGTGCCGGTAAGAGCACTCTGCTGAAGTTGATCACTGGGACGACACAACCGACCGAAGGTCAGGTGCACCGGCGTGGCCGGATTGCCGCGATCCTGGAATTGGGCATGGGGTTCAATCCCGATCTGACCGGGCGTCAGAATGCCTACCATTCTGCGGGTCTGATGGGTTATGCGCAGGAGCAAATCGAAGCAGCGATACCGTTGATCCAGGAGTTCGCTGAGATCGGCGAATATTTTGACGAACCTGTCCGCACCTACTCCAGTGGCATGCAAGTGCGGGTGGCGTTTGCTGTGGCGACCGCATTTCGCCCCGATATCCTCATCGTGGACGAGGCGCTGTCGGTGGGCGACGCTTACTTTCAGGCCAAATGCTTCAAGCGCATCCAGGAGTTCAAGGAGCAGGGAGCCACGTTGATCCTCGTAAGTCACGCGATCGGTGACATTGTTAAGCACTGTGAGCGAGCGATTTTCATCAAGGATGGTGGTGTGTTTGCCGATGGACCATCGCGTGAAGTATCCAACCTCTATCTGGATGAATTGTTCGGGAAGAAGCGCAACGCCAAAGCGATAAGCGGAAAGGCTGACGCCGAACCCTCTGCCGTGACCCGTGCGCTGGATCAGGAGGCAATCGATGCTTACCACCTGCGTCCCTATTACAACAAGGGCGAGCATCGGTGGGGAGAGGGCGGTGCCAGGATAATCGACTTCGCGATCACGCGTGACGAGGAAGTATTTCCTGCACAACTGGTCAGTGGCGACGTTATCGATATCATGATCAAGGTCCAGTTCGACGCGGATGTCGACAGCATCGTGCCGGGTCTGCTCATCAAGACCCTGGAAGGCATCTTTCTTTACGGCACAAACTCGTTTCTATCGTCCAAAGGGCGCGAGCGGTTGGTGGGGCGGGCAGGAGAGATCGCGATCTATCGCTTCACCGTGCCGTTGACGCTCAATGCCGGACATTATCTTCTCTCGTTCGGGATCTCGTCCGGAGACCCGTTGCATGAGCTGATTCCGCTGGACCGCCGTTATGACTCGGTTCTGCTGGATATATCCAATGCGATGCCGTTCTGGGGCATCGTCGACATGCAGGCGGGGTTCGATGCCGTCCAGAGCTGACATGCGTGCAAGGGGTGCGCGACTGAGAATTTCCCCTATTCACGGATTTGACCATGACTGATATTCAAGCGTCGACTGAAGCCGGAATCGAGGTGCTGGTCGCTGCGTTGCCGGAAAAGTACCAGCCGATCTACGGTATGCCTGCGTTGTCCGATGGCAGTTCCCGTAGCTGCGAGGATCGTCTCGAGCAGATCCAGCAGGTTGCGGATGCACTGGAGGCTGAGCTCGGCCGGCCGCTGCGCGTGCTTGATCTGGGATGTGCACAGGGCTTTTTCTCGTTGAATTTGGCCGCCCGTGGATACAGCGTGCGGGGCATCGATTTCCTGCAGCAGAATGTTGACGTCTGCAGGGGGCTGGCGCGTCTGCATGAATTGGACGATGCAAGGTTCGAGTGCGGCATCATCGAGGATGCCATTGGTGGCCTTGTAGCCGACGACTATGACTTGGTGCTTGGGCTGAGCGTCTTCCATCATCTGGTTTACCAGCATGGTCTCCCGACTGTGGTTGCGCTGGTAACTGCGCTTGCTCAGAAGATCAAGGTGGGTATCTACGAACTTGCGCTGCGTGGGGAGCCGCTGTATTGGGCGCCGGCGCAGCCTGAGAATCCAGCCGAGATCCTGTGTGGTTACGCATTCGAGCGAGTTCTGTCGGTCCAGGGAACCCATCTATCCGGCATCGGCCGCCCTCTTTACTTCGCCAGCAACAGGTACTGGTACTTGGGGGGGCAGTTTCGTCCATTCGAATCCTGGAGTCGGGAGTCCCATGGCTTCGCGATGGGTAGTCATCAGAACACGCGTCGTTATTATTTCGGCGATGGGGTAATGGTGAAATGGCTATCGCTCGAGAACCCCGATCTCACCGTTCCCAATCTGGTCGAGTATCACAACGAGGTGGCCTTCCTCACGACAGGGGCGCCTGAGGGATTCAGGGCGCCTGCCCTGTTGTTCCACGAGAATGATGGGCGCAGCCTCTGGGTGGTGCGCGAAACGTTGCCGGGCGAGATTCTATCGAAGCTGATTTCGCAGCATGTGGCTTACGCATACGAAGACATCATCGACGGACTGCTGGATCAGTTGGTGGTCCTGGAAGCCGTTGGCCTTTATCACAACGACGTACGCTGCTGGAACGTGTTGATCTCCGATGAGGGGGTGTCGCTCATTGACTACGGTGCGATTTCCTCGAACGCCAAAGACTGTACTTGGCCAGAGGATCTCATCCTGGCGTTTCTGATCACGGTGCGTGAGATTGTTCATTCCCACTTGGTGGAACCGATCCCGATCCGGCGACCGCAGCTCAGCGTGGCGGTCTTGCCTGTGCGCTACCGCAATGCCTTCATCCGGCTGTTCGCGTTGGAGCGTAAGGAGTGGAGTTATAGCCGCCTACGTGAGTTTATTCGTGGAGATAATGGAAGCCCACTGCCGGTACCGACTTGGAACGAACTGGTTTCGACGATAGAGCGGGGGGCGGGCCGATTTGAACAGGCATTGGCATCAAGCCGTCAACAAGAACGCGATCTGATCGGTCGACTGGATGGCGGTGCGGAGCGTTGGCGTGCGGAATCTGCCAAGTTCGAAGCAGAAGCAGCTGCGCTCCGAGAAGGCCAGGCTTCGGCAGGGGCGGAGCTGGCTCTTGCCCGGCAGCAGGTTCGTGAATTTCAGGACGAATGTGCGAAGCTGCAAGAGCAGCAAGCCACTATGGCGGCTGATCTCGCAGAGTGGCAAGGACGTGCTGAACGTCTTCAGAGCCTGGCAGCGAACCTGAGACAGGTGCATGACCTGAGCACGGTGGAGCTTGAACTGTTCGAGGAAAAGACTCGAATGGCCAAGCGCATTAGCAATGAGGTGGATACAAAGGTGCTTGCATTGCAAGCCGAGCTCAATGCTTCGCTAAGTAACGCACACCATTGGTACCTGAGGTCTACCGAGTTCGAGCAGCAGCTGGGGCGGCTTTATGCCAGCAGCTCCTGGCGGCTCACTCGTCCTTTTAGAGGGGTATTCAGGGTGGTGCGCTATCCGCGCCATTACGCGCGGACGGGAATTATCGGTCTGATGCATCGCGTGCAGCGGCATCCGGCACTCATGCGAGCAGCGGGTCATCTGACGAAGTTGGTCCCGCCGCTCCATAGACGCCTCGTGGGGCTGGCTCTCGACAACGGTGTAGGGGGGGCAGTTGCGGCATATGTCGAACCCACGTTCGAGTCCCAGTCCCTGGGTCAAGTGGTGAATCTACAGGGGATGGAACCTGTTGAGGCTATGGAAATGCTCTCGATCCGTGGCCGTGCGCTATATGCGAAGATGAGAGAGGGCGGAGTGAAGGGCAGCAGTGGGGCGCAGGACTGATGCGTATTGTGATGGATCTCCAGGGGGCGCAATCAGAGAGCCGCTTCCGTGGAATAGGGCGTTACACCTTGTCACTGGCGTTGGCAGCAGCGCGATGCTCGCGCAGCCACGATATCCACTTGGTACTCAATGGCGCTTTCGCCGAGACTGTGCCGGCTATTCGTGATGCGTTCCGGGGCTTGGTGCCTCAGCAGAACATCCACGTCTGGCATGTGCCGCTTCCCGTTGAGGGCATGAACCAGGGCAATGTCGCTCGCATCCGTCGCGCCGAACTTGTCAGAGAGGCGACGATCGCTGCACTGGAGCCCGACCTGGTCCATGTGTCAAGCCTGTTCGATGGGTATGGCGATCATTCGGTGACGAGTGTTGGCCAACTGTTTGAGTTGCCGACTGTAGTTACGATGTATGACCTCATTCCACTTAAGAACCCCGGCACTTATCTGGATCCGGCTCCTGCCTACAAGGAGTTCTACCAGGACAAGCTCGCGTACTTGAAACGTGCGAACGGCCTGTTGGCGATTTCGGAGAGCGCCGCGACCGAGGCGGTCGATATGCTTGATGTGCCGGCACATGCGCTATTCAATATTTCAGCGGCGTGCGACACGACCTTCTTCCCGCTCTCTCCAGATGCCCCGATCATCGCAGAGGTTCGGGGGAAGTTTGGGATCGAGGCAGATTTCATCCTGTACTCGGGAGGTTCAGACGTACGCAAGAATCTACATCGGTTGGTCGATGCGTATGCGCAGTTGCGCTTGCGGCAGCGTAAGTATTGTCGGTTGGTTTTCGCTGGGCGTATCCCGCAAGCGCATGTTGATGAGCTGCTTGCGCGCGGTGCCGCAGCGGGCCTGGATGCCGGTGAGCTGGTGTTTACCGGTTATGTGACGGATGAGGAACTGCGTGCACTCTATAGTGAATGCAAGTTCTTCGTGTTTCCCTCCTGGCATGAGGGCTTTGGCCTTCCGGTTCTGGAGGCAATGGCGTGCGGTGCGGCGGTGTTGGCGTCGGATGCTTCCAGCATCCGTGAGATTGCCCAGTATCGGAATGCCCTGTTCGATCCCTTCGATGTGGACTCTATCCGCGAACGAATGGCTCATTATCTGGATAGCGATACTGAGCTTGCAGAACTGCGTGCCTATTCTCGTGAGCGTGCGGCTTCGTTTTCGTGGGAGCGCGTGGCGGAGGCATTCTGGGATGCATGCGAGCAAATTCATGCCGAGACGGAAAACAAGCTCCGGCTCAGTCGCGCGGAGGTCATGGAAGCATTGGAAGCGGGTCTGGTCCAGTATCCCGTCGAGACTGACTGTGAATTGATGGCGCTGGCCGATGCGGTTGACCGGTCGATCCCGCCACCGGAGCCCAAGATCATCATTGATGTCACCGAGCTGGCAGCAGAGGATCGGGGGACGGGCATTCAACGGGTCACTCGGGCCATTGTCGCCGAATGGGGCGAGCGCCCCCCGGAAGGCTATCGCATTCAATTGGTACGGATGGATAGGCAGCGTCGAGCCTATGTTTGTGCCAATGTCTATGCCAGCGGTCTGCTGGGATACGCTGAGGGAGACGCGGATGCTCCCTTGGTCTGCCACGCTGGCGATATCTTCCTCGGCTTGGACCTGGTCGGTGAATGTGTATCGCTGCTGCCGGAATGGTTCGAGTATTTCTCCAATGCGGGTGTCCGTATTGCCTTCGTTGTCTACGACATTCTGCCGATCCGCAATCCCGAGTGGTGGCCGGGCGAAGGATGGCGTCACCACGAACGTTGGTTGAGCGGCGTCATTGATGTTTCCGATGCGCTGCTATGCATTTCGAAGGCGACGGCTGACGATGTCTTGACATGGATGGACGAGAAGAATGTGCAGCATCGTCCGGTAATCGATTGGTTCCATCTGGGAGCCGATCTGGAGGGGAGTGCACCCAGCCGTGGTATGCCAGAGGAAGGGGCTGCGTTGATCCAGCGGTTGGAGGGGGCGGTAAGTTTCCTGATGGTAGGCACCATTGAGCCACGCAAGGGGTATGCTCAGGTGCTGGATGCCTTCGAGCGGTTATGGGCTGAAGGCGAGGATGCGATGCTGGTCATAGTTGGCAAGAAGGGATGGTTGGTTGACGATCTCTGCGACAGGCTCTCACGGCATCCCGAGCGCGGGGGGCGCCTGTTCTGGCTGAATGGTGTCAGCGACGAGTTCCTCGAGCATTTATATGGTGCCTGCAGCTGTCTGTTAGCGGCATCGTTCGCGGAGGGGTTTGGTCTGCCCCTGATCGAGGCCGCACAGCGCCGAATGCCGGTTCTGGCGCGTGATATTCCAGTGTTCAGGGAGGTTGCTGGCTCCTGCGCCAGTTACTTTGACGGGGCATCGCCCATCGGCCTGCACGACGCCATCCGGACTTGGAGTCTGTCCTTCCGCGAGGGTGTGCATCCGCGGACCGATGCGATGCCTTGGCTGACATGGCAGCAGAGTGCTGAGCGACTTACGCGGGCCATGATGGCTTCTGTCGGCAATGCGGGGCCGACGAGTATTGCCGGGCCCGAAGTAGGTAATGCGTTATGATGCGTTCCGGCCTATCTCTGATCCCCGCGCAAGGATGATGCAGGCGGCGGTTCGCGCCAGACTCGCCATGAATTGGTTTGGCATGGATTTCCTTAAAACCCAGTTTCGACGAGAAAAAGAATGAGCAAGAAAAGTGCAATTATTACGGGTATCACTGGGCAGGATGGTGCATACCTGTCGCAACTGCTGTTGGAGAAGGGCTATGAGGTATATGGCACCTATCGCCGCTCCAGCTCGGTGAATTTTTGGCGCATCGAAGAGCTCGGTATCGAGCGTCACCCCAATCTGCATTTGGTCGAATACGATTTGACCGACCTCTCGTCAAGCATTCGCCTGCTGCAGACCACGGGGGCCCAGGAGGTGTACAACCTCGCAGCGCAGAGCTTCGTCGGCGTATCTTTCGATCAGCCTCTCACGACTGCGGATATCACCGGCATCGGTGCGGTGAATCTGTTGGAGGCAATTCGCATTGTCGACCCGAAGATCCGCTTTTACCAGGCATCTACCTCAGAGATGTTTGGCAAGGTCCAGGCCATCCCGCAGGTAGAGGAAACTCCTTTCTACCCGCGCAGTCCTTATGGCGTGGCTAAACTTTATGCGCACTGGATGACGGTTAATTATCGTGAGTCCTACGGTATATTTGCGACCAGCGGCATCTTGTTCAACCACGAATCTCCGCTGCGCGCCCGCGAATTCGTGACCCGTAAAATCACCGACTCCATTGCCAAGATCAAACTTGGCAAGCTCGACTTGCTGGAGCTCGGCAATCTTGATGCCAAGCGTGACTGGGGATTTGCCAAGGAATACGTCGAAGGGATGTGGCGGATGCTGCAGGTGGATGAGCCGGATACATATGTTCTGGCCACCAACCGTACCGAGACCGTTCGCGACTTCGTGAATCTTGCGGCAAAGGCGGCGGATATCGAGATTGCGTGGAAGGGCGAAGCCGAGGCGGAGCATGGCTTCGATGTTGCTACTGGCAAGACGATTGTGGCCATCAACCCCAGGTTCTATCGACCCGCCGAGGTCGATCTGCTGATCGGTGATCCGGCCAAGGCCAAGGCCAAGCTTGGTTGGGAGCCGAAGACGACGCTGGAAGAATTGAGTCGGATGATGGTTGAGGCGGATTTGCGTCGTAACCAGCAGGGCTTTTCGTTCTGATGAGCGGTTTGTCCAGGCGTGTCCTGCTAACCGGAGCCAGCGGATTCACTGGCCGCTACATGCGGGCGGAGCTATTGGCGCATGGTTATGAAGTCGTCGGCACGGGTCGCCGTTCCGACGATGGTGCTGATGACGATGTGCGTTTGGTGCATGTGGACCTTTGCGATAGGGAAGCAGTTGCCTCGCTTGTCGCCGAGGTGCGGCCGGAGATCGTGATCCATCTGGCCGCTCTGGCGTTCGTTGGTCATGGCAATGCGAACGATTTCTACAATGTCAACTTGATCGGCACGCGAAATCTCCTGGAGGTGCTGGCGGCGATGGATAGCCCGCCGACTCGGGTCTTGCTGGCCAGTAGCGCGAATGTATATGGCAATGCTTCGGAGGGGACGCTCAGTGAGCTCACGCCGGCGGCGCCGGCGAATGACTATGCGGTGAGCAAGTTGGCGATGGAGTTCGCTGCACGTCTGTGGAGTGAGCGCCTGCCGATCATCATGGTTCGGCCCTTCAACTACACAGGGGTGGGGCAGGCGGAAAATTTCCTGGTTCCCAAGATCGTGGCGCACTATCGTCGACGTGAGGCGAGCATCGAGCTCGGGAACCTGGACGTATCGCGCGATTTCAGTGATGTGCGCAGTGTGGTCGAGGCATATCGGCGCCTGATCGAAGCGCCTGTGGCCGTTGGCAGAACGGTCAATGTGTGTTCGGGGCGCGCGCACTCGCTTCGTGAAATTCTGGACTTTTGCGCGACGATCACCGGGCATTCCTTGCAGGTGCATGTGAATCCGGCCCTTGTCAGGAGCAATGAGGTCAAGGTCCTGCGTGGTGCCAACGGCGCGTTACGTGACTTGATCGGGGCATGGGACTGTGCGCCGCTTTCCGAAACGCTCCAGTGGATGCTCGCGGCCGAGTGACGGTGCTCGATGCTCGAATGCCGAGCACTGCTCATGGCAGGTCATTGTTTGTGACGCCGCTGATGCACTCGTTCTGATATGCCATATAATCCCGGAATCTGTCACTGACTGGCGGTAGCGGTCATCCTGTATCGCAGGATGGGGTCGCAACCGTCCCGTGCAATTCTGAGGATCGATATGTCGGGGAATGGCTATAGGGTGCTAGTGACTGGCGGTGCCGGTTTCCTGGGTTCCCATCTGTGTGATCGTCTGATTGCCTCTGGGCAAGACGTACTTTGCGTCGATAACTTCTATACCGGCAGCAAAGACAATGTCATGGGGCTGATCGGCAATCCGAAGTTCGAGCTGATGCGCCACGACGTCACGTTTCCGCTCTACGTCGAGGTCGACAGGATCTACAACCTGGCCTGCCCGGCATCGCCGATCCATTACCAGTACGACCCGGTCCAGACCACCAAGACCAGCGTTCATGGCGCGATCAACATGCTGGGCCTCGCCAAGCGCGTCAAGGCCCGGATCCTGCAAGCCAGCACCAGCGAGGTCTATGGTGACCCGGAAATCCATCCACAGGTGGAAAGCTACTGGGGGCGTGTCAATCCCGTAGGCATTCGGAGTTGCTACGACGAGGGGAAGCGCTGCGCCGAAACACTTTTCTTCGATTACTGGCGCCAGCATGCGCTGGAAATCAAGGTCATGCGTATCTTCAATACCTATGGGCCACGCATGCATCCCAATGATGGCCGTGTCGTCAGCAACTTCATTGTGCAGGCGCTGAAGGGCGAGCCGATTACCATCTACGGCGACGGCACTCAGACGCGCAGTTTCTGTTATGTCGACGACCTGGTCGAAGGCATGCTGCGGTTGATGGAAAGCCCTGGCGATTTCACTGGTCCCGTGAACATCGGCAATCCGGGTGAGTTCACCATGCTGCAGCTGGCGGAAACGGTGTTGAAGCTGGTAGGGGGTACATCAAAGATCATATTTCAGCCATTGCCTTCTGACGATCCGAAACAGCGGCAGCCGGATATCAGTCTGGCTAAATCCCGATTGGGTTGGGAGCCCAAGGTCACGCTGGAAGATGGGCTCAAGGAAACGATCGCTTATTTCAGGAAGCGCCTCGAACAATGACTTCCCCTGCCACCCCCTCACTCGTCGTCGTTATGCCTGTCTTCGAGGATGTGGAGGCCTCAAGTCAGTTGTTCAGAGAGCTGGCCCGGACACAGGGGCAGGATGTCTACGTCGTGGCCGTCGATGATGGTTCGGTACGGCAGCCTTTGGAACCCGGTGCCATTGCAGTTGCTGGCCTCGATGGCGTGGTGATCAGATTGCGGCGAAACGTGGGGCATCAACGTGCCATTGCGATTGGGCTCAGCTATGTAGCTGACCACTTCGGCGATGAGCAGCGCGTGGTGGTAATGGATTCCGACGGGGAGGATACCCCTGAAAGCATCACCGAATTGATAAGAGGGCTGGATTCTCCGCAGGTTGATGTGGTTGTGGCGACGCGCAAGAGCCGCGTGGAGACACTAAGGTTCCGCACGTTCTACGTGGTCTACAAATGGCTATTTTCCCTGCTGAGTGGCAGGAAGATTGGGTTTGGCAACTTCATGGCCGCCAAGATGTCTGCGGTACAGCGTCTGGCCTCGATGCAGGAGCTCTGGACCCACGTGGCTGCATGTGTGTTGAATTCGAAATTGAGGGTTTCCACGTGCGCGCTGGACCGGGGGGCTCGCTATGCAGGGCGTAGCAAGATGAACTTCGTGGGGTTGGCGCTGCATGGGTTCCGGGCACTGATGGTCTTTGCCGAGGACGTTCTGGTTCGTGTCGGTATAGCATGCACAGCGGTTGCCGGTCTTTCGGTGCTGGGTGGCGGGCTGGCGCTGGTGCTGAAGATGCTTGGTTTTGCCACTCCCGGCTGGTTCTCACTGGTCAGCGGCATCCTGCTTCTGGTGTTTCTGCAGACCGCCGCTCTGACGTTAATCGTGCTGATGATGTCGGGCATGATCAGGAGTGGCGGAGTGCTGAGTACCGGCACCTATAAGGACTTTCTGGCAGAGGTTATGCATGTCCGCAAAGCTTGATGCCGAGCTTCGGGGGCAACTCGTCCGGTATCTCATAAACGGACTCGCTGCTACTGCGATTCACTACGGCGTGCTGAGTTTCAACATGGAAGTGTTGGGCATGCGTTCGGCAGGTGTGGCAAACGGGATCGCAGCTATCTTCGGGATCACTGTTTCCTTTATCGGAAGTCGTTATTTCGTATTTCGGGCAAAACAGGGGCGCCTGGCCAGGCAGGGAATGTTGTTCCTGGGGACCTATGGATGCATTGCGCTGTTGCATGCAGGAATTCTGCATGTGTGGACGGACGTCTATCACCTGCACTATGCGTTGGGTTTCCTTCTGGCTACTGGCATTCAGGTGATGTCCAGCTTCGTTGCCAACAAATTCATGGTTTTCAAATGAACAAGTTTATTAAGGCGATGCTAGCCACGGCGGCGTTCATAGTTACGCTGCTGATTGTATATTACCTCCATATGCGCTATTTCAAGGTGAATGTGGTGTTCTATGCCAGTATCTTGGATGGTGTTCTTGCTGCGCTATTGATTGGAGGGCTTTTCGCCGCTCTGCGTCTGTTCAGGGGATTCACCTCGCTTGAAATCACCCAGTTGCTGGTCATCTGGCTCCTTGGTGGTTACCTGTTCGCGATCTCGGTTCCCACCGTGCTGGATCGCTCGCTTTCGTTCTATATCCTCGAGAAGTTGCAACAACGTGGTGGTGGAATACGTGAGGACGCTTTCAGGCAGGTATTCACTGACGAATACGTAAGAGAGCACCATCTCGTTGAGGTCCGGCTAACCGAACAGCTCCAATCTGGCACGATCTATATCCATGACGGTTGCGTGAGGCTAACCGACCGAGGAGAGCGGCTGGCTTCGTTCAGCAGATTCTTCCGCAAGAATCTGCTGCCAACCCAGCGTCTGTTGACGGGCCATTACACTGATGCGCTGACAGATCCATTTCGCGATAGTCATATGAGCTCGGACTATCGTTGCCAGTGAGTCGATCTGGGAAAAGAATTGAATGATCGAGGGCAAAAGGATTCAACGCTACGGAGCCACATCACCGGATCGTTGGCGCTGGTTTGCGCCACTGGCTCTGTTTGCACTGGGTTTTGGTCTGATAGCGCTTGCGCATACGCACTATCTCGCTGGAGTGCCGGGCGATCTGGGAGATGCTCGATTCAATGGGATCATCCTTGAGTACTTCTATCGCTGGGTGAGCGGTAGCGGGGAGCAGTTGATGAGTCCCGGGTTCTTCTACCCGATGCCTGGAGCCCTCGCCTTCAGTGACAATCATTGGGGGAGTGCATGGATCTATTCGATCTACCGTGCGGTTGGAGCTGATCGTTACGTCGCATACGATCTTTGGTATCTCACGGGGTATGTCCTCAACTTCGTGTCAATGCACATCGTGCTCCGCAAGTTGGGATACTCTGCAGTTGCAGGTGCGGTCGGTGCGTTTCTCTTTGCTTTCGGCATGCCGACTGTCGCGCGTGCGGACCATGCGCAGTTGGTCTATTGTTTCCCCGCGCCATTGGCACTTCTGCTCTGGGAGCGCTTCCGGCAGCAGGCCGACCCCCGGTTGCTCGGCTGCATGGCGCTGGTGGTGGCCGTACAGTTCTACATCTCCATTTACCTGGGTTACTTCCTCTGTCTTGTACTGTTAGCTTGGGTGGCTGCCCAGGCGTGGCTGGAACGTACACTTCCCATTGCTTTGTTCGCTGATACGTACCGACGGTGTATGAATCACCGGGGGAAGGCGTTGGTGACCGCTGTGATGCTGCTTCTGGCGTTGCTCAGCATCTTGTTCCTGATGTATCCGTACATCTATTACTCCAAGTTGTACGGATTCTCACGTAGTCCGGCGGACATCGCGACTATGCTGCCACGTATCCGTAGCTACTTTCTCGCGGATGCCTCCAGCTTTTGGCACGGGATGAGTGATCGTCTGGCAGGAGGGCTGCAGATGCGTCACGAACATCAGATGTTCGTGGGCATAGGTGCGTTGTCGCTGGCGTTCGCGGCGCTGTTCATGGATCGTTCGAGACGGGTGCGCACGGCGGGTTTCTGCCTGGTGCTTCTGATCGCCCTGACATTGAGCTTGAAAAACCAGTCGTTCTATTTGTTCTTTGCGGATTTCCCCGGTGTCAACTCGATCAGGGCAGTATCTCGCATCATCTTGATGATGATGTTGCCATTGGCCATCCTAGTTGCGGCTGCGGTAGATGCAGCAATGCGTAAAGGAATGCAGTGGCGTGCACTGGTTGCAGTGCTGTGCATTGTGATGGTATCGGAGTCCATCACGGCAAAGGCGCGGTTCTACCAGATTGATGAGGGCAAGACGCGTGCGGAGAAGGTCGCTGCCAAGGTGCCCGTCGAGCTGCCGAAGGATGCGGTGTTGTTTGTCCCCCAAGATGGAACCGATCCGTTCTACATGTTGGAACTGGATGGAATGCTATTGGCGCAGGAGCGGGGTGTAGGCACCTTGAACGGTTACTCCGGGAATTTCCCGCCTGGTTACGCCAACTGGGATCCTGCTGTGCAAGGCTGTACGCAGGCCAAGGCCCGGCTGGATGCCGCACGTCGTTTCAACAGCGAGCGTATTCATCAAGAATCCAATCGTAATCAACGGGGTGCGCTGTTCGTTGTCGGAGCCGAAAGGTGTATCGACGATAATCCAGCGGAGATTCCGTTCGATAAAATCGACGAGATAACGATTCATGTCGACTCGGTTGTGCGCGCCGGGCCAGATGCATGGCAAATCCAAACGACAGTCACCAATCGTAGCGACTATGACCTGCTTGGGTTGCCATCGGAGCATCCTCTTCGATTGTCATGGCGGATTCGAACAAAGAATGTAATCGATGCGAATGTCGGATGGGAATCGAGGGTCGAACTTGGGGCCGGAGTTGCCGTAGCCGCAGGACAGAGCCGCACAGTTGGATTCCTGGTCCAGGGGTCGGAAAAACAGCCCGATACACAACAGGTACTGGACATATCCCTGGTACAGGAGGGACGGGTATGGTTCCACGAGCAGGGCTTGACTCCTGCCACTATCAGTTTGCAGGGCTCTGCACCTTGATCCGGTGCATTTTGAGTGTTTGAGGGAGATGAGAATGGCAGGTAGACGGGCGGTGTTCGAATGGGCACTCATTTGCGTCGGTTTCGTCGTTCTGCTAGCAACGCTGCATCCAGTGGTGGGTGGGGACGGCTTGGTCAGATTTGCTGCCGTGCAAGCGCTAATGGGGGATGGCTCGTCGTTATCGAAGTTCTCCCTTGTCCAGCCAGTGCTTTCCCTGCCGCTAGCTTGGCTTGCTGACGTTTGGGGCGTTGAACGCATCATCTTAGTGGCCTATTTCAATGTGATGCTGTTCGGGATATTCGCTGTTCTGCTCTATGGTGAACTCGCCGTCAGGTATTCTGCTCGCATTGGTCGGGTCTGGCTTCTGCTGATGGCCTCGGCTTCGATGTTCCCGCATCACCTCCAGAATTATTATGGGGAGGTGTTGACCTCTCTCTTTATGTTTCTTGCCGTGCTGTGGATCGATCGTCGACCGCTTGCTTCGGTGCTGCTCTTCGGCCTGGGTTGCGCGAACACGCCCGCTCTGTTGCCACCATTGCTGGGATTTTCGGTGGCCTGGTTTCTTCTTGAAAGGAAGAAAACTCCGCTAGTGGCTTTCGCTGTCGCGGTGACGCTAGTTGCCGCGGAAATGTGGTTCAAGAAGAGCGGTGTGAATCAGGGCTACTTTTCTGACAATGAGCACGGCTTTAGGACTATTCTTCCTTATTCCGGTGAGCCGGGTTTCAGTTATCCGCTGGCATTTGGTTTGCTATCCATATTGTTCTCCATAGGCAAGGGAATCATATTCTTCATTCCTGCGTTGCTTCTCGGATTCTCGGGGCGCTTGAGGGCCTTAATAGGTCTCACCAAGAGCGGTACGGTGGTGGCGGTCTTGGCATTGGCATTACCTGTTCTGATGTATTCAAAGTGGTGGGCATGGTATGGAGGGAGCTTCTGGGGGCCGCGCTTTTTCCTGTTCATGTGCGCACCAGCCTGCTTGTTACTTGCGGTGGCTCTAACCACACAGGAGCGCGAACGGAGCAACTCCATCTGGATCCTTCTCGTGCTGCTGCTCTCTTCATGGGTGGCGCTCGATGGTTATGTCTTCGCCCAGAACAACATGGAAGCATGTTGGTCCGAAAATTACTCCAGGGAATACCTGTGCTGGTATGTGCCCGAGTTCAGTGCGCTATGGCGTCCTTTCGTTACGGGGAGTATCTGGAGCCTGTTCGCCGACCCGCGATGGCCCTTTGCCCTTTGGCATTTCGTGGTAGTGCTCTATTTGGCTGTCGTCTCCATGCGTGTGCCATTGAATGTGCGCGGGATGCTGCCAGGCTGCGCTGGGGATGAGCTGGGAGGAGGAAAGGGAGCCGCTGGATGAGCATTGGTAAGTCGGCATTTAGACTGATATTACTGGGAACCGTAGCTTTCGAAATCCGAATGTCGATTCTTTATTGAGGCTCTATGAAAATCGCAATTGCAGGTACAGGTTACGTTGGACTTTCCAATGGGATATTACTAGCCCGTCGGCATGAGGTAGTGGCGCTCGACATCGTGGCGGATAAAGTCAATCTGCTCAATAGAGGGGAATCCCCGATCGTCGACAAGGAGCTTCAGGAGCACTTGTCGGGTGGTGGGCTGAATTTCCGGGCCACGCTGGATCCTCTTGAAGCGTATGGGGCCGCTGATTTCGTCATCATCGCCACGCCGACGGACTATGACTCCGATACGAATTACTTCAACACGCGTTCGATCGAGACCGTGATTGGGCAGGTGCTGCAGATCAACCCGAAGGCGACGATGGTGATCAAGTCGACCATACCGGTTGGGTACGTACAGAGGGTGCGCGAGCAGTTCGGTGTGGACAACATCATTTTCTCACCGGAGTTCCTGCGCGAAGGTCGCGCGCTCTATGACAATCTGTATCCGTCGCGGATCATCGTTGGCGAACGCTCTGAGCGCGCGCGAGTGTTTGTCGGGCTGCTGCAGGAGGGAGCCCTGAGGAAGGATGTTCCAGTGCTGTTCACGGAGCCGACGGAGGCGGAGGCGATCAAGCTTTTTGCCAATACCTACCTGGCGATGCGCGTGTCCTACTTTAACGAGCTTGATACCTATGCGCTGACCCATGGCTTGGACAGCCGCCAGATTATTGAAGGCATCTGTCTGGATCCTCGTATCGGTGGGCATTACAACAATCCTTCGTTCGGTTATGGCGGGTACTGTCTGCCGAAGGACACCAAGCAGTTGCTGGCGAATTACCAGAGCGTACCGCAGAACTTGATTCGAGCGATCGTTGATTCCAATACCACCCGCAAGGATTTCATTGCGACAGATATTCTCAGGAAACAGCCCAGGGTAGTGGGTATTTATCGCTTGATCATGAAGAGCGGATCGGACAATTTCCGATCGTCCAGCATCCAGGGGATCATGAAGCGAATCAAGGCGAAGGGCGTGGATGTGATCGTCCACGAGCCATGCCTGGAAGGAGCGGAGTTCTTTCGCTCGCGTGTGGTCAATAACCTTGAAGCTTTCAAGGCGGAAGCCGACGTTATCATCAGCAACCGGATGTCTGATGCCTTGGAGGATGTCAGGGAAAAGGTTTATACGCGAGATCTTTTCGGCGATAACTGAGCGACAACTGGCGTATTTTCATCGGGCACCCATGTAGGGGCCCGATGACTGTCGGGGGATCACCCCAACGCTGTCTCCAGCTCCGGCAGCAGCTTGAACAGATCCCCCACCAACCCGATATCGGCAATCTCGAAGATAGGGGCCTCGCCGTCCTTGTTGATCGCCACGATCGTGCCCGCATCCTTGATGCCGGTCAGGTGCTGGATCGCACCGCTGATGCCGACCGCCACGTACAGCTCCGGGGCGATGATCTTGCCGGTCTGGCCGACCTGCAGTTCGTTCGGCACGTAGCCGGCGTCGACGGCGGCGCGCGAGGCGCCCACGGCCGCGCCGAGCTTGTCGGCGAGCTGGTAGATGACCTGGAAGTTCTCGGCCGAGCCGACGCCGCGGCCGCCGGACACTACGCGCCTGGCGCTTTGCAGGTCGGGGCGATCGGATTTGCCGGCGGCCAGGCCGACGAAGCGAGTGTGGCCCGGTAGGGGGGCGGAGGTAGTGGCTGCCTCCACCGTGGCATTACCGCCCTTGGCCGCTTCCGGCCAGGAAGCGCTGCGCACGGTGGCGACAACGACCTGGTCGGTCGGGGCTTCGACAGTGATGATCGCGTTGCCGGCGTAGATCGGGCGCTTGAAGGTGTAGGCGCCCTCGACGGCCATCAGATCGGAAATCTGGTTGACGCCCAGCCGTGCGGCCACGACCGGCAGCAGGTCCTTGCCGAAGGTGGTGGACGGGCCGAACACGTGGCTGTAGCCGCCGGCTTTGACCAGTTCAGCGATCTGTGGGGCGAGCACCTGCGCGATGGCGTGTGCATTGGCCGGGTTGGCCACGCTCAGCACCTTGGCCACGCCCGCGATCTGCGCGGCCTGTGTGGCGATGGCGGCCGGGTCGGCGGCCAGCACGACGATATCGATAGCCGCGCCGTCGATGGCCTGTGCGGCGCTGACGGTCTTGGCGGTGGCGGCATTGAGCTGGCCGTTGAGGTGTTCGGCGATTACGAGAATCCTGCTCATTACAACAACCCCTTCTGCTTGAGTGCGGCCACCAGTTCGGCGGCGTCCTTGACCATCACGCCGCGGCTGCGCTTGGCCGGCGCGGCGTAGTGAGTGGTCTTCAGGCTGTCGTTGGCCTCCACGCCGAGATCGGCGAAGGCGAGCGTCTCCAGCGGCTTGCTCTTGGCCTTCATGATGTCGGGCAGCTTGATGAAGCGCGGCTCGTTCAGGCGCAGGTCGGTGGTGACTACCGCGGGCAGGTCCACATCCAGCGTTTCCAGGCCGGCATCGACCTCGCGGGTCACGGTGGCTTTGTCGCCGGCAATCTCCAGTTTGCTGGCGAAGGTGGCCTGCGGCCGACCCCACAGCGTGGCCAGCATCTGGCCGGTCTGGTTGGCGTCGTCGTCGATCGCCTGCTTGCCGAGGATCACCAGTTGCGGCTGTTCCTTCTCGACCAGCTTGAGCAGGGTGCGCGCGGCGGTCAGCGGCTGGATCGGGGCGTCGGTGACCACGTGGATGGCGCGGTTGGCGCCCATGGCCAGGCCATTGCGCAGATGCGCGGCGGCGTCCGCCGGGGCGATCGTGACGACCACGACTTCGGTGGCGATGCCTTTATCGCGCAGGCGCAGGGCTTCTTCGAGGGCGATTTCATCGAACGGGTTGGCCGAGAGCTTGACGCCGTCGGTGACCACGCCGGAACCGTCCGGCTTCACCTGGATGCGGACGTTGTAATCCACCACGCGCTTGTAGGCGACGAGGATTTTCATCTTGTACGAGATCCTTCAGCAGTTGCGGGAAGGCCCGGCCGCGGCGGCTGGCGCGGGGCAGTGTGTCAATTCTAGCGGGGGAAGCCTGACCATGCGATGGCGTATGGGGCGTGCCGGGTGGCGCATGTCCCGATTGGTCATCCATCCGGCACCGCAAGGTAAACTGAGTTGCTGGAACGTGCCTTGTTTCTTGCGGGGCAGATTAACGACTAGGGGATGTGCGTTGGCAACTTGGCTCGTGACCGGTGGTGCCGGTTTTATTGGCGGCAACTTCGTCCTCCAGGCGGTGGCACATGGACACCGGGTGATCAACCTGGATGCGCTGACCTATGCAGGCAACCTGAACACGCTCGCTTCGCTGCAAGGCAATCCTGATCATCTGTTCGTGCACGGCGACATCGGAGACCGCGACCTTGTGGCGCGTTTGCTCGCCGAGCATCAGCCCGACGCAGTCGTGAACTTCGCTGCCGAGAGTCACGTCGATCGCTCGATCGAAGGCCCGGGCGCGTTCATACAGACCAACGTGGTCGGTACGCTGGGCCTGCTGGAAGCCGTGCGCGATTACTGGAAGGCCTTGCCGGACGGCCATCGCGAGGCGTTCCGCTTCCTGCATGTGTCCACCGACGAGGTCTACGGCACGCTCGGCGAGACCGGCAAGTTCACCGAAACCACGCCATATGCGCCGAACTCGCCGTACTCGGCGTCCAAGGCCGCTTCAGACCACCTGGTGCGTGCCTTCCACCACACCTACGGTCTGCCGACGCTGACCACCAACTGCTCCAACAACTACGGCCCCTACCACTTCCCGGAGAAGCTGATCCCGCTGGTGATCGCCAAGGCGTTGGCCGGCGAACCGTTGCCGGTATACGGCGACGGCAAGCAGGTGCGTGATTGGCTGTTCGTCGCCGACCATTGCGAGGCGATCCGTACGGTGCTGGCCAAGGGGCGGGTAGGCGAGACCTATAACGTGGGCGGCAATGCCGAGCGTCAGAACATCGAAGTGGTACGCGCGATCTGTGAACTGCTGGACGAACGTCGTCCGCGTGAGGATGGTCAGCCGCGCGCCAGCCAGATCACCTACGTCACCGATCGCCCAGGCCACGACCGCCGCTATGCGATCGATGCCTCCAAGTTGAAGAACGAACTGGGCTGGGAGCCGAAATACAGCTTCGAGCAAGGCATCGCCTTCACCGTGGATTGGTACTTGAATAATCAGGACTGGGTGCGCGGCGTGCTCGATGGCAGCTATCGCCTCGAACGCATTGGCGCTGCGGCGTAGGTGCGAGTCTTTCGCAAGAGCCCGCGCCTGCGCGTGCGGGCCGTACAAGGATAAAGACCGATGACACAACGCAAGGGCATCGTCCTCGCCGGTGGTTCCGGCACGCGGCTGTATCCGATCACCAAGGGCGTCAGCAAGCAACTGCTGCCGGTGTACGACAAGCCGATGATCTACTACCCGCTCAGCGTGCTGATGCTGGCCGGGATCCGTGAGGTGTTGATCATCAATACGCCACACGAGCAGGCACTGTTCCAAAACCTGCTGGGTGACGGCTCGCAGTGGGGCATGGACATCCGCTATGCGGTGCAGCCGAGCCCGGATGGCCTGGCGCAGGCCTATCTGATCGGCCGTGAGTTCGTGGCCGGCCAGCCGAGCTGCCTGGTGTTGGGCGACAACATCTTTCACGGCCACGGTTTGACCGAGACACTCAAGCGCGCCGATGAACGCCAGGACGGTGCGACCGTGTTCGGCTACTGGGTGCGTGACCCGGAACGTTACGGCGTGGCTGAGTTTGATGCGCAGGGCAAGGTCATCGACATCGAGGAAAAGCCAGCACAACCACGCTCCAACTATGCCGTGACAGGGCTGTACTTCTACGACGGCAAGGCACCGGACTACGCCGCCGAACTCAAGCCATCGCCACGCGGTGAACTGGAGATCACCGATCTCAATCGGCGTTATCTCGAAGAAGGTACGCTGCATCTGGAAGCGTTGGGACGCGGCTACGCCTGGCTCGATACCGGTACCCACCAGTCGATGCACGAGGCGGCCAACTTCATCGAGACGATCCAGGCGCGCCAGGGCTTGCAGGTGTGCTGCCCTGAGGAGATCGCCTTCGGCCAGGGCTGGATCGATGCGGCTCAGTTGGAGGCGCTCGCCGCACCGCTGTTGAAGAACGGCTACGGCCAGTATCTACATGAACTCGCCAGGCGAGGAGTGATCCATTGAAAGTGATTGAAACGTCACTGCCGGGCTGCATGGTAATCGAGCCGGCTGTGTTCGGCGATGAGCGTGGGGTGTTCTTCGAGGCCTGGAACGCGGATCGTTTCCAGCAACACGGTCTGCGGGCTCACTTCGTTCAGAGCAACGTCTCGACCTCCGTACGCGGCGTGCTGCGCGGGCTGCACTATCAGTGGCCGCGGCCCCAGGGCAAGCTGGTCAGCGTGCTCGAGGGCGAGGTCTACGACGTGGCGGTCGATATCCGTCGCGGCTCGCCAACCTTCGGTCGCTGGGAGGCGGTGGTGCTGAGCGCGCAGAACCGGCGCCAGCTCTGGATCCCGGAAGGGTTCGCACATGGCTTTGCGGTGCTGTCCGAGCGCGCGGTGTTCAACTACCTGTGCACCGACGTCTACGTGAAGGAAGCCGATGCCGGCGTGCGTTGGAACGACGGCGCCATTGGCGTGGATTGGCCGATCTCAGATCCGGTGCTGTCGGCAAAAGATGCCAATGCCCCTTTCCTGGAGCAGATCGCGGAAGAAAGGTTGCCGGTGTACGTGCCATGAGGGTTCTGGTGTTCGGTGGCAACGGTCAGGTCGGCCAGGAGTTGCTGCGTGCGCTGGTCGGTCATGAGGTTGTGGCGACGACGCGCAGTGGTGTGCTGCCGGATGGCACAAGCTGCCTGCGTGCGGACTTCGATCAGCCGGAATCGCTGGTGGAACTGCTCGACGTCGAGCGTCCGGATTGGGTCATCAATGCGGCCGCCTACACCGCTGTGGACAAGGCCGAAGGCGATCGCGATGCCGCATTCCGGGCCAACGCGCAGGCATCGGGTGTCATCGCACGCTGGTGTGCGGCGCATGACGTGCCGCTGGTGCATTACTCGACGGATTACGTATTCGACGGCCAGGGCAAGCGTCCGTATTTGCCCGACGATGCGACCGCACCGTTGGGCGTATACGGTGAAAGCAAACTGGCAGGCGAAGAGGCGATTCGCGCGGAAGGCGGCAAGCACCTGATCTTCCGCACGGCCTGGGTGTATGCCTCGCATGGGAACAACTTCCTGCGCACGATGTTGCGGGTCGGTGCCGAGCGCGATGAGCTGCGTGTGGTTGCCGACCAGATCGGCACGCCGACCCCGGCGGCGTTGATCGCCGATGTCACCGTGCAGGTGCTGCGGCATCCGCAGCCGGTGTGGGGTAGCTATCACCTCACCGCTCTCGGCCAGACCAGCTGGCACGGTTTCGCCGAGGAGATCTTTGCTCAGGCCCAGACCCGGGGCTTGATCGCACGGATACCGAAGGTCGCGGCCATCACCACCGCGGACTACCCGACGCCGGCACGCCGTCCGTCCTATTCCTGTCTGGACACGACGTCGCTACGGGAGACGTTCGGAGTCACGTTGCCGGACTGGCGCGAAGGCGTCGGGCGCGTGCTAGACGAGTTGCCGACACGCGCCTGAGGTCGGATGCGCAGGCGACATCGTCCTCTCAGGCGAGAAACGAAAACGGCGACCTTTCGGTCGCCGTTTTCGCGAGTGGCTGCTACCGATGGATCAGGTACGGCCGTAGGTATCTTCGAAGCGGACGATGTCGTCCTCGCCGAGATAACTGCCGGACTGCACTTCGATCAGCTCAAGCGGCAGCTTGCCCGGGTTGCGCAGGCGATGGGTGACGCCGAGCGGAATGTAGGTGCTCTGGTTTTCGGTCAACAGCAATACCTCCTCGCCGCGGGTGACTTCGGCGGTGCCGCTGACCACGATCCAGTGCTCGGCGCGATGGTGGTGCATCTGCAGGCTGAGCGTGGCGCCCGGCTTGACGGTGATGCGCTTGACCTGGAAACGCTGGCCCATGTCGATGGAGTCGTAGGCGCCCCACGGCCGGTACACCTTGCGGTGCCAGGTCGCCTCGGAGCGGTTGTCCTGCTTGATCTTCGCAACGACGGCCTTGACCTCCTGGATGCGCTCGCCACGTCCGACCAGCACTGCGTCGTCGGTTTCCACGACGACCACGTCGTCCAGGCCGACCATCGCGATCAGGCGGCTGCCATAGGCGTAGGTGTTGCGGCAGTCGACCGCGATGACGTCGCCATGGTGAGCATTGCCCTGCGCGTCCTTCACCGAGACCTCGCGCAGCGCGGACCATGAGCCGACGTCGCTCCAGCCAGCGCTGAGCGGCACGACCACGGCCGAATGGGTCTTTTCCATGACCGCATAGTCGATCGAATCCGATGGCGTGGCGGCGAAGGCATCCTTGTCGAGGCGGATGAAGTCGGCATCGCGCTTGGCCAGCTCCCAGGCCTTGCGGCTGCCCTCGAGGATCGCCGGGTTGAACTTCGCCAGCTCTTCCAAGTAGCGCGAGGCCTTGAACAGGAACATGCCGCTGTTCCAGTAGTACTCGCCGGACGCGACATAACCCTGGGCGGTTTCCAGGTCGGGCTTCTCGACGAAACGCTCGACCGGACGCACCGACGTGCCCGTGGCCGCCTTGATGTAGCCGTAGCCGATTTCCGGACCGGTCGGCACGATGCCGAAGGTGACCAGTTTGCCGGCCTCGGCCGCGGCGACGGCTTCGCGCACCACTTCGCGGAAGCCGGCTTCATCGGTGATCACGTGGTCGGAGGGCAGCACCAGCAACAGGGCGTCCTGATCGTTGCGGGTTGCTTCCAGTGCGGCCAGTGCAATCGCCGGTGCGGTGTTGCGGCCGATCGGCTCCAGCAGGATCGCCTGCGGGCGTGCATTGACCTGCTGCAACTGTTCCGCGGCGATGAAGCGGTGCTCTTCGTTGGCGACGATGATCGGCGCGCGACCGGCGATCGCCGCCACGCGCTTCCAGGTCGCTTGCAGCATCGTGTGGTCACCGACCAGGGGCAGGAACTGCTTGGGATAGGCTTCGCGCGAGAGCGGCCACAGGCGGGTGCCGGAACCACCGGAAAGAATGACGGGCTGGATGTCGTTCATGGATTACGTCCTTGAGTTCAAGCGTTGATGAGGTCGGAGATTTCGCGTGTGCGCGCGTGCATCAGCGCTGCATCACCACGTGATTCGACGTTGAGTCGCAGCAAGGGTTCGGTGTTGGAGCTGCGGAGATTGAAGCGCCAGTCGCCGAAGTCGGCACTGACGCCGTCGGTGTAGTCCAGCGCTGGCGACAGGGCGGCGAAGTGCCCCATCACGCGCGCCACGGCGGTCTTGGCATCGGCGACCTTGAAGTTGATCTCACCGCTGCAGGGGAACTTCTGCATGCGGTCCTCGACCAGGTCGGCGAGGGTGAGGCCGCTGCGCGAGACCAGCTCGGCGATCAGCAACCACGGGATCATGCCCGAGTCGGCGTAGGCGAATTCGCGGAAATAGTGGTGGGCGCTCATCTCGCCGCCGTACACCGCGTTCTCCGAGCGCATCTTTTCCTTGATGAAGGCGTGCCCGCTCTTGCACAGCACCGGTACGCCACCGGCGGCTTCCACCATCTCCACGGTGTTCCAGGTCAGGCGCGGATCGTGCACGACCTTGCCGCCGGGCTGCTTGGCGAGGATGGCCTGGGCCAGCAGGCCGACCAGGTAGTAGCCCTCGATGAAGCGGCCGCTGTGGTCGAAGAAGAAGCAGCGGTCGAAATCGCCGTCCCAGGCGATGCCGAAGTCGGCGCCGTGTTCCTGCACTGCACGCGCAGTGGCGTCGCGGTTTTCCGGCAACAGCGGATTGGGGATGCCGTTGGGGAAATGGCCGTCGGGTTCGTGGAAGACGCGGACGAATTCGAACGGCAGGTGCGGGGCGAGCAGGTCCACGATCACGCCGGCGCCGCCGTTGCCGGCATTGACCACCAGCTTGAGCGGCTTGAGCGCGCGGGTGTCCACGTAGCTGAGCAGGTGCGCGATGTAGGCCGACTTGTCGGTCTGGCTGCGCTGCGCTGCGGTGGGCTCGGTGGCGGGCGCGGTGTCGGCGGCGACGGTATCGCGGATCGCGAACAGGCCGGTATCGGAGCTGATCGGCCGGGCCTGCTCGCGCACCAGCTTCATGCCGTTGTAATCCATCGGGTTGTGGCTGGCGGTGACCATAACGCCGCCTGCCGCGCCAAGATGATCGGTCTGGAAGTAGACCTCCTCGGTGCCGCACAGCCCGATATCGATGACTTCACGGCCGGCCGAACGCAGGCCGGCCGACAGCGCGTCCTGCAGGGCGGGACTGGCCAGGCGCACGTCGTGACCCAGTACCACCGGCCCCTCGCTTATCTGTGCTGCCAGTGCCACGCCGATGCGGCGGGCCAAGTCCTCGTTCAATTCGTCAGGTACGCGACCGCGGATATCGTAGGCCTTGAAGGCAGGCAGGGTCATGGGCGTCTTTCCTTTGGGGGAACCCCGAGTTTAACGGCTCGGCCACGCCCTGGCACCGCTGATGCGGGACCAAAGGGTGCGGCGACAGGCGCCAGTCAGTCATTACAATGCACTGCATCACATCAACGTGGAGGGCGTGGATGAGCAGTCCGGTGGTTTCTGGAGGGCAGGGCAAGCGCTGGCCCGACGCGGGGGCGGCATTGGCGGACATCGTGGCCGATGGCCAGACGCTGGCGGTCGGCGGGTTCGGCCTGTGCGGGATCCCCGAGGCGCTGATCACGGCGTTGCGGGATTCAGGCGTGAAGGACCTGACGGTCATTTCCAACAATGCCGGGGTGGATGGCTTCGGATTGGGCGTGCTGCTGGGCACGCGCCAGATCCGCAAGATGATTTCTTCCTACGTGGGCGAGAACAAGGAGTTCGAGCGGCAGTACCTGTCCGGCGAACTGGAACTTGAGTTCAACCCGCAGGGCACGCTGGCCGAGCGTCTGCGTGCAGGAGGGGCCGGGATTCCTGCGTTCTATACCGCCACCGGCTACGGCACGGTGGTGGCCGAGGGCAAGGAGGTGCGCGAATTCGACGGCAAGCACTATGTGCTGGAAACCGCGCTCAAGGCCGATGTCGCGCTGATCAAGGCGTGGAAGGCCGATACCGCCGGCAATCTGGTGTTCCGCAAGACCGCGCGCAACTTCAATCCGGCCTGTGCCATGGCGGGCAAGGTGTGTGTCGTCGAGGTCGAGGAACTGGTCGAGGTTGGCGCGATCGATCCGGACCAGGTTCATCTCCCCGGCATCTACGTCGATCGGATCGTGGTCAATGCCACGCCGGAGAAACGCATCGAACAGCGCACGGTACGCAGCAAGGAGAGTGTCTGATGGCCTGGACCCGCGATCAGATGGCGGCGCGTGCGGCTGCGGAGCTGGCGGACGGCATGTACGTCAATCTCGGTATCGGCCTGCCGACGCTGGTGGCCAACCACATCCCGGAGGGTGTGGATGTATGGCTGCAGTCGGAGAACGGCCTGCTCGGGATCGGCCCATTCCCGACCGAGGAGGAGCTGGATGCGGACCTGATCAACGCCGGCAAGCAGACGGTGACAGCGCGACCGGGCGCCAGCTACTTCGGCAGCCACGACTCGTTCGCGATGATCCGTGGCGGCCATATCGACCTGGCGATCCTCGGTGCGATGCAGGTCACGGATGGCGGCGATATCGCCAACTGGATGGTGCCCGGCAAGATGGTCAAGGGCATGGGTGGGGCGATGGATCTGGTAGCCGGCGTCAAGCGCGTGGTGGTGCTGATGGAGCACACCGCCAAGAACGGCGAGCACAAGATCCTGCCGGCATGCACGCTGCCGCTGACCGGCGTCGGCGTGGTTGATCGCATCATTACCGACCTGGCGGTGATGGATGTCACTGTGGAGGGGTTGAAGCTGGTCGAGCTTGCCGAAGGTGTCGATATCGACGCGCTGCGAGCAGCCACGGGTGTCGAGATTTCGTAGCGGCGCGAATCACCTCGCGAGAGACGTTGCAAAAAGGCCATGCGCAGTCCGCATGGCCTTTTCGTTTCTCTGTGATGTCTGCGGGAAAATCGCTCGTTCTAGATCCAGTTGCGACGATTACAGATTCTGGTAGTTCGGCCCCGAACCACCCTCCGGCGTCACCCAGTCGATGATCTGGTAGGGGTCCTTGATGTCGCAGGTCTTGCAGTGCACGCAGTTGGCGGCGTTGATCTGCAGGCGTTTGCCAGTCTGCGTGCTGGCGTCCTCGACGATCTCGTAGACGCCGGCCGGGCAGAAGCGGGTGCAGGGGTTGTCGTACTCGGTGGCGCAGCGGGTCACGCAGATCGAGGTGTCGTGCACGCGCAGGTGCACCGGTTGGTCCTCATCGTGCTCGGTGGCGGCGAAGTAGACCGCCTGCAGGCGGTCGCGTGGGGCCAGGTCACGCTGTATGTAGTCGCGTTTCGGTTCTTCGTATTCGCCGATCTTGTCGAGCGATGCCCAATCCGCCGTCACCTTCAGTGTCCACGGCGAGGCGCCCTTGACCGCGGTTTCCCAGGCGGCGTTGAGCAGGCCGAACCACAGGCCCTTCTTGAAGCCGGGCTTGATGTTGCGCACCTGCTTCAGCTCGGCCATCACCTCCGAAGCGCGCAGCTTGGCGTCGAAGCCCTCCGGTGCCAGTTGCGAGGCGACCAGGTGTTCGGCGGCGAGCATGCCGCTTTGGATCGCCTGATGGGTACCCTTGATCTTGGGCACGTTGAGCAGGCCGGCGCTGTCGCCGATCAGCAGTGCACCGGGCATTTCGACCTTGGGCAGCGATTGCCAGCCGCCGGTGACGATCGCGCGCGCGCCGGCCGAGACGATGTTGCCGCCTTCCAGTAGTGGTTTGATCAGCGGATGGTTCTTCCATTGCTGGAAGGCTTCCCACGGTTTGTACTCCGGATCGCGGTAATCCAGGCCGCTGACGTAGCCGAGCGCGATGCGGTTGTCGGTCAGGTGGTAGAGGAAGCTGCCGCCGTAGGTGTGGCTGTCGGCCGGCCACCCCATCGTGTGCACGATCTTGCCGGGCGTGACGCGGCCTTCGGGCACCTGCCACAGCTCCTTGATGCCGATCGAGTAGCCCTGCGGATCGCTGTTCGCATCCAGGTCGAAGCGCTTGATCAGGCGTTTGGTCAGGTTGCCGCGCGCGCCCTCGGCGAGCACGGTGACCTTGGCGTGGATGTCGATACCGGCGGTGAAACCGGGCTTGTGCGAGCCGTCCTTGGCCACGCCCATGTCGCCGATGCGCACGCCGATCACCTTGCCGCTGTCATCGTGCAGCGTCTCGGCGGCGGCAAAGCCGGGATAGATCTCCACGCCCAACGCCTCGGCCTGCGGCGCCAGCCACGCGCACATCGCGCCGAGGCTGACGATGAAGTTGCCGTGGTTGCGCATGCCCGGCGGCACCACCGGGAACTTGCGCGCGCTGTCCTTGCCGAGGAACCAGAATTCGTCCTCGCCGGCCGGCACGCAGATCGGCGGCGGGTTGTCGCGCCAGCCGGGCAGCAGGGCGTCGAGCGGGCCCGGTTCGATCACCGCGCCGGACAGGATCTGCGCGCCGATCGTGCTGGCCTTCTCGATCACGCAGACCGACAGGTCGGGATTGAGCTGCTTGAGACGGATCGCGAACGCCAGGCCGGCCGGACCGCCGCCGACGGTGACGACGTCGTACTCCATCACGTCTCGCTCAATGACTTCGGACGCGACTGCGCCGTCTCCCGCTACCGACATGTGTTCCGCTCCCGTTGGCTCGATGGCTGCGGCCATTTTCAGGGTTTGCGCCGAGCCGGGCAAATTCCGGACGCTGGCGTATGGCAAGCAGCAGCATGCTAGCGTGCGCCGATGCGGATCGACTTGTCCGGCGCGGACGTGACTTTGCTGCGCGGCTGGTTGCCGGCCACGCAGGCCGACGTGCTGCTCGCGCACCTGCTGGCCGGGATTGACTGGGAGGTGCATCGCATCCGCTTGTTCGGGCGCGAAGTGGATTCGCCGCGATTGAGCAGTTGGATCGGTGATCCGGAGGCGAGTTACCGCTATTCAGGTACGCGTTTCGAGCCCCGGCCGTGGCCGATGTCCTTGACGGCGGTGCGCGAGCGTCTTGCCGCCGAGACCGGGGTGGCATTCAACAGCATGCTGGCCAACCGTTATCGCGACGGGCGCGACGCGATGGGCTGGCATAGCGATGACGAGCGCGAACTGGGGGCCAAGCCGCTGATCGCGTCGTTGAGCCTGGGCGCGACGCGGCGCTTTGCACTTCGTCATCGCCATGAGCGGGCGCTGCGGCAGACGCTGGAACTGGCGCACGGCGATCTGCTGTTGATGGCGGGACGGACCCAGGCGCTGTATCAGCATGCGTTGCCGCGTACGGCAAAGCCGGTGGGGGAGCGGGTGAATCTGACCTTTCGCCGGATCGAAACGGTGTTGTAGGAGCGGCTTTAGCCGCGATGGGCTTTACCGGTAAGGCCCCCATCGCGGCTGATGGCCCGAGGCCACCCAGAGCCGCTCCTACAAGGGACAGGGCTTACTGTTTGGCTGGATACGCCTGCGCGTCCTGCTGCCCGGTGGTCAGGGTCCAGCCGACCAGATCGTGCGTGGTCTTCTGCAAGGCCTTCTCGAAGGCTGCGGCCACGGCCGGGATATCGGTCGATGCGGCCGGTTCGGCGATCAGGAAGGTGCGCGAGGCCGCGACCCGCTGGTCGGTGATATGCAGCAGTTTGGCGTTGAGTTCGATCGTGGCCGAGGGCACGCTGCCGCCGGCGTAGTCGGACTCGAACCGGCGCAGATCGATCGTCAGCTTGTAGTCGGCGCGGATGCCGGTGCCCAGCCGCGCCACGCCGGCAATCTTGCCGGAATCCTCGAAGGCGCGGACCAGCGTGTCTTCGAGGATGTCGGTCGCCGGCTGCGACCAGCTGACGCCGCGGTAGACCTCCAGTTCGCCGGGCGTCGGTCGTACGTTGATGCGCGGGCTGTCGACCAGGCGTGCCGCATTCGGTTTGGTGATCGCCAGTTGCCAGGCGACCTGCGGCCAGGTCGCGTCGGCCGGCACGCGCACGTCCGGTGCGTAGAGCGTCGCGGATTCCTTGCGGCCCCCGGTCAGCAGCGAGCAGCCGGCCAGCACGCACAGCGACAGGCCGAACAGCCAGGGACGGAGCTGGGTCATCGGCTTCATTTCGGTTCGAACTCCTTCGGTGTGTCGCGGCCGAGCAGGTAGCGCGCGGGGTTGTTCTCGAGCCGGTCGGTGACCTGGCGCAGATCGCGGGTCAGCCCGCGCAGTTCGGTCAGGGTCGGGCCGAGCTGGGCCAGGCCGTCGTTGGCGAAGCTGTTGATCGCCGAGCGGTTCTCGCCAAGGATGCTGTCGGCGTTGCCGGCGGCGGAATCCAGCTTGGCGAGGGTGGCGTCGAGTTTGTCGATGATCGGAGGCAACTGCTGTACCAGGTTCTGGTCCAGCCGCTTCATCGTGCCGTTGGTGGTATCGAGCGTGGCGTTGAGGTTGCGCGCGGCATCGCGTGCGCTGACCAGCAGGGCCTGCACGCCCTGGTCGCGGTCGGCGATCGAGCCGCTCAACGTCTCCAGGTTCCGCAGTGTGGTCGAGATCGCCGCCACGTTGCGATCGCTCAGCGCCTGATCGAGCCGTTCGACGATGCGGTTGGCGGTGTCGGTGATGTTCTGCAGCGCCGAGGGCGTGGTGAGGATGATGGGCGCATCGCTCTTGTCGACCGCGGTCAGTTCCGGCGCCTCGGGCGTACCGCCGCTGAGCTGGATGATCGACGGGCCGGTGATGCTGGTGATCGCCAGCTTGGCGCGGGTGTCGGACTTGATCGGCGTGGTCGAATTGATCCGCAGCCGCGCCACCACCTGGCGCGGGTCGTTCGGTGCCAGTGTCAGCTCGGTGATCGAGCCGACCGCGATGCCGTTGTACTGCACCGGACTGCCCACCGACAGGCCGGTCACGGCCTCGCGGAACACCACCCGGTAGTTCTGCCAGGTGCGGTCGGAGGAGTACTTCGCCGCCCACAGGCCGAACAGCAGCAGGGCGAGCCCGGCCACCAGGGTGAAGACGCCGATCAGGACGTAGTTGGCTTTGGTTTCCATGGGAGGGGGCCGGGAATGGGGAAATAGGGAATGGGGAATCGGAAGAGCGGCGTGTCCTGTCTGAGCTAAGGAGGAGGTGCGGGAACGACCGATTCCCGATTCTCCATTCCCCATTCCCGGCTCTCACGTGCAGCGCGTCCGCGTGGGCCGTGGAAGTACTCCTGGATCCATGGATGGTCGATCTTCTCGATCTCCGCGAGCGGCGCGTTGGCGATGACCTTGCGGTCGGCCAGCACCGCGATGCGGTCGCAGATCGTGTACAGCGTGTCCAGGTCGTGGGTGATCATGAAGACGGTCAGGCCCAGCGCCTGCTGCAGGGTCAGGATCAACTGGTCGAAGGCGGCCGCGCCGATCGGGTCGAGTCCGGCGGTGGGTTCGTCCAGGAACAGCAGCGGCGGGTCCAGCGCCAGCGCCCGCGCCAGCCCGGCACGCTTGCGCATGCCGCCGGACAACTGCGAGGGCAGCTTGTTGAGCGCGTCGGCAGGCAGGCCAGCCAGTTTGATCTTCAACAAGGCCAATTCGTAGTGCCAGCGCTCGGGGAAATCGCCGTGGTGTTCCTTCAGTGGCACCTGTACGTTTTCACCGACCGTCAGCGAGGAGAACAGGGCGCCATCCTGGAACAGCACGCCGGTGTTGCGGGTGATATGGCGCCGGTTTTCCGGATCTTCGGAAAGGGCATCGACACCGAGCACCTCGATCTGGCCGGCGTCAGGTTTGCGCAGGCCGAGGATCGAGCGCATCAGCACCGACTTGCCGGCGCCCGAGCCACCGACCACGCCGAGGATCTCGCCGCGACGCACGTCCAGATCCAGCCCGTCATGCACGAGCTGCTCGCCGAAGCGGTTGACCAGGCCGCGGACTTGGATGGCAGCTTCGCTGCGATCGTGATTGGGGATTGGGGATTGGGGATTGGTCAAGGCAAAAGCTCCCCGCAAGCCAGGGCAGCGCCTGTGCTTTTGCTTCTAACCAATCCCGAATCCCCAATTCCGAATCCCGGCTCCATCATCACCACCCCATCTTCATGAACCACAGCGCGGCCATCGCATCGATGATGATCACCAGGGATATGGTCTGCACCACGCTGGAGGTCGTACGTTCACCGACCGATTGTGCGGTGCCGCTGACCTTCAGGCCTTCCAGGCAGCCGATCAGGCCGATCACGATGGCGAATACCGGTGCCTTCGACATGCCGACCAGGAAATGCTTGACCTGCATCGTCTCGTGCATGCGTGCCAGGTACATCTGCGGCGGGATGCCCAGGTCGAACGCGCCGACCGTCACGCCGCCGGCCAGGCCGGCGATCATCGCGATGAAGGTCAGCAGCGGCAGCATCACCAGCAGCGCCACCACCCGCGGCAGCACCAGCAGGTCGACCGGATCCAGGCCCAGGGTCTGGATCGCATCGATCTCCTCGCGTGCCTTCATCGCGCCGATCTGCGCCGTGAACGCGCTGGCGGTGCGGCCGGCCACGACAATCGCGGTCATCAGCACCGCCAGCTCGCGCAGCGTGGCGATCGAGACCAGTTCGACCACGTAGATCTCCGCGCCGAAGTCGCGCAGGATCGTCGAGCCGAGGAAGGCGATCACCGCGCCGATCAGGTAGGACAGCAGCACCACCAGCGGCACCGCGTCCAGGCCGACCTGTTCCATGTGGCTCACCGTCGAGGTGAGGCGGAAGCGACGCGGCTGGCGCACCAGTCGCGCCAGCTTGACCAGGTTTTCGCCCAGGAAGCTGGCCAGCCCGACGATGTTCTCGCCGGTGGTGCTGACCGTGATGCCCAGGCGCTCCAGCGCGGCAGCGAAGCCGAGGTCGAGCTTGGGACGCGGACGCTCGTCCTTGATCTCTTCGATGGTGCAGACCAGCGCGCGATGTTCCTTGCGGAAGTCGATCGCTTCATCGTCCAGTCCCCGCTGCGCGACGAAGCGCAGCAGTTGCAGCACACCGGCCGAATCCAGTTGGGAGATCCCGCGTGCATCCACGCCCTGGATGCCGGAAGGAACCTCGCCCAGCAACTGGGCCGCAGGCAGTGCGGTGGCCAGCACCCAGCTCCCGGAGAGCTGTATCCGTGCCGGATCCTGCGCGTTCTGGTCGATGTGGGGAGGTTGGACTGTGGTCATGGGCGTTTCCGTGGCGCGAGCATACCGTGCACGGCGTGAGAGGCGAATGTGCTCGCGTGCGATGGCGCTGCCCCCGGACAGGTTGAGCGGCATACACTTGCACGACCGCCGGCGACGTCCGCACGGCCTTTCCAATCCTTGCCGATCCGCGCATGTCCGTCGCTTCTCCCGTCAGCCGGTCCACCAGCGCGACCTACGCGCAGCGGGTGGCGTTCGTGACCGAAATTGCCGGACGCCTGCATTCGTATGGCACCACCGCCCAGCGCCTGGAAGCGGCGGTGATCGGCCTGTCGCACAAGCTCGGCCTGGACTGCGAACCCTGGTCCAATCCGACCGGGATCATCCTGAGCTTCAGCGATCCGACCAAGGCGATCGGCTCGTCCGACATCACCCGCGTGGTGCGCTTGGCGCCGGGCGAGAACGACCTGTACAAGCTGAGCGTGGCCGACTACATCGCCGACGGCGTCGCCAACGGGCAGATGAGCATCGCCCAGGGCCATACCGCGCTGCGTCGGCTCGACCGCGAGATGAGCCGGCGCAGCCGGGCCATGCAGGTGCTGGGCTACGGACTGGCCGCGGCCGGTGTGGCCGGCCTGTGGAAGCTGCCCTGGCTGGACATCGCCACCGCCGGCGCGATCGGGCTGTCGATCGGCCTGTTGACCCGCTACACCGACCGTCGCCCCGCCACCAAGGAGGCCGGCGAGGCGCTGGCCGGATTGCTGGCCGGCCTCGTCGCCACGCTGGTGGCCTCGCTCGCCGGGTCGCTCAATCTCAATACGGTGATCATCGCCTCGCTGGTGGTGTTGCTGCCCGGCATGTCATTGACCAATGCGGTCAACGAGCTGGCCAGCCAGCACTGGGTCTCGGGCACCGCGCGGCTGGCGGGCGCGGTGACCACCGTGCTCAAGCTGACGGTGGGCGCGATGATCGCGGTGACGCTGGCGCAGTGGCTGGGCCTGGAGCCACAGGTGCGCGCCTCGCGGCCGCAGGCGCACTGGATGGAGTGGGCGTCGCTGCTGGTGGCGGCTTTCGCGTTCGCGGTGCTGTTCAAGCCGCATCGTCGCGACTACCCGTGGGTGATGGCGGCGGCGATCGCCAGCTATGTGATCGCGCGCTTCGCCGGGCAGGCCTGGGGCAGCCCGGCCGGCGTGTTCCTGTCGGCGATGACGCTGACTGCGGCCGGCAATCTGTTCGGTCGCGTTATCCAGAAGCCGGGTGCGCTGATCCGCCTGCCCGGCATCATCATGCTGGTACCGGGCAGCACCAGCCTGCGCGGGTTCCTCAATCTGGTGCAGCAGCAGAACGTGGACGTGGGGCAGACCGCGTTGCTGGCGGTCACGAATATCGTGATGGCGCTGGTGGCGGGTCTGCTGTTCGGCAATCTGCTGGTGCCGGCGCGCAAGAATCTCTGATGCCATCCGGCCGTCGCCTGGGGCGGTCCAGCGTCATCGGCCCGCGCGAATTTCCGGCTGGCAATGGAATAGGGATCACAATCTCCGCGCGCTGAGCTGTTTCCTGGCAGTCATTCCAATCGCGTCATTGCGGCGTGCTTTTTTTATCCAGCCGACTGAAGAGCAGAGCAGGTAACCACCGGACATGGCAGGTGCGAGTGACCGGATTCGCATGTGCCTGTTGTTCGGATGTAAATGTTCAAAAACCGTTGCCTGATCCGGTGGGGCGTCTTGAATTTCTGCCTGCGAACGGATGCTGTGATCCGAACGGTCCGTGGATCAAATAAACAGAAAACGCCGGCATTTCTGCCGGCGTCTCGAATACGGATCACCCAATTATTATTTGGCTTTTTTCGCGGCAACGCGCTTCTTGGCCGGCGCCTTGACTGCCTTGACTACCTTGGCCGCCTTGTTGATCAGGAAATCCTCGACCTTCTTGCCCTTGGCGGTCAGTTCGGCCAGCCAGCGCGGCTGCTTGCCGCGACCGGTCCAGGTTTCCTTGGTGTTGGCGGGGTTACGGTATTTCGGCGCTACCTTGCCGAGCTTGCGGCCAGGCTTCGGGCCGGGCTTCTTGGCGGCTTTGGTGCCGGTGCCGGACGCGCCACCGAAGATTTCCTCGACGGTATATCCCTCGGACTTCGCCAGTTTGATCAACTGTGCGCGGACCTTGGCGATCGGCGTGCGCTTGGCGACAACCGCCTGCCGCTTTCTCGCGTTCTTGATGAGGGCGCCCAATTGCTTGGCTGACAGGCTGCTGAGATCGATCGACATCACTACTCCGGAGTTAAATGGAAAGAAGTGCCATCCCCTGGCAGTGGTGCGCATCATAATAACGGATTATCGAGAACACAAATCCATCGGATATTTTTGGTGGATTCGGTTTGAATCCCCGCACGCGGGGTGCGGGTTTTTGCCGGGGACGGACTCCAATGAATATCGGAATCCGTGAAAATTACGTCAATCAGCCGGAAATACGCGCGAGCAGGGCGGTTTTGTCGAGATTTTCCGCCTCGCTGGCGCGGCGTGCCCGATATTCATAGGTGCCGGCAGCCAGGCCGCGTTCGGATACGACCACGCGGTGCGGGATGCCGATCAACTCCATGTCGGCGAACATCGCGCCCGGGCGCAGGCCGCGATCGTCCAGCACCGCCTCGATGCCGGCGGCGCTCAGTTCCGCCAGCAGTGCCTGCGCCGAAGCGGCGACGTTGGCGTCGTTCTTCGGGTTGATCACGCACACCGCCACGCGCCAGGGCGCCATCGGCTCGGGCCAGATGATGCCGGCGTCGTCGTGGTTCTGTTCGATCGCCGCGGCGACGATGCGCGAGATGCCGATGCCGTAGCAGCCCATCGTCAGCACCTGTGCCTTGCCGTTCTCGTCGAGCACGCTGGCCTGCAGCGCCTGCGCATAACTGCGGCCGAGCTGGAACACGTGACCGACCTCGATGCCGCGCGCGATCTTCAGCTCGCCACCGTCGGCGGCGCGGTCGCCTTCGCGCACGTTGCGGATGTCGACCACTTCCGGTTCGGGCAGGTCGCGGCCCCAGTTCACGCCGGCCAGGTGGAAGCCCGGCTCGTTGGCACCGACGACGAAATCAGCCAGCGCGGCGACCTCGCGGTCGGCGATCACGCGGATCGTCTGCCTGGCGTTGAGCGGGCCGAGGAAGCCCGGCTCGCTGCCCAGGTACTGGGCGATCTCGGCCTCGCCCGCCATGCGGTAGTCCGCCAGTCCGGCGACCTTGGCGAGCTTGATCTCGTTGACCTCATGGTCGCCGCGCACCAGCGCCAGCACGAAGGTGCCGTCGGTGGTGACCAGCGCGAGCGACTTGGCGGTGCGCTGCAGCGCGATGCCGAGCAGCGCCGCGACGTCCTCGCAGGTCTTCTGGGTGGGCGTGTCGACCTTGCGCAGCGTTTCGCTCGCAGCCGGGCGCGGCGCGGGATCGGCGGCGATGGCCGCTTCCATGTTGGCGGCGTAGTCCGAGCCGGTGGAGAACACCAGCGCGTCCTCGCCGGAATCGGCGATCACGTGGAATTCCTGCGAGGCGTCGCCGCCGATCGCGCCGGAATCGGCCTGCACCATGCGGAAGTCCAGCCCCAGGCGGGTGAACACGCGGGTGTAGGCGGCCTTCATGTTCTCGTACTCACGCACCAGATCGGCGTCGGTGAGATGGAAGGAGTAGGCGTCCTTCATCAGGAACTCGCGCGCGCGCATCACGCCGAAGCGCGGGCGGATTTCGTCACGGAACTTGCTGTTGATCTGATAGAAATTCACCGGCAGCTGCTTGTAGCTGCTCAGTTCCTGACGGGCGAACTCGGTGACTGCCTCTTCGGCGGTCGGGCTGTAGCAGAAGCCTTGTTCCTTGCGGTCCTTGATCTTCAGCAGCTGGCCGCCGAACTTCTGCCAACGGCCGGTGGCTTCCCACAGTTCCTGCGGCTGGATGGTCGGGACCTGCAGTTCCAGCGCGCCGGCGCGATCCATTTCCTCGCGCACGATCTTCTCCACCTTGCGCAGCACGCGCAGGCCCAGCGGCGACCAGGTGTACAGGCCGGAGGCGAGCTTGCGGATCATGCCCGCACGCAGCATCAACCGGTGGCTGACCAGTTCGGCGTCGGCCGGAGTTTCCTTGGTGGTGTGCAGGTGGAACTGGGAAAGGCGCATCGAGAGGCTTCGCTGAAGGCGGCTGAAACCCAATATTCTGCCTTGTGGGGATGCAGAAAGGGGAATGACCGGTCAGGGCGCGTTATTCATTCCCGGTCTGTTTGGGGTGAGGTCGGCGTTGGTCGTATCGATATTTGAGGACGCTTCCGGGTACGGCCCGTAACGGCCGATAGCGTCGGGTTGCAGCTATTTGCTCTTTCCCTTCTCCCGCAAGCGGGAGAAGGGAATAGAGGGTTCCCCTCGAAAAGAATCGGGCTCAGCTGAGGAGGCCCGACTCCGCAGGCCTCAGTGGCCGGCCGTCACCGGGGCGCAATACGCCTTCACCGCGGCATCGGCCAGGTTCTTCTGGGCGGCGCGCTGGCCTTCGTCCAGGGTGGTGTCGGGTTTGCCGTCGCCGTCGGTGTCCTGCATCACCGGGCCGCTGCCGCCGAGAACCTCCAGGTTCTTGCGGGCGGTGGTGCATCCGGTGGACTCGGCCTGTGCCGTGGGCGTTTCCGGCGGGGCCACCCCGGCGCGGGCGTCGATCCGGCGGGTGTCGTACTTCTGCCCTTCAGGCGGTTTTTCCGAGTAATGGGTGACGCCGTTGGCGTCCTTCCACTTGTACAGGTTGGCAGCGCCGGCCGCGGTGCTGGTCGCCAGCAGCACGAGGCTGAGCGCGCAAGACAGTTTCATTGTGATTCCCCAAGTCGATCCCTGGGCGGGATTGCAGCACCCCCCGGCGGGGCTGGCAAGTCGAAGGGCCTGTCAGGGAGGGGGGACAGGCCCTAAACTGGCCCGATGGAAGAAATGCGACCCACCCCGCGTTCGCGCACGATCTATCTGCTGCCGAACCTGTTCACCACCGCCGGCCTGTTCTCGGGCTTCTACGCGATCATCTCGGCCGCCAACGGTGACTTCGTGCAGGCCAGCATCGCCGTGTTCGTGGCCGCGGTGATGGACGGGCTGGACGGGCGCGTGGCGCGCCTGACCGGCACCAGCAGCGAATTCGGCGTTCAGTACGACTCGCTGGCGGACCTGGTCAGCTTCGGCATGGCGCCGGCGCTGGTGATGTACCACTGGTCGCTGTCGGCGCTGAAGTTCGACGGCAACGTGATGGGCCGGGTCGGCTGGGCGGTGGCGTTCCTGTACGCGGCCTGCGCGGCGCTGCGCCTGGCGCGCTTCAACACCCAGGTTGGCGTGGTCGACAAGCGCTGGTTCATCGGCCTGGCCAGTCCGGCCGCGGCCGGGTTGATGATGTCCTTCGTCTGGGCCTTTGCCGACGGCAACCTGGGCTGGAGTGGCGAGGAGCTGCGCTACGTGGCGCTGGCGGTGACGATCGTCTCGGCGCTGCTGATGGTCAGCCGGATCCGCTTCTGGAGCTTCAAGGGCGGCGCGAATGCGCCGCGAGGCGACCGTATTCCATTCCTGGCGCTGGCATTCGTGCCGATCGTGCTGGCGATCCTGGTGATCGACCTGCCGCGCACGCTGCTGGCGGTGGGCATCCTGTACGCCCTGTCCGGGCCGTCGCTGTGGTTATGGCGGCGTGTGCGCAAGGTGCCGGAAGGCGCATGAGCGAAGTGGCGGCCAACGAGCCGTTGTGGTCCGACCTGCAGCTGTCGTGGCTGCAGGCGCTGGGGCATACCGTGTACCTCGACCGCACCGCGGTGATTGCCGCACCGCCGGTGGTGGCCGATGCCGCGCCGGTGCGCGAGGTCGAGGCGGATCGGCCGGCACGTCCCGCCGCACCGGCGACAACGCCGGCTCCGGTACGACGCAGCGCGCCTTCCGCGCCGCCGCCCGAGGCCGTGCGTGAGGAACGTTCGGCGGCCCCCGCAGCGCGACGCCCCCGCGTCGGTCTGCCCGACCGGTTGCAGATCGCGCTGCTGCGCGCTTCCGGCTGCAATCCGAATGACCCGCAGACGCAGCAGCTGATGGCGTCCTGGCCGCTGGAGACGCTGCGCGCCGATCCGGCCGCCAAGCGCGCGCTGTGGCCACAACTGCGAGGTCTGCGTCGGAGCTCGTCGCGGTGAGTGCGGTCAGCGCACCGGCGCCGTTGTCGTTCCGTGCGATGCACGAGAGCGATCTCGACACGGTGATGGAGATCGAGCGCCGTGCCTATCCGTTTCCGTGGACGCGCGGGATTTTCCGCGACTGCATGCAGGCCGGTTATCCGGGGCTGGTGGTCGAGCAGGGGCGCGAGATGATCGGCTACGGCATGGTCAGCATCGCGGCCGACGAGGCGCATGTGCTCAACGTGTGCATCGATCCGGCGCGGCAATCGCGGGGTTACGGTCGCCAGTTGCTGCGCGTGCTGGTCAAGCTGGTGAGCGATCGCGGCGCGCGCCGGGTGTTCCTGGAAGTGCGTCCTTCCAATGTCGGCGCGGTGACGCTGTATCAGTCCGAAGGCTTCAACGAGATCGGCCGCCGCCCGCGTTACTACCCGGCACAGAACGGCCGCGAGGATGCGCTGGTGATGGCGATGGAGCTGTTTTTCGAAGGCTTTTCCTGAGCTTTCCTGCGCCTGTCCCGCGCTGACGCGGGACAACGTTTCTGTCTTGTTTTCCTGTCCCCGGGACCGTCCGTGTGATGGCTTCTGCACTCCTGTGTGCCCGCGCTTCTTTTGCGCTGTCGCATCACCAATAGTGCGCACGCCGTGACAGAGAGGGAGCGGCCGGGATGCCGCAATGGTGTCCTGCAACGTCAGTCTTCGAGGATGGATTCCCGATGAGAACGAAACATGCAATTGCAGCAACTCCGCTGGTGCTGGGCACCCTGCTTGCCATCGCGCAACCGGCCTGGGCGGATGCTTCGCTCGATGTGGCCACGACCGGTTGGGCCACGCAGAACGGCGGAACCCGGGGAGGTTCGCGTGCCGCCGCCGCTGATATCTACACCGTGAAAAATGCCGCGGAACTGAAGAACGCGCTGAAGGCCAGTGCCGGCAGCAATGGCCGCATCATCAAGGTCAGCGGCGTGATCGACATCAGCGAGGGCAAGGCCTACACCACCACGGCCGACATGAAGAGCCGCGCCCGCCTGGATGTTCCGACCAAGACCACGTTGATCGGCATCACGTCCAACGCGGAGATCCGCGAGGGCTATTTCTACGTCAAGGCCAACGACGTGATCATCCGCAACCTGACCATCGAGAATCCGTGGGATCCCGAGCCCGTGTGGGATCCGGATGACGGCAGCGCCGGCAACTGGAACTCGGAATACGATGGCATCACCATCGAGGGTGCGACCAATGTCTGGGTGGATCATCTGACCTTCACCGATGGACGCCGCACCGACGATCAGAACGGCACCGCCAATGGTCGCCCGAAGCAGCATCACGACGGCGCGCTGGACATCAAGAACAGCGCCAACTACGTGACCGTGTCCTACACGGTGTTCAAGCTGCACGAGAAGAACAACCTGATCGGCTCCAGCGACAGCCGCACCACCGATGACGGCAAGCTCAAGGTCACCATCCACAACTCGCTGTTCGAGAACATCTCCTCGCGCGCGCCGCGGGTGCGCTTCGGCCAGGTGCACCTGTACAACAACTACCACGTCGGCAGCACCAGCCACGCGGTGTATCCGTTCTCGTACGCGCACGGCGTCGGCAAGAGCTCGAAGATCTTCTCGGAGAACAACGCGTTCGACATCACCGGCGTCAGCAGCTGCGACAAGATCGCCGCCAACTACGGTGGCAGCGTGTATCGCGACTTCGGCTCGCTGCTCAACGGCAAGGCGCTGACCTGCAGCTGGAACAACAGCATCGGCTGGACCCCGCCGTACACCTACAACCTGTTGTCGGCCAGCGCCGTGGCTGCCGACGTCAAGGCCAAGGCGGGCGCGGGCAAGCTGTAAGAAGCGGTCTACGTGGTATGCAAAAGCAAAAGCCACCGGAGTTCATCCGGTGGCTTTTTTGTATCTGGCGGCTTTTTTTCGTAGGAGCGGCGTCAGCCGCGATGATTTTCTCGGGAAGGCTTCATCGCGGCTTACGCCGCTCCCACATTCAACCAGCTCAGAGCTTGGCGCGCTGCTCGCGCAGGCCATCGAGTTGGGCGCTCCAGTCGACCAGGCGCTGGCGTTCCTGCTCGACCACCGCCGCCGGCACCTTGTCGGTGAACTTGGCCAGCTTGCTCTCGCTCTTGTCCTTTTCGATGCTGACGCGGGCGATCTCCTTGTCCAGGCGCACGCGTTCGGCATCCAGATCGACCAGCCCTTCCAGCGGGATGTTCAGTACCAGCTGGGTGCCGTTGGGAATGCCGGATGCGGATGGCGGCGCGCTCTCGCCCGCCTCCAGCCAGCGGATCGAATCGAGCTTGGCCAGGAAGCGGATCTGACCGGTGAACCGCTCGATGCGCTGCCGGTCACTGGTGTGGCCGGAGCCGAGCAGCAGCGGAACGGCCAGCGACGGCGAGATGCCGAGGCTGCTGCGGATCTTGCGCAATTCGGAGATGACGTTCTTCAGCCATTCCACGTCGGCTTCGGCAGTAGCGAAATCCTGTCCGGCGGCCGCTCCCGGCATCCTGCCTTCCGTGGCACTTGTGCATCCATGCACGGCGAAATCGGCCGGCTGCGGATAGCGTTGCAGCGAAACCGTGCTCGCATCGATACCCAGGCGCGGGGCGACCTGCTGCCACAGTTCCTCGGTGACGAACGGGATCAGCGGGTGCAGCAGGCGCAGCAACGCTTCGAGCACGTATAGCAGGGTATGACGGGTGCTGTCGGCGGCGACGCTATCACCACCGTTGAGCGCCGGCTTGGCCAGCTCGACGAACCAGTCGCAGAACTCGTTCCAAGCGAATTCGTACAACACTTGCGCGAGCAGATCGAAGCGGTAGGCGGCAAATTGCGCCTCGGCCTCCTGCGTGACTTTCGCCAGCCTCGACAGGATCCACTTCTCGGCCTCGGTGACGGGAATCCGCGATGGGTTGAACGAATCCCCAATCCCGAATGCCGAATCCCCGCTGTTCATCAACGCGAAGCGGCTGGCGTTCCACAGCTTGTTGCAGAAGTTCTTGTAGCCCTCGGCGCGGCCGAGGTCGAACTTGATGTCGCGACCGTGGCCGGCCAGTGCGGCGATGGTGAAACGCAGCGCATCGGCGCCGTGGGCGGCGATGCCCTCGGGGAATTCCTTGCGCGTGGCCTTGGCGATGCGCTCGGCATCCTTGGGCTTCATCAAGCCGGTGGTGCGCTTGGCGAGCAGGTCATCCAGCGAGATGCCGTCGATGATGTCCAGCGGATCGAGCACGTTGCCCTTGGACTTGGACATCTTCTGGCCCTGCGCATCGCGGATCAGGCCGGTGATGTAGACGTCGCGGAACGGCACCTGACCGGTGAAGCTGTCGGTGGCCATGATCATCCGCGCCACCCAGAAGAAGATGATGTCGAAGCCGGTGACCAGCACGGACGAGGGCAGGTAACGATCGAAGCCGCGCTCGGCCATCGCCTGTTCGTTGGGCCAGCCCAGCGTCGAGAACGGCCACAGCTGCGAGGAGAACCAGGTTTCCAGCACGTCGCTGTCCTGGGTGAGGATGGCATCGGCGCTCAGTCCGTGCTTCTCGCGCACCTCGGCTTCGTTGCGGCCGACGTAGCACGTGCCGTCGCCGTCGAACCACGCCGGAATACGATGGCCCCACCACAGCTGGCGGCTGATGCACCAATCCTGGATGTTCTCCATCCAGTGGCGATAGGTGTTGATCCAGTTCGGCGGGACGAACTTCACGTCACCGTTCTCGACCAGCTCAAGGCCGCGCTTGGCCAGCCCGTCCATCTTCACGAACCACTGGTCGGTCAGGTACGGCTCGATCACCTGGCCGGTGCGATCGCCACGCGGCACCTGCAGCTTGTGCGGCTTGGCCTCGACCAGCAGGGTGAGTTCTTCCAGTTCGGCCAGCACCAGCTTGCGCGCCTCGTAGCGATCCAGGCCGACATATTTGGTCGGAATCTTGTATGCAAGGTGCTGACCGAGACGCTTGCGTTGAATTTGATTCAGGTCATGGAAATCGATGTCCTGAACAAACGGGTACTCATCGTCCGGATATTGCTTGCGGGGATCGAGAATCTTCGCCTCTGGCGTGAACAGATTCACCAGCGGGAGGTTATGTCTCTCGCCGACCTGGTAGTCGTTGAAATCATGCGCCGGGGTGACCTTGACCACGCCGGTACCGAAGGCGCGATCGACATAGTCATCGCCAATGATGGTCACGCGACGGCCGGTCAGCGGCAGCGTCACCTGCTGGCCGATCAGGCTGGCGTAGCGCGCATCTTCCGGATGCACCATCACCGCGGTGTCGCCGAGCAGTGTCTCCGGGCGGGTGGTGGCGACGATCAGGTAATCGCGGGTTTCGCGCAGGATTTCGTTGCCGTCGGCATCGTGCTCGACATGCTCGTAGCTGACGCCGTCGGCCAGCGGATAGCGGATCGACCACAGGAAACCGTCTTCTTCGACATTTTCCACTTCCAGATCGGAGATCGCGGTCTTCAGCACCGGATCCCAGTTGACCAGGCGCTGGCCGCGATAGATCAGGCCCTGCTCGTACCAACGCACGAACGCCTCGTTCACCGCCGCCGACGGCTGCGGATCCATCGTGAAGGTGCTGCGTGACCAGTCGGCCGAGGTGCCGATGCGGCGCATCTGCCGCTCGATGATGTCGCCGGACTGCTGCTTCCACTCCCAGACCTTGGCGATGAAGCCATCGCGGCCCAGCGAGTCGCGGGTTTCGCCGTTGCCTTCGAGGGCGAGGTTGCGGCTGACCACCATCTCGGTGGCGATACCGGCGTGATCGGTACCGACCTGCCACAAGGTGTCGTAGCCGCGCATGCGGTGATAGCGCACCAGCGCATCCATCAGCGTCTGCTGGAAGGCATGGCCCATGTGCAGCGTGCCGGTGACGTTCGGCGGCGGCAGCAGGATGGTGTACGGCTCGCCCTTGCCGGACGGCTTGAAATGGCCGGCGGCCTCCCACTCGGCGTACAGGCGCGATTCGAAGGATTTGGGTTCGTAGCTGGAGGCGAGGGACATGAGCGGCGTGATTCGTGATTGGTGATTGGTGATTCGAAAGAGCAGTGATTCGCAGCGGGTGTTTCGCGGGATCGGTTCAGAGCGACAGTCGATTTTCGCCTTTAACCAATCACGAATCCCCGATCACGAATCACGGCCTTCCAACTACATGTCGTACTTGTTCACATCCAGGCCGCGCGCCTTGTACTGCTTCCAGCGCTCGCGCAGCGGTTCACGTGCGCTGGGATCGGCGGGCACCACTTCCAGCACGCGTTCGCAGGCGCCGGTCCAGGCATCGTCGCGCAGGTTGATCACCAGCGGGCGCGAGGGCGTATCGCTGTCCGGCGTGGCGATCAGCACCGGGGTGATCTCATCATCCTCGTCGCTGCTGGCGATCTGGTGCGGGATGTAGGCATCTGCATCGAATGACCACAGCAGGTCGTCCAGTTCCTCGGCCTGCGCGGTATCGCGGGCCAGGATCAGGATCGGCTGGTTGCTGTCGTAGCCCTTGCGCGCCAGTTCACAGACCAACCGCAGCGGTTCGGCTAGGAAGCGCGGTTTGGCGATCAGGTAGAAGTCGGCGCGGGGCATAGGGGCAGGGATTCGTTATTGGGGATTCGGGATTTGCAAAAGCGGTGTTTCAGGAGCGGGGATGTTTTTCACGAATCCCCAATCCCGTATCCCGAATCACACCGCGCCACCGGCGCGGTCCAGCAACCACTGCGTCAACAACCCGACCGGGCGGCCGGTGGCCATGCCGCGCTTGCCTTCGTCGCTGGCGCTGCCGGCGATGTCCAGGTGCGCCCAGCGCTGGCCTTCGGTGAAGCGCGACAGGAAGCAGCCTGCGGTGATTGCGCCGCCCCAGCGGCCGCCGATGTTGTAGACGTCGGCGAAGGTCGAATCCAGCAGGCTCTGGTACTCGTCCCACAGCGGCAGGCGCCAGGCGCGGTCGAAGACCTGCTCGCCGGCGGCCAGCAGTTCGTTGGCCAGGTCGTCGTGCTTGCTCATCAGGCCGCTGGCCTGGTGGCCGAGCGCGACCATGCAGGCGCCGGTCAGCGTCGCCACGTCGACCAGTGCGGCCGGGTTGAAGCGCTCGGCGTAGGTCAGTGCGTCGCACAGGATCAGGCGGCCCTCGGCGTCGGTGTTGCCGACCTCGATGGTCCTGCCGGACATGCTGGTGATCACGTCCGACGGGCGATAGGCGTTGCCGTCGATCGCGTTCTCGACCGCCGGCACCACCACCACCAGGTTGATCGGCAACTGCGCGGTGACGGTGGCGACGAAGGTGCCGATCACGGTGGCGCCGCCACACATGTCGTACTTCATTTCCTCGATGCCGCCCTGCGTCTTCAGGTTGACGCCGCCGGTGTCGAAGGTGATGCCCTTGCCGACCAGCACGTAGGGGCGTGCATCGCCGCCGCCGTTCCACTTCAACACCACCAGGTGCGGACGGTTGGCCGAGCCACGCGCGACCGACAGCAGCGAGCCCATGCCGAGCGCTTCCATCTGCTGCTCGTCGAGGATCTCCGACTCGGCGCCGGTGTGCGCGGCGGCGAAGGCCTGCGCCTGCTCGGCCAGGTAGGCCGGGGTGCAGATGTTCGGCGGCAGGTTGCCCAGCTCGCGGGCGAACTCGACGCCGGCGGCGATTGCGATGCCCTGCGGCAGCGCGGTGGCGTCGTCGCCGGCCAGCACCAGTTCGGTCAGTGCGCGCTCTTCGGGCTTGCGCTTGCCGAGCGTGGCGGTATAGCGGTAGGCGGCGTGATCGGCGGTGGCGATCGCCTGGCGGATGTTCCAGGCGGCATCGCGGCCCTTCACGGTCAGTTCGGTCAGGGTCAGCAGCGCCTTGGCGACCGGAGTGCCCTTGAGGGCGCGCACTGCATCGCCGATCACCTTGAGGTACTGCGGCACACCGAACTTGCCGGCTTCGCCCAGCCCGATCACCAGCACGCGCGGGGCGGTCACGCCCGGCAGGTCGTGCAGCAGCGTGCTCGTGCCGGTCTTGCCGGCGAGGTCGCTGCGTGCGGCCAGTGCCTTGATGCGGCCCTCGCTGGCGGCGTCCAGCGCCTGGCCGGCGGGCGACAGCGAGCCGTCGGCAAAGGCGCCGACCACGACGCAGTCGAGTTCTGCGCTGGCGGGCGCGGCTTGGTTCAGGGTGAATTGCAGGGCCATTGATCAGATTCCGTTGGCAAGTACGTACAATCGCGGGTCGTCCACGCCGGGTATGGCAGGCTGTCCGGCGCCGCGAACGAATCCGAGAGTTTAAATCAACACCCCATGCCGAAGCTCGACCGATACCTGCTGAGCGATTTCACCCAGAGCTTCCTGGCAACCCTGATCGTGTTGTTGGTGGTCAGCGTGGGCGGCGTGCTGGTGGACATCCTCGGCAAGATTGCCGATGGCGGCATCCCCGCCCGCTTGCTGTTGTCCCAGTTGGGCCTGCAATTCGTGACCTATCTGCCGCTGATCCTGCCGCTGGCGCTGATGCTGGGCCTGCTGCTGGCACTGGCACGGCTGTATCGGGATTCGGAGATGGCGGTGCTGATGGGCATCGGGGTCGGCCCGCGCCGGCTGCTGCGCCCGATCCTGATGCTGGTGGTGCCGCTGGTGCTGGTGATCGGCGCCTGCTCGCTGTGGCTGGGCCCGTGGGCCAGCGCCACCGCTGACAAGATGGTGGAGGATGCCAATCGCAGCGTGGTCATCGCCGGACTCGAACCCGGCCAGTTCACGCCGTTGTCCGGCGGCGGGGTGGTGTACCTGAATACGGTGTCCCAAGACGGCAGGCAGCTCGGCAAGGTGTTCATGCAGCGCGAGAAGGATGGCCGCCTGGACGTGGTCACCGCTGACCGTGGCGAGGTCTATCTGGAGAGCAATGGCCGGCGCTTCCTGCGTCTGCGTGATGGTTACCGGGTGGAAGGGCCGACCAACGCCACCGACCTGGATTACCGGTTGATGCGTTACGAGACCAGCGAGTCGGCGTTGCCGGACAGCGCCGCCACCCATGACGAGAACGATCCGGAAGTGATGAGCACCGCACGCCTGATCGCCGATTCCCGGCCCGAAGCCAAGGCGCAGCTGCACCTGCGCATCGCCCCGCCGCTGCTGGCGCTGGCATTCGCGCTGATGGCGCTGCCGCTGTCGCGCAGCGCACCCCGGCAGCAGCGCTATGGCCGGATGATGATGGCGTTCCTCGGCTACGTGGTCGGCAGCAACATGTCCACGATCGGTGCGCGCTGGATCGCCGATGGGCGGATCCCGGCCGCCGCCGGCCTGTGGTGGCTGACCCTGCCGCTGCTGGCGCTGGCGATCTGGCTGTACGCCCGTGACGGCCGCATGGGCCGCCCGCGGAGGACCGCATGAAGCTGCTGCCGCGCATCCACGACGTCTACGTCGGTCGTTCGGTACTGTCCACGGTGCTGCTGACCTGGGCGGTGCTGGTCGGCCTGTTCGTGATGATGGGCGTGTCCGACCAGTTCAAGGACATCGGCAAGGGCAGCTACACCTTCGGCCACGCCATCGCCTACGTCGCTTACGGTGTACCGCGCAATGCCTACAACCTGTTCCCGACCGCGGCGGTGATCGGTGCGTTGATGGGGTTGGGGCAGATGGCGGCGACGTCCGAACTGACCGCCTTGCGCGCGCTGGGTTTGTCGCGGCGCCGGCTGGGGCTGTCGGTGGCGGCCACGATTTCGATCATCACCGCGGTGATGGTGATCAATGGCGAGACGCTGGCGCCATGGGCGCAGAACCAGGCCGATGTGCTCAAGGCCAACGCCAAGTTCAATACCAACATGGCCACCGCCCGATACTCCGGGCTGTGGGCGCGCGAGGGCGATACCTTCCTCAATGCGCAGGGCGGCGAGGAGAAGCTGGGCACGTCGGGTGGCATGTCGCTGCAACTGCACGACGTGCGGCTGTACCAGATCGGCGACGACGGCCGCATGGAAACCCTGACCTATGCCGCCATGGTCGAGCATCTGGCTTCCGGCTGGGTGCTGCATGGCGTGCATCGCGATACGTTCGATGCACGTTCGGTCAAGCGTGAGACGTTCGATCAACTGCCGTGGCAGTCGCGCCTGGATCCGGCGGCGCTGGCGGCGGGCCTGTCCAAGCCGCGCAACCTCTCGGTGAGCGAGCTGCACAGCAGTATCAAGTACCGCCATCGCAACGGCCTGGACGCGCGCGATTACGAAGACCAGTACTGGAGCCGTTGGTTCTACCCGGCCAACGTGCTGGCGCTGTGCCTGGCGGCGGTGCCGTTCGCGTTCGGTTCGCTGCGCAGTGGCGGCATGGGCAAGCGGCTGTTCCTGGGCGTGCTGTTCGCGCTGGGGTTCTGGTTGCTGCAGCTGTTCTTCGGGCGCATGGCCGGCGCGCTCAAGCTCGATTACCGCATTGCCTACGCGCTGTCGCCGGTGATGATGCTGCTGATCTCCGGCTGGCTGTTCCGGCGGCGTAGTACCTGACCGCGTTTTTTGACTGTGCTCTTGACTGTGCTGTTGTAGGAGCGGCTTCAGCCGCGATCGGGCTTTACCGGTAAAACCCGATCGCGGCTGAAGCCGCTCCTACAGGGTCATTTGCGTCGATGCTTCCGGACCAGCCTTGTCCCGCTCGCGCGGTCGTGCCAGGTCAGGCGCTCCCGATCCACCAACGCCCACCAGAATCCCAGGCCGCCGGCCAGCAGCGACAGCGTGCCGATCAGGTAGCGCAGCCACAGCGTCTTCCATGACACGGGCCCATCGACAGATCCCGCCAGATGCAGCCGCCATGGCCGCATGCCGAGGGTCTGGCCGCCGTGCCGCCAACTGATCGTCGCGTACAGGCCGGTCACCAGCCAGCAGGTGCCCCACAGCAGCCAGCTCAGCGGCGAGAACGGCGCGATGTTCTGGTGCGGATCGTGATGGCCGAGGAAGGTGTAGCCGAGCGTGAACGGCACCGCGACCAGCATCCATAGCGCGAGTGCCGGCCAGATGTCATAGGCCAGTGCGAGCAGGCGCCAGCCGATCAGGCTGCGTGGGCGGTCGAGGGGCGTCGTCGGTGCGGTCGGCATGCGTTGCAAAGCATAACGGCAGAGCGCGATCGGGCATGTGGCGCTGCGGAAACCGGCGATCATTCCCGCGTAGCGCTTCGGCTGCTGAGAAAGGCTTCCCGTCTTCGCGGCGATGACGGCACTGCAATTTGATGGTTTCCGATTCCGGGTTAGGTTCTAAGCTGTAGGCATGAGCGCACTCACTCCAGCCGAGCGACGTCAACTCGCCTTGCGATTGCCCGCGCTGCGTGAGGATGAAGCGCAGGCAATCCAGCGTTTCCTCGATGCCATCTGGGCCGAGCAGGGACTGTCTCAGCTGACGCTGGACAGCTATCGCCGCGATCTGGGGGGCTTCGCGCGCTGGCGTGACGGCGTCGGCGGCGGGCTGATCGGTGCCGATCGGGCCACGCTGTCGAAGTATCTGGCGTGGCGCTTCGAACAAGGTTACTCGCCCAAGAGCAACGCCCGCCTGCTGTCCTCGCTGCGCGCGTTCTTCGGCAGGCAGGTGCTGCGCGGTGAGCGCAGCGACGATCCGACCGCGCTGCTGGATCCACCGCAACTGCCGCGCTCGCTGCCCAAGGCGTTGACCGAGAGCCAGATCGACGCGTTGCTGGCCGCGCCCGACATCACCTCCCCGTTGGGCTTGCGCGATCGCGCGATGCTGGAGCTGATGTACGCCGCCGGGTTGCGCGTGAGCGAATTGGTCGAGCTGCCGGCGAACGCGATCAATCTGCGTCAGGGTGCACTGCGGGTCACCGGCAAGGGCAGCAAGGACCGGCTGGTGCCGTTGGGCGATGAATCCCAGCATTGGCTGCAGCGCTATCTGGATGTCGCGCGGCCGGCGCTGAGCGGTGGCAAGGCGGTGCCGCCGATGAGCAACAAGCAGGTGCCGTTGTTCATCGACGCCGAGCGGCAGGCACTGAGCCGGCAGGCGTTCTGGGGGCTGGTGAAGCGCTACGCGGCCGTGGCCGGCATCGACCCGGCCAAGGTCAGCCCGCATGGACTGCGCCACAGCTTCGCCACCCATCTGCTCAACCACGGTGCCGATCTGCGTGTGCTGCAGATGCTGCTGGGACACAGCTCGCTGTCGACCACCCAGATCTACACACTGGTGGCGCGCGAGCATCTGCAGAAGCTGCATCGCCAACATCACCCGCGTGGGTGAACGGGGTTCGCAGCGCCGGGCCTGCTCGGCTGGGGCTCTCCCGCGAATGCCTCAGCCGAGCGAGCTCGGCTCTACCGAAGGGGCGGCGATCGCTTCATGTTGGCTGTGCGAGAATCGACACAACCATCGCTTCCGGATGCACGAATGCTTCGTCTTGCCACTGCCGCTCTGCTGGGCGCCCTGAGCCTGTCCGCCTGTGCCCAGTCTTCGGCTCCGCCACCGGCCGCCAAGGGGGCTCCCGCCCCGTCCACGACGTCTGCGGCTGCGCCGGCTGCCGGCTCGGCCGATCAGAAGGTGCGTGCCGCGCTGACCACGCTGGATCCCGATTTCAAGCCGGATTACCTCGGCGCCGCGCCGTTCCCGGGCTTCCGTGAGGTGGTGGTGGGTGGGCAGGTGCTGTACGTGTCCGACGATGGCCGCTACCTGATGCAGGCACAGCCGTTCGACATCCAGGCCAAGCAGTTCGCCGCCAGCGAGGGCCTGCTGGCCTATCGCCGCAAGCAGTTGGAGGCGATTCCGGCCGCCGACCGCATCGTGTTCTCGCCGCCGAACCCGAAGTACACGATCAGCGTCTTCACCGACATCGAGTGCGGCTACTGCCGCAAGCTGCACAGCGAGATCGCCGAGCTGAACAAGCAGGGCATCGCGGTGGAATACCTGGCGTTCCCGCGCATGGGCCTGGGCAGCCAGGACTACAAGGACATGGTCTCGGTCTGGTGTGCGGCGGATCGCAAGCAGGCACTGACCGCCGCCAAGCAGGGCCAGCCGGTGTCGGCACGCAGCTGCAAGAACCCGGTGACGATGGAATACGACCTGGGCCAGCGCCTGGGCGTGAACGGCACCCCGGCGATCTTCGCCCCGGACGGCACCCAGCTCGGTGGCTACCTGCCGCCGGCCCAGCTGCGCGCCGCGCTGGAAAAGCGCGCTGCCGCGGCCGCCACGAGCACCGCCGGCAGTCCCTGAAAGGCTGGGATTCGGGATTTGGGATTTGGGATTTTAGGGGATTCGTAAAAAGCCAGCTTCGGAGAGTGGCTGGCAGGGGTAGGGGATTCCAGCCTCGACGGGCTTTGCCGGCCTGCTGTCACGGGCGCTGAAGCCGCTTCCGTAGAGGTGCATCGAATCGTTTGACTGCCAGAACCTGGCAAAGACGCTTTTCCCGAATCCCGAATCCCGAATCCCGAATCCCACTACAATAGCCGGCCCGTTATCTCCACGGTTTCCCGGATGATCGTCCTCGAGGGCGCCGCCGCCCTGTCGCCGTTCCGCCTTGCTCGGCTCGAATCCCGCCTGCAGTCCGTCGCGCCTGACCTGCGTATCGCGGGTGCCTGGCACGTCTACTTCATTGAACCGGAGGCCGGGCGCACGCCCGACCTGACCACGCTGCGCCGCATCCTGCAGGCCGAGGGCGAGCCGGTCAGCGCCGAGGCCGCCGCGCAATCGCGCTTCGTGGTGCCACGCCTGGGCACGCTGTCGCCGTGGTCGAGCAAGGCCACCGAGCTGGTGCGTGGTGCCGGCCAGCCGATCAAGCGGGTCGAGCGCGGCATGCGCATCGATCTGCTGGGCTGGCCCGCCGATGCGGCGGTGCAGACCGCGCTCGGCAAGCTGCTGCACGATCCGATGACCCAATCGCTGCTGGACAATGCCGAGGCGGCACAGGCGCTGTTCACCGCGCTGCCGCGTGGCACGGTCGAGCGCATTCCGCTGGCGTCGCTGGAGGAGGCCAACAGCCGCCTCGGCCTGGCGCTGGCGGCCGACGAGATCGAGTACCTGCGCGCGCGCTACGCCGAGCTGGGGCGCGATCCGTCGGATGTCGAACTGATGATGTTCGCGCAGGCCAATTCCGAACACTGCCGGCACAAGATCTTCAACGCCAGCTGGACCATCGACGGCAAGGATCAGGACCGATCCCTGTTCCGGATGATCAAGCACACCCACCAGCAGACGCCGCAGCACACGCTCAGCGCGTACAGCGACAACGCGGCGGTGATCGAAGGGCATCCGGCGGCGCGTTATCGCCCCGATCCGAAGACCGGCCAGTACCGCAGCGAGGCGGTGGTGCCGAGCGCGTTCCAGATCAAGGTCGAGACCCATAACCATCCAACCGCGATCGCGCCGTTCCCGGGCGCCTCGACCGGCGCCGGTGGTGAGATCCGCGACGAGGGTGCGACCGGTCGCGGTGGCAAGCCCAAGGCCGGTCTGACCGGTTTTTCGGTCTCGCACCTGCGCATTCCGACGTTGCCACAGCCGTGGGAAGCGCCGCGCGCGCTGAATCCGCGCATGGCCTCGGCGCTGGAAATCATGCTCGACGGCCCGCTCGGCGGCGCCGCGTTCAACAACGAGTTCGGCCGTCCCAACCTGCTCGGCTATTTCCGCAGCTTCGAGCTGGCCGAAGACGGCATCGCGCGCGCCTACGACAAGCCGATCATGCTGGCCGGCGGCCTGGGCGCGATCGACCGCGTGCAGGTGGACAAGATCAAGCTGCAGCCGGGCGATGCGGTGATCGTGCTCGGCGGCCCGGCGATGCTGATCGGCCTGGGCGGCGGCGCGGCCAGTTCGGTGGCCTCCGGCGAGAGCGCCGAGGACCTGGACTTCGCCAGCGTGCAGCGCGACAACCCGGAGATGGAGCGACGCTGCCAGGAGGTCATCGACCGTTGCGTGGCGCTGGGTGCGGACAACCCGATCCAGTTCTTCCACGACGTCGGCGCCGGTGGCCTGTCCAACGCGATTCCCGAGCTGCTGCACGACTCGGGCGTGGGCGGTGTGATCGACCTGGGCAAGGTACCGACCGACGACCCGTCGCTGTCGCCGCTGGAGCTGTGGTGCAACGAATCGCAGGAGCGCTACGTGCTTGGCGTGCCGGCCGAGCGGCTGGAAGAATTCGCGGCGATCTGCGCGCGCGAGCGCTGCCCGTTCGCGGCGGTCGGCGTGGTCACGGCCGAGGAGCGGCTGGTGGTGGGGTATGGCGTGTTTGGTGCCGGGATTGGGGAGTCGGGATTCGGGATTGGCAAGAGCGCCGCTTCCGCTTCTGACGAATCACCAATCCCCGCTTCCCACAGCCGAATGGCTGGTCATCCCGAATCCCGGCACCCCATCGATCTGCCGATGGACGTGTTGTTCGGCAAGGCGCCGAAGATGCACCGCGACACCGCGCATCCGCCGGCACCGCGCTGGCCGCAGCTGGCGACCGATGCGCTGGAACTGCGTGAGACCGGTCTGCGCGTGCTGGCGCACCCGACCGTCGCGGCCAAGAGCTTCCTGGTCACGATCGGCGATCGCAGCGTCGGTGGCCTCACCGCGCGCGAGCAGATGATCGGTCCGTGGCAGCTGCCGATGGCCGATTGTGCGATCACCCTGGCTAGCTTCGAAGGCTATGCCGGTGAGGCGATGTCGATCGGCGAGCGCACCCCGCTGGCGCTGTTGAACTCGGCCGCAGCCGCGCGCATCGCGGTCGGCGAGGCGATCACCAACCTGTGCGCCGCTCCGGTCGAGACGCTGGACACGGTCAAGCTGTCGGCCAACTGGATGGCCGCCGCCGGCCACCCCGGTGAAGACGCGCTGCTGTTCGACGCGGTCAAGGCCGTCGGCATGGAACTGTGCCCGGCGCTGGATATCAGCATTCCGGTGGGCAAGGACTCGCTGTCGATGCAGGCGCAATGGGCAGGGATTGGGGATTCGGGATTCGGGATTGGTGAAGAGCCATCCGCGTCTGCGAATCCCGAATCCCGAATTTCGAATCCCGTCGCTCACAAAAGCGTTTCGCCCGTCTCGCTGGTCATCACCGCGTTCGCGCCGGTCGCCGATGCGCGTCGCCAGTTGGTGCCGCTGCTGGATCGCGAGGAAGACAGCGATCTGTGGCTGATCGGTCTGGGCGCGGGCAAGCAGCGTCTGGGTGGGTCGGTGCTGGCGCAGGTGCATGCCGGTGACGAGGCGTTGCCGGCGTTCGGGGGCGAGGTGCCTGACCTGGACGATCCGCAGCGTCTGCGTGCGTTCTTCGAGCTGATCCGCGATGCGCGTGAGGCCGGGCTGTTGCTGGCCTATCACGACCGCAGCGACGGCGGTGCTTTCGCTGCGCTGTGCGAGATGGCGTTCGCCTCGCGTCGTGGTCTGGACATCGTGCTCGACGGCTGGGGTGAGGATGCCTTCCGCAGCCTGTTCAACGAGGAACTGGGTGCGATCGTGCAGATCGCCAGCGAGGATCGCGCCGCGTTTGCCGATCTGGTCGAGCGCCATGCGTTGACCGAGTGCGCACAACGCATCGCCCGGCCGGTCAGCGCGCCGCGCATCCGCGTCGGTGCCGAGGGCAAGACCCTGGCCGAGTGGAGCTGGCAGGAGCTGTTCGATGCCTGGTGGTCGGTCACGCATGCGATGCAGAAGCTGCGCGACAACCCCGACAGCGCCGACGAGGAGCGGGCGATCGCACGCGACTTCAATGCGCCGGGATTGAAGCCCAAGCTCAGCTTCGATCCGGGCGAGGATGTGGCAGCGCCTTACATTGCTACCGGCGCTCGTCCGAAGATCGCGATCCTGCGCGAACAGGGCATTAACGGCCAGATCGAGATGGCCAACGTCTTCGAACGTGCCGGCTTCACCAGCCATGACGTGCACATGAGCGACCTGATCGCCGGGCGCGTGGATCTGAAGGATTTCCGCGGTCTGGCCGCGTGCGGTGGCTTCAGCTACGGCGACGTGCTCGGTGCAGGCCGCGGCTGGGCGACTTCGATCCTCGAACGCCCGGCGCTGCGCGAGGCCTTCGCCGCGTTCTTCGCGCGCGAGGACAGCTTCGCGCTGGGCGTGTGCAATGGCTGCCAGATGCTGAGCCAGCTCAAGGACATCATCCCCGGCGCCGAGCATTGGCCGCGTTTCCTGCGCAACCGCAGCGAGCAGTTCGAGGGGCGCACTGCGTTGCTGGAGGTGGTGGAATCGCCGTCGATCTTCCTGCGTGGCATGGCCGGCTCGAGGATCCCGGTCGCGGTCGCGCACGGCGAGGGCTATGCCGACTTCGACAGCGCGGTCGATCAGGCCGCCGCGCGTGTGGCGCTGCGCTATGTCGATGGCGACGGCAAGGCTGCGCGCTATCCGCTCAACCCGAACGGCTCGCCCGACGGCATCACCGGCCTGACCAGTAACGACGGCCGGGTGACGATCCTGATGCCGCACCCGGAGCGCACCCCGCGCAGCGTCAACCTGAGCTGGTCGCCGGCCGGTTGGGGCGAGGACTCCTCACCCTGGCTGCGGATGTTTCGCAACGCACGGGTGTGGTGCGGCTGAGACCGTCACGCCCGCCGTCCTGACGGCATGCAGCACCCAAACCCGCCGCTCCCCGGCGGGTTTTTTTGTGCATCCGCGCATCGGTTTTTGTCGTGATTGCCATATGTGGTTGTTTTGGCTGGAATTAACAAAAAATTATCAAATTTCCATAAAACATTGATTTTGATCACCTTCCATAAGGTTATGAGTCAAAACCTTGACGTTGAAATTTGTCGCTGTTAACACTTGGGGACGTCGCACGGTTCGTTGCTGTTCATTTTTTTGACGGCGCTGGCAAAAGATTCACCGCCGCCAGCCACTTTCGAACGGATCGCGCCACCTAACGCCCTCGGGGGGATCGCATGGCCTGGAAGTCGCCGTGCGGTGGTGAGTTTTTCACCAAAAAAACCAGCCTAATTGAAGGAGCACCACGTCGATGAATCGGATTTATCGCAAGGTCTGGAACACATCTTTGGGTCTGTGGACCGTGGCCTCGGAACTGGCCAGCGGCGACAGCAGGGGACAAGTGGCGCAAGGCCACGTGGTTCGGCGTAATCGTCTGGTCCTGCCCGTGGCGGTCGCGGCGGTGCTCGCGGCCGGGGCATTGCCACCGGCGGCGCTGGCGCAGTCGGTCGAGGTCGGCGGCAACCAGAACTGCATCGTGCTTGGCGGCAGCATCATCGACAGCTGCGTGGTCGACGGCAGCGCCAATGCGTCCGGCACCAACGCGGTGGCAGTCGGCGCGGGCAGCCAGGCCACCGGTGCGCACAGCGTGGCGACAGGGGCTGGCGCGGTTGCCAGTGGCGGCGCGGCCGCGGCGGTCGGCGCATTGAGCGAGGCATCGGGGACCGAGTCCACCGCGCATGGTTACTACAGCACCGCCTCCGGCGAGCTGAGCACCGCGATCGGCGCGGAGAGCATCGCTGCCGGCACCAGTGCGGCCGCATTCGGCTTCGGCGCGGAGGCGGTCGCCAACTACGCGACCGCGCTCGGTGGTTATGCCAGCGCCAGCGGCTTCAACAGCACGGCGGTCGGCAATTTCAGCACGGCATCGGGCTCGGGCGCGGTCGCGCTGGGCGGCGATGCGGTCGCTTCCGGCAACTACAGCATTGCGTCCGGTCAGGGCAGCATTGCCAGCGGTTACAACAGCGTTGCAATCGGTGGTGCGCTCGCCGGTTTGTTGCCGACCGAGGCGTCGGGCGATTACTCCACCGCCGTCGGTGGTGCAGCGTGGACGCCGGGCGTCAACAGCACCGCGGTCGGCAATTTCAGCACCGCCTATTCGGATGACAGCGTCGCGCTCGGCGCCGATGCCACCGCCGAGGCGGCCGGCAGCGTGGCGTTGGGCCAGGGTTCCTACGCGGATCGCGAGAACAGCGTGTCGGTCGGCAGTGCCGGCGCGGAACGCCAGATCACCAATGTAGCGGCCGGCACGGAAGCCACCGATGCGGTGAACGTGGCGCAGCTCAATGAAGTCGCAGCGGTGGCGCAGACCACCGACAAGTACTTCAAGGCCAGCGGCAGCAGCGATAGCGATGCCGGTGCCTACATCGAAGGCGACAACGCTACTGCGGCGGGTGAAGCGTCCAATGCGATCGGCACGGGTGCTTCGGCGTTCGGCAGCGGCGCGAATGCGTTGGCCGATGGCGCCACCGCAGTCGGTCTGGATGCGCTGGCCACCGGCAGCAATGCCGCCGCGCTGGGCAACAACGCACAGGCGCTCGGCGAAAACAGCAGTGCGATCGGCAGCGGCGCGGTTGCGTCCGAAGTCGGCGCAACGGCGACCGGTGCCGGTGCGCAAGCGGCTTCGACCTACGCCACGGCAGTCGGTAACGAGGCGACAGCCACCGACAACCAGGCCACCGCAGTCGGCTTCCGCAGCGCAGCTTCGGCGACCGGTGCGACCTCGTTGGGTGGTTACAGCGAAGCGACGGGTTATCTGTCATCGGCTCTCGGCTACGGTGCTTCGGCATCGAACGATTACGCCACGGCGGTTGGTGTGGCAGCCACGGCCGCTGGCGCCAGCAGCGTGGCGGTCGGCGAGTTCAGTGAAGCCACCGGCGATGAGAGCGTGGTGGTGGGTGGTTCGGCTTACGGATTGATCTCGGCCCGTGCCAGCGGCACCGGCGCATCCGCGTTCGGCGCGGGTGCATGGGCGACCAATGATCAGGCCACTGCGATTGGCTGGAATGCCTGGGCCGACAGCGTCAATGCCACCGCGTTGGGTCAGAGCGCTTTCGCGCTGGCGGATGATGCGACGGCGTTGGGTAGCAATGCGCTTGCCCTCGCGACAAATTCGGTCGCGCTGGGTGCGGGTTCGGTGGCTGAGCGTGCCAACACGGTCTCGGTCGGCGATGCTGGCAGCGAACGCCAGATCACCAACGTCGCGGCAGGTACCGAATCCACCGACGCGGTGAACGTGGCGCAGCTCAATGAGGTGGCGGCGGTCGCGCAGACCACCGACAAGTACTTCAAGGCCAGCGGCAGCAGCGATAGCGATGCCGGTGCCTACATCGAGGGCGACAACGCTACTGCGGCCGGTGAAGCGAGCAATGCGATCGGCACGGGTGCATCGGCGTTCGGCAGCGGTGCCAATGCACTGGCCGATGGCGCAACTGCTGTGGGCTTGGATGCACTGGCCACCGGGAGCAATGCCGCTGCACTGGGCAGCAACGCACAGGCGCTCGGCGAAAACAGCAGTGCGATCGGTAGCGGCGCGGTTGCATCGGAAGTCGGTGCGACGGCAACGGGTGCCGGTGCGCAAGCGGCTTCGACCTATGCCACGGCGGTTGGCAACGAGGCTTCGGCTACCGACAACCAGGCCACGGCAGTGGGCTTCCGCAGTGCGGCTTCGGGTGTGGGTTCGACCTCGCTGGGTGGCTACAGCGAGGCGACCGGCTATCTGTCTTCGGCGCTCGGCTACGGCGCTTCGGCATCCAACGACTACGCCACGGCGGTCGGTGTGGCCGCTACAGCAGGCGGTGCCAGCAGCGTGGCAGTTGGCGAGTTCAGTGAAGCCACTGGCGATGAGAGCGTGGTGGTCGGTGGTTCGGCTTACGGGTTGATCTCGGCGCGTGCCAGCGGCACCGGTGCGGCGGCGTTCGGCGCGGGCGCTTGGGCGACCGATGACTATGCCACGGCGATCGGCTGGAACTCTTATGCCAACGGCGTCAACGCCACCGCGTTGGGCCAGAGCGCGTTCGCGCTGGCGGACGATGCGACGGCGCTGGGCAGCAATGCCTATGTCACTGCCGCGAACGCAGTCGCACTGGGTGCGGATGCGGTGGCCGATCGTGCCAATACGGTCTCAGTCGGCAGTGCTGGCGCCGAGCGTCAGATCACCAACGTCGCAGCAGGCACCGAGGACACCGATGCGGTGAACGTGGCGCAGCTCAATGAGGTGGCGGCGGTGGCACAGACCACCGACAAGTACTTCAAGGCCAGCGGCAGCGGCGACAGCGATGCCGGCGCCTATGTCGAAGGCAGCAATGCCACGGCGGCGGGCGAAGCGAGCAACGCGATCGGGAGCGGCGCTTCGGCGTTCGGCAGCGGCAGCAATGCATTGGCCGATGGCGCAACGGCGGTGGGTTACAACGCACTGGCTTCCGGCCAGAACAGCGCGGCGTTCGGCCAGAATGCACAGGCCACCGGTCCGGCTGCGGTCGCGGTCGGTGGCAATGCGGTCGATGCGGATGGCAATCCGCTGATCACCAACGGTGGGGTGGCGGTGGACACCGGTGCGACCAGTGCCGGCGTCGGCGGTACCGCAGTGGGCGCAAGCGCCGAGGCGTCGGGCTTTGCCGCCTCGGCCTACGGTGTCGGCGCTTATGCCTCCGGTGCACAGGCGTCGGCGTTCGGCGCGGTCTCCAACGCGATCGGTGACTACAGCACTGCGGTCGGCACGCAGAGCAGCGCGACCGGCACCAGCAGTGTGGCGCTGGGTGGTCCGGCCGATCTGATCCCGGGCCTGGGTGCCTATGTATCCACGCAGGCCAGTGGCGAGGCGTCGGCCGCGCTCGGCGCCGGTGCGGTTGCCTCGGGCGACTACAGCACCGCGACCGGCACGCTGAGCGAAGCGTCGGGTCTCGAGGCGACCGCGCTGGGCTACTTCGCCTATGCGCCAGGCACGGGTGCCAGCGCGCTGGGCGCCGAATCCTGGGCAGTGGGTGATCTGAGCACCGCAGTGGGCTTCTACAGCACCGCGTACGCGGACAACTCGGTTGCACTCGGCGCCAATTCGGTAGCCGAACGCGCCAACACGGTATCGGTGGGCGATGTCGGCAGCGAACGCCAGATCACCAACGTCGCGGCAGGTACTGAAGCCACCGATGCAGTGAACGTGGCGCAGCTCGATGAAGTGGCGGCGGTCGCACAGACCACCGACAAGTACTTCAAGGCCAGTGGCAGCAGTGACAGTGATGCCGGCGCTTATGTTGAAGGCGATAACGCGACGGCGGCCGGTGAAGCGAGCAATGCGATCGGGGTCGGTGCTTCGGCATTCGGCAGCGGTGCCAATGCACTGGCGGATGGCGCAACTGCTGTGGGCTTGGATGCACTGGCTACCGGTACCAATGCCGCTGCACTGGGCACCAACGCACAGGCGCTCGGCGAAAACAGTAGCGCGATCGGCAGTGGTGCGGTTGCATCGGAAGTCGGTGCGACGGCAACGGGTGCCGGTGCGCAAGCGGCTTCGACCTATGCCACGGCGGTTGGTAACGAGGCTTCGGCTACCGACAACCAGGCCACGGCAGTGGGCTTCCGCAGTGCGGCCTCGGGTGTGGGTTCGACGTCGCTGGGCGGCTACAGCGAGGCGACCGGCTATCTGTCTTCGGCGCTCGGTTATGGCGCTTCGGCATCCAACGACTACGCCACGGCGGTCGGTGTGGCAGCCACGGCCGGCGGTGCCAGCAGCGTGGCGGTTGGCGAGTTCAGTGAAGCCACCGGCGATGAAAGCGTGGTGGTGGGTGGCTCGGCTTACGGGCTGATCTCGGCACGTGCCAGCGGCACCGGCGCGGCAGCGTTCGGCGCGGGCGCATGGGCGACCAATGACTACGCCACGGCGATCGGCTGGAACTCCTATGCCAGCGGCGTCAACGCCACCGCATTGGGCCAGAGCGCGTTCGCACTGGCGGACAACACGCTGGCCCTGGGCTCGGCAGCACGTGCCAGTGCCGTCGGCGCGACTTCGATCGGGGCGGATGGTTCGGCTACCGGTGTGAACAGCACCGGCGTGGGTCGTCAGACCAATGTGATCGGCACGAATGGCGTGGCGGTCGGCTACAACAGCATCGTCAACGAACGCGCCGAAAACGGTGTGGCACTCGGCGCGAATGCCGGCGTGAGTGCGGCCAATTCGGTCGCGCTGGGTGCCGGTTCGCGTGCTTACACCGCCAACACGGTGTCGGTGGGTAGCGGCGATGGTGTCGGCGGCCCGGCCACGCGCCGGATCACCAACGTCAGCGACGCAGTGGAGGTCAACGATGCGGTCAACAAGGGCCAGCTCGATGCGATCGCGGCCACGGTGCAGGCGACCAGCGATGGCTTCCAGGCCAGCGGTGGCAAGGTCGCCCTCGCCAGTGGCACCGACAGCACCGCCGCCGGTGCCGGTGCCACCGCCAGCGGTGCACGCAGCACCGCGATCGGTGCCAGCAGCACCGCATCCGCCACGGGGGGCAGCGCGTATGGCGTCGCCAGCACCGCGGTCGGCGTCAACAGCACCGCGATCGGACGCCAGACCAGCACGCTCGGTGAAAATGGCTTGGCCGTGGGCTACAACTCGTTCGTGCGTCAGAGCGCCAGCAACGGCGTTGCGCTGGGTGCGAATGCAGGGGCCAGTGGTGCCGATTCGGTCGCGCTGGGTTCCGGTTCGCGTACCTACGAGGCCAATGTGGTTTCGGTGGGCAGCGGCAACGGCGTCGGTGGTCCGGCCACGCGCCGCATCGTCAACGTCGGTGCCGGCGCGCTGACCGCCAGCAGCACCGATGCGATCAACGGTGGCCAGCTGTTCCAGTCGCTCGGCAACATCGCCAGCTTCCTCGGTGGCGGTGCGGCGCTCGGTGCGCAGGGTGTGTTCGTCGCGCCGACCTACGTGATCCAGGGCGCGACCTACCGCAACGTCGGTGCCGCGCTGACCGCGCTGGACAACAAGGTCAGCGAGCTGGATGCGCGTACCGCGTCGTCGAACAGCGGCGACTCGCATGGATCGGTGCGTGGCCCGAGCATCGCCGCTGCTTCGGTCGAAACGATGGAGACGGCGAGTGTGCAGGAAGCGACAGTGGCCAGCACCGAGACGACATCGACCAGCAGCGTCGCCAGTTCCACGGCGGTCGGCACCTCGGCGCAGGCCAATGACGTGACCGGCACCGCGATCGGCGGCAGTGCCTATGCGCATGGCCCGAACGACACCGCGATCGGCAGCAATGCACGGGTCAACGCCGACGGCAGTACCGCGATCGGTGCCAACACCACGATCGCCGCGGTGGCGACCAATGCGGTGGCGGTGGGCGAGGGTGCCAGCGTCAGTGCGGCTTCGGCCACGGCGATCGGCCAGGGCGCATCGGCGACCGCGCAGGGGGCGGTGGCGCTGGGCCAGGGTTCGGTGGCTGATCGTGCCAACACGGTGTCGGTGGGCAGTACCGGCAACGAACGCCAGGTCACCAACGTCGCAGCCGGTACCCAGTCCACCGATGCGGTCAACAAGGCGCAGCTCGACAGCGGTGTCGCCACCGCCAACAGCTACACCGACAACCGCTTCGCGGCGATGGCCGACACGTTCGACACCTACAAGGGCGAGATCGATGACCGCTTCCGCCGCCAGGACCGCCGTATCGACCGCCAGGGCGCGATGAACGCGGCGATGTTGAACATGGCCACCAGCGCGGCCGGCATCCGCACCGACAACCGCGTCGGCGTCGGCGTCGGCTTCCAGAGCGGTGAGTCGGCACTGTCGATCGGCTACCAGCGTGCGCTCAGCGATCGCGCCACGGTCACCCTGGGCGGTGCGTTCAGCGGCGACGACAAGTCGGTCGGCGTCGGTGCCGGTTTCGGCTGGTGAGTAATCCGGGCGGTCGCTGCGTGCGGCCGCCCGTCTCATAGCGCCCGACAGGGCGGTAAGGCAACTCCCGGCGGGGCCAGCCGGGAGGACGCAAGGAAGTGCATGGCCTCAGAAACGACGACGGATCCACGAAAACCGAAGAGGACTTCAACGTGATCGACAAGCAGAAACACCGTCTCAACGCTCTTGCATACGCCGTACTGATTGCGGCAATGGGAGCTTCCGGCGCACACGCCGCCGAACCGAAGCTGTTGGTCAGTGAGCCGGCCAAGGCGGTGCCCGCCGACGCGGAAGTTGCCAGCCGCATCGTGGTCCGCTATCGCGACGGCAGTTCCGCCGCCGCCAGCGCGACCAGCAAGCTTTCCGCCGCACAGTCGGCAGTGACCCGCGCTGGTGTGACGGCCGCTGCGAGCGGCCGCGCGACGGCGGTCGCACCCAAGGCCACCTACGTGCGCAAGCTCGGTGTCGGCGCCGACCTGCTCAAGCTGTCGGGCAAGCTCGATCGTGCCCAGCTGGACAAGGTGCTGGCCGAGCTGGCCGCTGATCCGGCGGTCGAGTACGCCGTGGTCGATACCAAGCTGCAGCACGCCGACATCCAGCCGGCCACCGATACGACACCGCAACTGGTGCCGAACGATCCCTACTACGCTACCTATCAGTGGCACTTCAACAGCGCGACCGGCGGCATCAACGCACCGGCGGCATGGGACGTTTCGCAAGGTGAAGGCGTGGTGGTGGCGGTGCTCGACACCGGCATCCTGTATGACCATCCGGATTTCGCCGGCACCACGATCCTGGAGGGCTACGACTTCATCTCCGACGCCGAAACCTCGCGCCGTGCGACCGATGCACGCGTACCCGGAGCGCTCGACTACGGTGACTGGGTCGCGACCGCCAACGAGTGCTACAGCGGCTCGACCGCGTCGAACAGCTCCTGGCATGGCAGCCATGTGGCCGGCACCATCGCCGAGACCACCGACAACAGCGTCGGTATGGCCGGCGTCGCCTACAAGGCCACGGTGCTGCCGGTGCGCGTGCTCGGCAAGTGCGGCGGCTACCTGTCCGACATCGCCGACGCGATCACCTGGGCCTCGGGCGGTCACGTCGATGGCATCCCGGACATCACCACCCCGGCTGAAGTCATCAACATGAGCCTCGGCGGCAGCAGCGCGTGCGATGCGCTGTACCAGTCGGCGATCAATGGTGCGGTGTCGCGCGGCACCACCGTGGTGGTGGCGGCCGGCAACAGCGCCGGCGACGTCGCCAACTTCCGCCCGGCCAGCTGCGACAACGTGATCGCGGTCGGTGCCACCCGCATCACTGGCGGTATCGCCTACTACTCCAACTACGGTGCCAAGGTCGATCTGTCCGCACCCGGCGGCGGTGGCAGCGTCGACGGCAACCCGGGCGGCTACGTCTGGCAGGCCGGCTACACCGGCCTGACCACGCCGACTTCCGGTGCCTACACCTACTCGGGCAAGGGCGGTACCTCGATGGCCTCGCCGCACGTGGCGGCGACGGTGGCGCTGGTGCAAAGCGCGGTCGTTGCCGCTGGCGGTACCCCGCTGACCCCGGCCGCCGTCGAGACCCTGTTGAAGGAGACCGCACGGCCGTTCCCGGTGACGATCCCGGCCGCCACCCCGATCGGCACCGGCATCGTCGATGCCAAGGGCGCACTGGACAAGGCCCTGGAACCCCCGTGCAATCCGGCCACGGAAACCTGCGGTCCCGAAGCCACGCCGTTGACCAACAAGGTGGCAGTGGGCGGGCTGGCCGGCGCCGCCGGCAGCGAAGCGCTGTACAGCTTCAAGGCCGATGCCGGCGCGGTGCTGAGCTTCCTGAGCTACGGCGGCACCGGTGATGTCTCGCTGTACGTGAAGTTCGAGGCCGAACCCAGCGCCAGCAGCTACGACAGCAAGTCGACCCGCTCCGGCAACAGCGAGACCGTGCGCTTCACCTCGCCGCAGGCGGGCACCTACTACGTCAAGGTGGTGGGCGAAGCGGCCTACTCGGGAGTGAGCCTGGTCGCGCGCCAGTAACGCATTCATCTTGATGGATGAGGAAAACCCCGGCCAACGCCGGGGTTTTCCGTTTCTTGACGTGGCTCACCGCCTGGAATGAGCGAGCGGTCGCGTCGAACTGCTAAAGTCCGCGCTTCACCATGGGAGAGATGCGTGAACGCGCTTGTGGCTGGATGGAACGAGGAGGGTGGTGCTGAGTCGCGCGTGGTCGAGCGACTGCTGGAACGGCGCAAGCTCAAGGATGGCGACCTGGCGCGTGCACGTCAGCTGCAGGCCGAGTCCGACCTGGGCCTGCTCGCGTTGCTCGGGCGGCTGGGTCTGGTGTCCGAGCGCGACCACGCCGAGGCATGCGCCGAGGTGCTGGAACTGCCGCTGCTGGACGCCCGGCAACTGCCGGACACCCCGCCGGAAGCACTGCCCGAGATCCAGGCGCTGTCGCCGCGCTTCCTGAAGCAGTTCCACGTCTGCCCGCTGGGCGAGCAGGGCGGCAGCATCGAGCTGTGGAGCGCCGATCCCTACGACGATTACGCGACCGACGCGGTGCGGTTGGCGACCGGTTGCCAGGTGCGCCTGCGCGTCGGCCTGCGCTCGGAGATCGACGATGTGATCGAGCGCTGGTTCGGCCAGGGCCGCAGCGCGATGGGCGCGATCGTCGAGACCGCCGACAGCGAGACCGGCGCGGCCGACGACATCGAAACCCTGCGCGACCTCGCCTCCGAGGCGCCGGTGATCCGGCTGGTCAACCTGGTGATCCAGCACGCGGTCGAGCTGCGCGCCTCGGACATCCATGTCGAGCCGTTCGAAAACCGCTTGAAGGTGCGTTACCGCGTCGATGGCGTGCTGGTCGAGGGCGAGAGCCCGCCGGCCAAGCTGACCGCCGCGGTGATCAGCCGCATCAAGATCATGGCCCGGCTCAACATCGCCGAGCGCCGCCTGCCGCAGGACGGCCGCATCCAGCTGCGCGTGCAGGGCAAGGAACTGGATCTGCGCGTGAGCACCGTGCCGACCGCGCACGGCGAGAGCGTGGTGATGCGTCTGCTCGATCGCGAGACGGTGGTGTTCGACTATCACCGGCTCGGGTTCACCGAAGAATTCCTGCCGCAGTTCCGCAAGGTGCTGGAGCTGCCGCACGGCATCCTGCTGGTGACCGGCCCGACCGGCTCGGGCAAGACCACCACGCTGTACACCGCGCTGAGCCAGCTCAACACCGCCGACGTCAAGATCATCACCGTCGAGGATCCGATCGAGTACCAGATCGAGGGCATCAACCAGATCCAGGCCAAGCCGCAGATCGGGCTGGATTTCGCCAACGCGCTGCGCTCGATCGTGCGCCAGGATCCGGACATCATCATGATCGGCGAAATGCGCGACCTGGAGACCGCGCGCATCGCGATCCAGTCCGCGCTGACCGGCCACCTGGTGTTGTCCACGCTGCACACCAACAACGCCGCCGGTGGCATCACCCGCCTGCTCGACATGGGCGTGGAGGATTACCTGCTGACCTCCACCGTCAACGGCATCCTCGCCCAGCGCCTGGTGCGACGGCTGGAGCCGCAGCATGCGGAGAAGTATCCCGCCACGCCGGAGGAGATCGAGAAGTTCGGTCTGCGTCGCTTGCAGCCGGAGGGCGAGATCTTCCTGTACCGGCCGCGCCCGTCGTCACTGGCACCGACCGGCTATCTGGGACGTACCACCATCGTCGAATTCCTGGTGATGAACGACGAACTGCGCCGCGCGGTGATGCGCCGCGCCGGCATGGGCGAGATCGAGCAACTGGCACGCACCGCCGGCATGCGCACGATGTTCGAGGACGGCCTGTCCAAGGCGCTGCGTGGTGAGACCACGATCGAGGAAGTGCTGCGGGTTACGGAGGAGGGATGAGTAGAGGGTCGCTGTACCCTCGACTTCCGTCATTCCCGCGAAAGCGGGAAGTGGTTTTCAACAGCGCAACGCGCTGGTCATCCATGGACGTTCAAGGAGGAACGATGAACAAGCAGCCATGTGTCTATCTACTGGCCAATAATCGCAATGGAACGCTTTATGTCGGCGTGACCAGCGATCTGATTGGCAGAGTCTGGCAGCACATAGAACATGTAGCGGACGGATTCACCAAGCGCTATGGCGTCGCACGGCTGATGTGGTATGAGCTGCACGACACGATGGAGTCTGCGATCTTGCGCGAAAAGCAGATCAAGAAATGGATACGTGCTTGGAAGTTGGAGCTGATCGACGCAAGCAATCCGTCTTGGAGGGATTTGTGGCCTGACATCATCGGTCAGGTTCCAAGCGCTGACGTCCATGGATGGCCAGCGACTTGCGCTGTCGAAAACCGCTTCCCGCTTTCGCGGGAATGACGAAAAAATTACTCCGAAGATTTCCCCGATGCCCCTGTACCGCTACAAAGCCCTCGACGCGCAGGGCGAAATGCTGGAAGGCCAGATGGAGGCGGCGACCGATGCCGAGGTCGCCGCGCGTCTGCAGGAGCAGGGTCACCTGCCGGTGGAAGCGCGGCTGGCCGATGGTGCATCGGGTACTTCGTGGTCGACGCTGTTCCGGCGCAAGGGCTTCGATGGGCAGGCGCTGGTGCAGTTCACCCAGCAGCTGGCGACGCTGCTCGGCGCCGGCCAGCCGCTGGATCGGGCGCTGTCGATCCTGATGGACCTGCCCGAGGACGATCGCAGCAAGCGCATCATCGTCGCGATCCGCGACACCGTGCGTGGCGGCGCGCCGTTGTCGGCGGCATTGGAGCGCCAGCACGGCGTGTTCTCGCGGTTGTACGTGAACATGGTGCGCGCCGGTGAGGCCGGCGGCAGCATGCAGGACACATTGCAGCGCCTGGCCGATTACCTCGAACGCAGCCGTGAGCTGAAAGGCCGCGTGATCAATGCGCTGATCTACCCGGCGATCCTGATCGCGGTGGTCGGCTGCGCGCTGCTGTTCCTGCTCGGCTACGTGGTGCCGCAGTTCGCACAGATGTACGAGAGCCTGGACGTGGCGCTGCCGTGGTTCACCCAGGCGGTGCTGTCGGTGGGCCTGCTGGTGCGCGACTGGTGGTTCGTGCTGATCGGCGTGCCGGGACTGGCGGTGATCTGGCTGGAGCGCCGCCGTCGCGATCCGCAGTTCCGGCTTGCGCTCGATGGCTGGCTGCTGCAACGCAAGCTGGTCGGCTCGCTGCTGGCCAAGCTGGAAACCGCGCGGCTGGCGCGCACGCTCGGCACGCTGCTGCGCAACGGCGTGCCGTTGCTGGCCGGGTTGGGCATCGCGCGCAACGTGCTATCCAACACCGCGCTGGTGCAGGACGTCGGTGCGGCGGCCGAAGAGGTCAAGAACGGCCGTGGACTGTCGGGCGCGCTCGCACGTGGCGGTCGGTTTCCGCGGCTGGCGCTGCAGATGATCCAGGTCGGCGAGGAATCCGGCGCACTCGACGGCATGTTGTTGAAGACCGCCGATACCTTCGAGCTGGAAACCGCGCAGGCGATCGACCGCTTGCTGTCGGCGCTGGTGCCGGCGCTGACGCTGGTGCTGGCTTCGGTGGTCGGCGTGGTGATCGTCTCGGTGCTGGTGCCGCTGTATGACCTGACCAATGCGATCGGGTGAGAAGACAGTGCCCAGATCTCTATCCCGTAGGAGCGGCTTTAGCCGCGATGAGGCTTTCATGCAGATCCCTCTGCAAAAAGGGGAAAGCCCCATCGCGGCTGAAGCCGCTCCTACAGTGTTCCGCAACTCCGTAACCGCAACAGGAATCCCGTAATGGCAAACCGACGTTCCCTGACTTCCTCGCCTTCCGCCGCGCGCCAGGCCGGCATGAGCCTGCTGGAAATCATCATCGTGATCGTGCTGATCGGCGCGGTGCTCACGCTGGTGGGCAGCCGCGTGCTTGGTGGCGCCGATCGCGGCAAGGCCAACCTCGCCAAGTCGCAGATCCAGACGCTGGCCGGCAAGGTCGAGAACTACCAGCTCGATACCGGCAAGCTGCCGAGCAAGCTCGACGATCTGGTCACCCAGCCGGCCGGCAGCAGTGGTTGGCTCGGCCCGTACGCCAAGCCGGCCGAACTCAACGACCCGTGGGGCCACGCGATCGAGTACCGCGTGCCGGGTGAAGGCCAGGCGTTCGACCTGATGAGCCTCGGCAAGGACGGTCGGCCTGGTGGTACCAGCTATGACGCGGACATCAAGAACGAATAAGCCCGAACGCCGTTCGCTGCCGTCATGCGCCTGTCTCCCGCTTCGCGCCACGTTCGTGGCGTGACCTTGCTGGAAATGCTGCTGGTCATCGCGTTGATCGCGGTGACCGGGCTGCTGGCTGCCGGCGTGCTGACCGGCGGCCTTGACGGCATGCGCCTGCGTTCTTCGGCCAAGCAGATCGCCGCGCAGTTGCGTTTCACGCGGACGCAGGCGCTGGCGAGCGGGCAACCGCAACGCTTCACCCTTGATCCGGTGGCGCGACGCTGGCAGGCGCCGTCCGGTCACCAGGGCGATATCCCGCCGGGACTCGACATCCGCTTCACCGGCGCGCGCCAGGTGCAACGGCGCGAGCAGGAAGGGGCGATCGTGTTCTTCCCCGAGGGAGGTGCCACTGGCGGGCGCATCGAGTTGCAGGCACGGCAGTCGACTTGGCGCATCGATGTGTCGTGGGTCACCGGCGAGGTCACTGCAGGGCCGTTGCGGGGTACCACCGAATGAAGCGCCAGCAGGGCTACTCGCTGATCGAGGTGATCGTGGCATTCGCGCTGCTGGCGGCGGCGTTGACGTTGCTGCTAGGCACGCTGTCCGGCGCGGCGAAGCAGGTGCGCGACAGCGAGACCTACAGCCGTGCCGCACTGTATGCGCAGTCGCTGCTGGCGGTGCAGGGCGTGGAGGCGCCTCTGCAACCCGGTCGCCAGAGTGGCCAGTTCGACGACGGCAGGTTCCAGTGGACGCTGGATGTGCAGCCATATGCCGATCCGCGCGCGCGCAACAACGGAGTGCTGCAGCCGTCGGCTCCATCGCTGCTGCAGATGGACCTGCAGATTCGCTGGGGTGATACGCCGTCGCAGCAACTGCGCTGGCGCACGTTGCGTCTGGCTTCGGCGGTGACGCCGTGATGGGCATTGCGGGTCGCTTGGTTCTTGTCTTCCGTCGTAGATGGAAAGCATTTGGCTGGCCAGTGTGGGGTTTCGCGAGAAACTTCGATCCGTCATTCCCGCGAAAGCGGGCATCCATGGACGTCGAGCCGTTGCCTGCAAAGTCCATGGATGACCAGCGCGTTGCACTGTTGAAAACCACTTCCCGCGTTCGCGGGAATGACGAGTCAGGAATACCGCGCTGCGCTGGCGCCCGGTCCGCCGGCTTCACCCTGCTCGAAGTGCTGCTCGCCACCGCACTGCTGGCAGGCGGTCTTGCATTGGCATTCGTCACGCTGCGCTCGGCCGGTGCGGTCAGCCAGCGCGGCGAAGAGATCGCGAGGCAGAGCGAGCGCATCCGCGCGGTCGAGAGCTTCCTGCGCCAGCGATTGGCGAGCACGTTGCCGGTGGTGATGGAGCGCGCGTCCGATACCGGTCAGGTGCTGCTGTTCGTCGGTGAGCCGCAGCGCATGCGTTTCGTCGCCGATGTGCCGGACTACCTCGGTCGCGGTGGCCCCTACCGGCACGAGCTGACGGTGGAGGGCACCGCACCGGCGCAACGGCTGACGTTGGGACTGGCGATGGTGCAGGCCGGGCACGTGGTCGATGAGGCGCCGGTGCCGCCGGAAATGCTGGCCGATGCGCTGGAAGACGTGCGTTTCAGCTATCGCGGCATCGATCCGCAGAGCGGCAAGCTCGGTGACTGGCAGGAACGCTGGGAATGGCACGATCGCCTGCCGGTGCTGGTGCGCATCGAGATCCGTTCCACACGCGGCAAGTGGCCGCCATTGCTGGTCGCACTGCCGCAGGCGGGCAATGCGGGAGCGCGGCCATGAGCGTCGGTTGCCGATTCCATCGCGGCCTGCATGGTCGTTGTAGCGATGATCTTCGCGCGGTGACCGCCGGCCAGCAGCTCGACGTTGTCACGCGCTCGCAGATCGGCTCGCAGCGTCTGGCCCGGCTTCGCCCGCACAGTTCGATGCACGGCGCCGCGCTGGTGCTGGTGCTGTGGCTGATCGTGCTGCTGTCGGCGATGGTCGGTGCGTTTGCGCTGACCGCACGGGTGGAGGCGATGCAGGCCAGCGTGCTGCGTGGCTCCGGGCAGGCGCAGGAAGTGGCGCGCGCCGGGCTCGAATATGGGTTGTCGCGCGTGCAGTCGAACGATCCGGCCACGCGCTGGCAGCCCGACGGTCGCCGCTACCGCTGGTCGTGGGATGGCGCGCAGGTGGACATACGCATCGTCGACGAGGCCGGCAAGGTCGATATCAACGTCGCCGATCCGACCCTGCTGGCGGCGCTGTTGCGCGCGCTCGGCGCCGAGGCCGGGCAGGACCAGCGGCTTGCCGGGGCGATCATCGATTGGCGCGATGTCGACAACCTGACCCAGGCGGGCGGCGGTGCCGAAGATGGTGACTATGCCGCGGCCGGGTTGCCGTACGGCGCCAAGGACGCCCCGTTCGAGAGCCTGGGCGAACTGCGGCTGATACTCGGCATGCCGCCCGAGCTGTATCACCGGCTGCTGCCGAACGTGACCTTGTTCAGCGCCCGCTCGCAGCCGGATCCGCACTTCGCACCGGCGCCGGTGCTGACCGCGATGGGCCTGGATGCCGCTGCGACGCTGGCCCAGCGCGAGTTGCCTGTCGTCGGCGCACCGCCGGCGGCCATCGCAGGAGGCAGCGGCACCTATAGTATTGAGAGCCGGGCACACTGGGGGGAGGGCCGCGAGGCGGTCGTGCGTGCGGTGGTGCGTACCGGTGCCTCGCCGCTGCCCGGTGCGGCCTATACCGTGTTGCGATGGGAAGAAGGAGCGGCAGTGCAATGAGCGCATGGCGGGACAGTCTGGGACGCATCGGCGGACATGCCGGGCCCGGTGCTGCCGGTTTTCGACGTTGGTGGACGCGTTCGCTGCTGGCCTGGGTGCCGGCGCGCTGGCGGCAACCGCTGGGGTTGGAGCAGGCACGCCTGCTGTTGTCCGCGCAGGGCGACGCGCTGCGGGTATCGCGCGAGCGCGGCGGTGTGATCGAAACCTTCGCCGAATTGCCGTGGCCGCTGCCGCCCGGTGAACTGGATGCGGTGTTGAAAGCGCCGCTGGATACCTTGCCGCGCCACTGGCTGCTGGCGTCGGGTCAGGTGCTGCAGCGTCGGCTGCGCCTGCCGGCGGCTGCGGCGGTGCGGTTGCGTGATGTGGCGCGTTTCGAGATCGACCGGCAGACCCCGTTCGCGGCCGATCAGGTGTATTTCGACGTGCGTGCCTCCGGCCCGGTCGATCAGGCGCTGATCGAGGCCGAACTGCTGGTCGCGCCGCGTCGCGCGCTCGATGGCGAGCACGGCATTCCCGAAGCCTGGCGCGCGACCCTGGCCGGCATCGATGTCGCCGACGCCGCTGGCCGTCCGATGCACCTCAACCTGCTGCCGTCCGCGCAACGGCGCGTGCGTCGCGATCCGATGAGCCGCTGGAATCGCCTGCTGGTGCTGGCCGGCGTGGTGCTGGTGGCGTGCGCCGGCTGGTTGCTGCTGGACAACCGCCGCGCCGCCGTCGATGCGTTGCAGGCGCAGGTGCAGGGCCGGGCCGGGCAGGCGCGCGTGGTCGCCGACGAACGCCAGCAACTGGCCGATCTGGTCGAAGGCGCGAACTTCTTCGAACGCGAGCGCGCCCGCCGCCCGACCGCGATCGAAGTCTGGAACGAACTCACCCGCCGTCTGCCGGCGGGCACCTATCTGGAAAAATTCTCGATGGAGGGCCGGCAGCTGCAGCTGATCGGGCTCAGCAACGAGGCCTCCTCGCTGGTGCGCCGGCTCGAAGGCTCGCCGCTGTGGCATACGCCGTCGCTGACCGGTGTGCTGCAGAGCGATACCGGCGGCGTTGACCGTTTCACGATCACCGCCGAGCTGGCCGGTGACGATGCCAAGGACAAGGAGGCCGCCGATGGCGCCACGCGTTGATCGCGACCGCTGGTTGGTGCTGGGCCTGCTGCTCGCGGTATTGGCTCTGGCCTACCTGCTGCTGGTGCACCCCTGGTTCACCCAGCCGATGCTGGCGATGGAAGGCGACCTGCAGGGGCTGCGCGAGCGTGACCTGCGCGTGCGCGCGCAGATCGCGCAGGCACCGCAGGTGACGCAACGCCTGCGCCAGGCGCGCGAGCTGCTGCAAGCGCGTCCGGGTTTCATGAGCGAAGGCTCGGCCGAGCTGGCTTCGGCCGCGTTGGTGCAGCGGCTGGAACATGCCGTTGCCGAGGCCAGCCCCGGCAATCGCAGCTGCGCGATCAGCAATCGCTCGCCGCTGCCGGCCGATGCCAAGGGACGCTTCACCCGCGTCGCGGTACAGGTGCGCCTGCGCTGCGGCACGCCGGAGCTGTCGGCGGTGCTGTACGCGCTGGAACGCGGCACGCCGCGGCTGTTCATCGACAACCTCAACGTGATGGCGCAGCGTTACCAGCTCTCCCCGAACGAAAGCGGCAACGGGCTGGACGTGGCATTCGAGCTGGCCGGCTATCTGCGTCCCTCCGCCGTGGCGGGGCCACCACCGCCACCACCATCACCGGGGGGTGGCGATGCGCATTGAAACCATCGGCCTGCGTACCTGGTTGCTGATCACGTTTGCCGGTTGGGCCCTGCTGGCGTGCGTACTGGCGTTCGCCGGCCTCGGACGGCGGGTGGCGTTGCTGCCGGATGAGGCATTGGCGCCGCCAGCCTTGCCGGCACTGCCCGCTGCTGCCGGCGAGCGCTTGGGTTCGGCCGACCGCTATGCGGAGATCGGCGCGCGCCCGGTGTTCTCACAGGATCGCCAGCCGCATCCGTTCTATCTGACCGGTGGCAACGGCGAAGCTGCCGCCAACACCAGCCTGCGCCTGACCGGCGTGCTGATCACCCCGCAACTGCGGATGGCGACGCTGACCACCGAACAGGGCCAGTCGCTGCGCCTGCGCCTGCAGGGCGAGGCGGTGAGTGGCTGGCGGCTGCTCGAACTGGCACCGCGCGCGGCCACCGTCGAAGGCCCCGGCGGTACTCGCACGCTGGAACTGCAGGTGTTCAACGGTCAGGGCGGACATCCGGGCAGCGCCACGCCCGCGCCGGCCGTGCCTGTTGCCGCCGGCAATGCTCCCCCTGCGCCTGCCACGGTAGTTGCGGCGGCACCGGCCGCGGGAACGTCCCCGCCGCCGATGTCCCAGCCTGGCACCGCTCCTCAACCCGAATCGGGCACCGCGACTCCGCCTGCGCCTTCCGACGCGCAGCTGCAGGCGATCCGCGACCGCATCGAAGCCCGTCGCCGCCAGTTGCGCGAACGCCAGCAGACCGGCGCCGCAACCGGCCAGTAACCGTAGAGAGAACGCATGACGCCACGCCTCGTCCCATCCCCCCTGCTGATCGTTCCGCTGCTGGTCGGCCTGCTCGCCAGCTGCGCCAGCCTGCCCGCGCCCGATGTGCGCCGCCCGGTGCGCAGCGATAGCGCGACCGGCGTGGCCGGCGCGCAGACCTCGCCGCTGGAAACGGCCGAAACACCGCAGGAGACCGGCCCGCAACCGGTGATCCGGCGCGGCAGCGGCAACGTCATCAACCAGAGCGCGGCGGCGTCGGCCGCCCCCTCGCTGGGCAGCGCCGGCAGCGGCAGCGCCACCTTCAACTTCGAAGGCGAATCGCTGCAGGCGGTGGTCAAGGCCATCCTCGGCGACATGCTCGGGCAGAACTACGTGATCGCGCCGGGCGTGCAGGGCACGGTGACGCTGGCCACACCCAAACCGGTCTCGCCGGCGCAGGCGCTGAACCTGCTGGAGATGGTGCTGGGCTGGAACAACGCCCGCATGGTCTACAGCGGTGGCCGCTACAACATCGTGCCGGCCGATCAGGCCCTGGCAGGCACGGTCGCGCCGAGTACCGCGCCGGTCAGCGCCGCGCGCGGTTTCGAGGTGCGGGTGGTGCCGTTGAAGTTCATTTCCGCCAGCGAAATGAAGAAGGTGCTGGAACCGTATGCCCGCCCGAACGCCATCGTCGGCATCGACGGCGCCCGCAACGTCATCACCCTCGGCGGTACCCGCGCCGAACTGGAGAACTACCTGCGTACCGTCGAGATCTTCGACGTGGACTGGCTGTCGGGCATGTCGGTGGGCGTGTTCCCGCTGCAGTCCGGCAAGGCCTCGCAGGTGGCGAACGACCTGGAAAAGGTATTCGGCGAGAGCAGCAAGACGCCCAGCGCCGGCATGTTCCGCTTCATGCCGCTGGAGAACGCCAATGCGGTGCTGGTGATCACCCCGCAGGCGCGCTACCTGGAGCAGATCCAGGATTGGCTGGATCGGATTGACAGTGCCGGTGGCGGCGAACGGTTGTTCTCCTACGAGCTGAAGTACATCAAGGCCAAGGAACTGGCCGATCGCCTCTCCGAGGTGTTCAGCTCCGGAAGCAGCAGCGGGCGCGGCGACAGCTCGGCTTCGCTGGCACCGGGGGCGACGTCGAATACGCTTTCCAGCGGCGGCGATCGCGATGGCGGCCTGGGCAGCAACAGTGGCGTGACCGGCGGCAGCATCGGCGGTGACAGCCAGTCTTCCTCGTCCTCTTCCAGCAGTGGTGGCCTCGGCAGTGGCTCGTTGCAGCTGTCGAACCGCACCCAGGGCAACGGCGCGGTGACCCTGCAGATCAAGGGCGATACGGTCGGCGTGGCAGCGGTGGAAGAGACCAACGCATTGTTGGTGCGCGCCACACCGCAGGCGTGGAAGTCGATCCGAGAGGTGATCGAGAAGCTCGACGTGATGCCGATGCAGGTGCACATCGAGGCGCAGGTGGCCGAGGTCAACCTCAAGGGCGAGTTGTCGTATGGCGTCAACTGGTTCTTCGAGAATTCGGTCAACGCTTCGGCCAGCAGTGACGACGCCGCGACCAATGGCACCGGGATCGGCGTTGGCGCCGGACTGGCAAGTGCCGCCGGTCGCAATATCTGGGGCACCATCGCCGGCAAGGTCGGATCGACCGGCGTGGGCTGGACCTTCCTGGGCAAGAATGCGGCGGCGGTCATCAGTGCGCTGGATTCGGTCACCAACGTACGCCTGTTGCAGACGCCCTCGGTGTTCGTGCGCAACAACGCCGAGGCCACGCTCAACGTCGGCTCGCGCATCGCGATCAACTCGACCTCGGTCAGCAGCCTGGTGGGCGGCGACACCAGCTACACCACCGCGCAATACATCGATACCGGCGTGATCCTGAAGGTGCGACCGCGCGTGACCAAGGACGGCATGGTGTTCCTGGACATCGTGCAGGAGGTCAGTACCCCGGGCACGCGCCCTGCTGCATGTACCTCCGGGACGACCGTGGTCAATGCTTCGGCGTGCAACGTGGACATCAATACCCGGCGCGTCAAGACCGAGGCCGCAGTGCGCAGTGGCGACACCATCATGCTGGCCGGCCTGATCGACGACAGCACGACGGGGGGCAGCGCCGGCGTTCCGCTCCTCAGCAAGTTGCCGGTAGTGGGCGCGCTGTTCGGCCAGAAGACCCAGAGCAAGACCCGCAACGAAGTCATCGTGCTGCTGACGCCGACGATCGTGCGCAATCCGCAGGAAGCGCGCGACCTCACCGACGAATACGGAAGCAAGTTCAAGGCAATGGAGCCACTGTCGCCGCCGAAGCCGCGATGAGCCATGCGCTGCCCGTGGTGCTGCTGCCGGTCGGTGTCGACGATGCCGCGCTGGATGCTTGCCTGGGCGCGCTGGAACGAAACACGCCGGCGGGCACGCGGGTGTGGCTGGCCGACGATGCGCAGGCCGGCCCGCGCGGGCAGGTGGTGGTGGAGAACTGGCTGGCGCGCACCCGCCTGCAGGCCGACTACACGCGGCGGCCGCGCCTGATCGGCGAGGTGGCGCATCTGGACGAGATGCTGCGCGCCTGCGGCGATGCCGACGTGGTCGTGCTGGCCGCCGACGCGTTGCCGTTGCCGGGCTGGCTGGAGCAACTGACGCAATGCCTGGCACGCGATGCCGCGATCGCCAGCGCGGTGCCCTGGAGCAATGCCGGCGAAGCCGTCGCCTGGCCGCGGCTGGGCGAGATCAACCCGCTGCCGGACGATCCGCAGCGGTTGGCGCATGCCTGCGCGCAGATGCCGCCGCTGCATGCCGAATTGCCCGCCGCCGTCTGCCATGCAGTCGCGCTGCGCGGTCATGCACGGCGCAAGGCCGGCGGCCTGGATGCGAGCAGCTATGGCTCGTGGTATGCCGCGTTGATCGACCTGAGCCTGCGCATGTCCGGACTGGGCTGGCGCAACGTGCTGTGCGAGACCGCCTTCGTCGCACGTCTGCGTGAAGGCGCGCCGTTCGATGGCGACATGGATGCATTGGCTACACGCTGGCCGGCGTGGCATGCGCGGCTGGCGGGTTTCCTGATGAGCGATCCGCTGCGCGGGGAACGCGAGCGCCTGCAGCGGTTGTTGGACGTGCAACCACCGGCGGCTCCACAGCAGTCGCTGTTCGGCTGAGGCTGCACATATCCTCGTAGGAGCGGCTTCAGCCGCGATGTGGCGTTACTGGGAAAACCCCATCGCGGCTGAAGCCGCTCCTACGACGAGGCTTCCGGCGCCTGCACGTCCACCGTCACTGCCAGCGCATCGTGGCGCCAGGATTCGACGTCGAACTCCACGGCCTGGCCGTCGGCGGCATAGCTGACGCGCTGCAGGCGGAAACACGCCGTGCCGGCGGTCGATTGCAGCAATACGGCCTGTTCGGCGTCCAGGCTCGATGGATACATCGTCAGCCGGCTGCGCGCCTGGCGCAGGCCGAGCTGGGTCAACACCGCGCTCAGCGAGCCGGCCAGGTCGTGTTCGAGCAGCGTCGGCACCCACGATGCGCGCAGCACGTTGGTTTCCAGCAGCACTGCGCGGCGGTCGATCCAGCGCCGCCGTTGCAGCACGAACACCTCCTCGTCGGCATCACGCAACTCCAGCCAGCGCGCCAGCTCGGTCCCGGCCGGCTGCCGTTGTGCGGCCAGCAGTTCGGTACGGGGTTGGCGACCTTGCGCAGCCACGTACTGCATGAAGCCGGCAATGCTGGTCGGGTCATGCTGCACGCGCGCGGCGCTGACGAACCAGCCGCGACGGTTCTCGCGATAGATCCGCCCGTCGGCCTCCAACTGCTGCAACGCCTCGCGCAGCGTGATGCGGGTGCAGCCGAACAGTTCGGCCAGTTCGCGCTCCACCGGCAGGCGCTGATCGGCATCCCATTCGCCGGCCTCGATGCGGATGAGCAACGCATCGACGATGCGCTGGCCGGTGCCGGTGGCCGGGTTCAGCGGTGCCGTCATGTTGTCCCCACGTGCGTACCGGATAGCGGCAGACGATCGCTGACGTGGACGCAATCGCGCAAGGTATCGCTCGCGCAATCGCGCCTGCTCATGAAGCGGGCAGGGCCGTGGCCGAGCGACGCATGTCGGCCTGCCACAGCCGCAGCCCGTACACCGCCAGCACCACGAAGCCGGCATACAGTGCCGCGGTCGGATACAGCTGCTTGTAGAGGAATACGCCGACATAAATGCTGTCGAGCACGATCCACAACGTCCAGTTGGCGATGCGCTTGCGCGCGGCCCAGAAACTGGCGACCAGGCTGAAGGCGGTCAGCGCCGCATCCAGCCACGGCAGCGCCGCGTCGGTGTAGCGATGCATCAGCCATCCGAGCGACACCGCGCCAGCGGCACCCGCCAATAGCGAGAGCGTGGCCTCGCGCCGTGGCAACGGGCCGACGTGGACCTTGCCGTGATCGAGCCGGCCTTGGCTCCAGCGCCACCAGCCATAGCTCTGCAGGACCACGTAGACGCCCTGCAGCAGCATGTCCGAGTACAGCTTCCACTGGTAGAACAACCACGCATACAGCACCACCGCCACGATTCCGACCGGCCAGCACCAGTGTATCCGGCGCGCGGTCAGCCACACGCCGAGCACGTTGATCAGGACTGCGAGGATTTCTAGAGGGGACATGGGTGGCTCGGGATTGGGGATTGGGGATTTGGGATTCGCAAGAGCCAGTCAGGGCATCGGGATTAAAGACGCCTTTAATCCCCAATCCCGAATCCCCAATCCCGGCACTTCAGAAATCAAACTGCGCCGTGAACCGCGCGGTCCGCGGTGCACCCAGGAACAGATAGTCGTCGCCGTAATACTCGCCGACATCGCGCCAGTACAGCTTGTCGGTCAGGTTGTCCACGCTCAGCCGCAGCGTAGTCGGCACGTTGCCCAGGCGAGTGGCGTAGCGCGCGCCGAGGTTGTAGACGGTGTAGCCGCCGACTTTGACGGTGCCGATGCGGTTGGCGTACTTGCTGCCGCTGTACTGCGCGCCGCCGAGCAGTGCCAGTCCTTCCAGGCCGGGCACGTCCCAGCTGGCCTGCACGCTGGCGCGCAGCTTGGGAATGTTGAGCGCCTGATGGCCCTCGTAGGCCGGGGTGCCGGTGTTCTCGGCGCGCGCGCGGATGCCGGCGACGCTGGCCTGCACGTGCAGGCGTTCGGTCACCGCGCCGTCGGCCGACAGCTCGATGCCGCGGTTGTGCAGGCGGCCCTGCTGCACGTACAGGAACGAACCATCGGCCTGCGGCTGCGCGTACTGGTAGGCCTGACGAATGTCGAACAGCGCTGTGCCCAGGGTCAGACCGCCGAGCTGGTACTTCGCGCCCACTTCGCGCTGATAGGAAAGCGTGGGTGCGAGCACTTCATCGGCATTGCTGGCGAACCACGACGCGGTGCCGCCCGGCGACAGGCCCTTGGCGAAGCTGGCGTACAGCGATACCGACTCCTGCGGCTTGAACAGCAGCGCCGCCTGCGGCAACAGCTCGGAGCGGCGGGTTTCACGGGTCAGCCCGCCATCGCGATCCCACACCCGCTCGTCGTAACGCACCTGACGCGCGCCGAGCAGCAGCTGCCAGGTCTCGTTGAGGCTGATGCGGTCGCTCGCCACCAGCGCCTTCTGGGTGCTGTCGAAACGACGACGCTTGGGATCGAGTTCGGCATCGGCCTGCGCCAGCACTTCCGGATCGGCGTAGATGCTGCCGGTGCCGATCCACTCGTTGATCGAGCCGGTGCGGTCGATAGTGCGATGCAGCCAGTCCAGGCCGACGCTGAGCTGGTGCTGCAACGGACCGGTGGCGAATGCACCGGTCACGGTGGCCTGCACCTCGTCGGTGCGACGGGTATCGCCCGGGCTGCGATAGTCGTAGATGTCGTACTCGCCCTCGCTGCTGAAATAGTTCGGGATGGCGTCGTCGGCGCAGCTGGCCACGCCGTAGCAACCCCACGGGAAGCTGGAGTAGTCGTCGATCACCACGCGGCTGTGCCCGGCCGACAGCTGCGCGCTCCAGGCATCGTTGAAACGGTACTGGTAGCGTGCCTGCGCATTGAGTGACTCGATGCCGACCTGCTTGGACCACGGTTGATACGCAAGCAGGCGATGTACCGACACGTCGCTGGGCACGGTGGTGCCGCCGAGCAACTGATAGCCCGGCACCGAGCGCTGCGCCTTGTCCTGGTACTCCACGTCCAGCTGCAGCTGCGATTGCGGATTGATCTTCCAGTCCGCTGCCAGCGACAGGAAATTGCGGTGGCCGTCGGCGTGATCCACATAGCTGCGGATGTCCTCGTGCGCGGCGTTGACGCGCACGCCGAACTGCTTGTCGGCACCGAACCAGTCGCCCACGTCGGCGGTGTAGTAACGCCCCCCCTCGTTGTCGGTGCCGACCACCAGCGAACGCACGTATTGCGGACGCTTGGTGATGTAGTCGATCAGGCCGGCCGGCTCATTGATGCCCGATTGCAGGCCGGACAGGCCCTTGAGCACCTGCACCTGCTCCTTGTTCTCCAGTGCCACGTTCTGTTCGCCGACCACGGTCAGGCCGTTGATGCGATAGCTGCTGGCGGCATTGAGCGAATAGCCGCGCACCACGAAGTTCTCGTAGTAACCGATCGGCGCATAGCTGTCGCCGACCGAGGCATCGGCGCGCAGCACCTCGCTGAGCACGCGCACCTGACGGTCGGCCAACTGCTCGCGATCGATCACGCCGATCGAGGCTGGCGTATCCAGCAGTGTGGCGTCGCCATAGCCACCGAGGTTGGAACGATTGCGCGGGCGCTCGCCCTGTACGTTGACCGCGTCCAGTTGCACGGGCGTCTTCTGGGTGACATCGGCAGCGGCGCTTTCGGCGGAATCATCCGCAGCCAGTGCCGGCAACGGCGCGGCGATTGCCAGCGCGAGCGCCAGCGCCAGCGGTGCGAGGGAAGGAATCGGGTGCGACATGGTGGACCTCAAGTAGATGAAGACGGAAAGGGATGTCAGCGGCGCGAGGCGCGACATCGGAAAGGGGGCTGGATGTAGTGGCGGCAGCTCATCGATGCTCATCGCTCTTCGTAGGAGCGGCTTTAGCCGCGATGAGGCTTTCCCGGGAGAGCCCCATCGCGGCTGAAGCCGCTCCTACGGGAGCTACCGCCGGCAGCGTCACCAACGGCAACGCCGGATCGGCGGCCCACTCCTGCAGCGAGCCGTCGTAGATCGCGATTTCGGTCTCGCCGATCAGCGTCAGCGCCAGTGCTTCAGCCGACGCACTGATGCCGCCACCGCAGTACAACAACAGCGGCCGTGCGGAGGTTTCGCGCAACGGCGCGAGCACTTCCAGCAATCGTGATGGCGGCAGGTAGCGGCCATCGGCATCGAACAGTTCGCGCGCCGGCAGATTGCGACTGCCGGGGATATGCCCACGCCGCGCATAGCGACTCGGCACGCGGCCGGCGAATAATGCGGCCGACAGAGCGCACACCAAGGTGCCCGGCGCATCGCCAGCGACCACCGCTTCGATGCGGCGACGATCGGCCCATAGTTCCGGGCGTGGCTTGGGCGTGATCGTGCCGGTTTCGGTCGCGATGGCATCGCCGCTGGCCTCCGGCAGTCCCGCCGCACGCCACGCCTGCCAGCCGCCGTCCAGCACCTGCGCATGCACGCCGACACTGCGCAGCACCCACCACAGCCGCGCGGCCCAGAAGCCATCGCTGCGGTCGTAGACCACCACCTCGCTGTCGTCGCTGATGCCGAGTGCCTGCAGCGCCTCGACCAACGCCGACCAATCCGGCAGCGCGAAGCTGAAGTCCGCTTGCGGATCGGCCAGTGCATGCAGCAGATCGGCATGTCGCGAACCGGGAATATGAGCGGCATGCCAGGCTTCGGCGCCGCTGGCTACGCGGTAGTCGCCATCGAAACGCGGCGCAGGCAGCTCGACGCTGGCATCGAACACACGCAGCCGCGGCTCACCCAGGCGTGCGGCCAGCGCATGAACATCGATCAGTGGCGACACAGAAGCGTTCATCGTGCCGCTTCCGCGCGTTGTTGCAGGTGGCGCAACAGACGCCGGCCTTCCTCGCTGCCGAACCAGTCGGCATGGCCGAGCAGATAGCGCTGGTAGGCAACGTTGGCGTGCTCGTCCGAGCCGGTGATGCCGGCGAAATACTCGACCTCGCTGAGCGCGAAGTCGGCATGCACCAACGGCAACAGCGCCGCCAGCGCACGCAGTCGCGCTGCATCCAGCGGCAGCACGCTGGCGTAGCCATCCAGCAGCGCATCGAGCTGGTCGATCTCGGCGACGGCGCGGCCGCCATCGTCCAGATCCAGCCATGGGATCAGGTTGCGCTCGATCGCGGTGGCGATATCGAACAGCGCGAAGCTGCGATCGGCCAGGCCGAAGTCGAACACCGCGCTGACTTCAGCGGTCGTATCGTGCGTGCGCCACAGCAGATTGGAGGCATGCCAGTCGCCATGCGTCCACAACGCCGGCGCCGTCTGCAGCAATGGCCAGCCCTGCGCATGCCACGGCAGCAGATGCGTTTGTAGATCGCCGCGCCAGTCGCGTTGTTGCAGCCACGCGGCCAGTGCCGGCCGTCGTAGCAGGTCCTGTGTCAGTGCCTGCACCGGATCGGGCTGCCCGAACAGACGGAAGTTGGAGACCAGCAAGGTGGTGCTGCGTGGTGCGGCAGCGTAGCCGGCGGCGGCGCGATGCAGCTCGGCCAGCGCACGTCCGGCCGCATACGCATGCGCGATGCTGGCGAACGGCGTCCATGAGGTCGCCTCGCGGTAGAGGTCCTCGCCCTCGGCCGCGCGCTGTACCTCGTAGGTCCAGTCGCCGATTTCCAGCGCGGTGGCGCCGTCGCGCGCGCGCAACAGCTGCGGCACGGGGGCGCCGTGCGCGCGCAGGTGCTCGATGAAACGATGCTCCTCGCCCAGCGTGTGGGCGTCGCGCACCGTGCGGTGGTGGCGTTTGACGAACAGTCTGCCGCTGTCGGTATCGACTTCGGCTGCGGCGGAGAACGGGCGCGGGCTGTGCCAGCGCAGCGCACGTACGCCGCCGGGCAGATCGAAGCGCTGCAACAGCGCTTCCACTTCTTCATCGCGCAGTGCGGGCCAATCGGCGGCAACCGTCTGCGTGCCCACGCCATGCATCTGGTGGGTCATGCGGCGATGTCCTCGAGAAAATGCGCGTCGGCGGCACCGCGCCAGGCGTCGGCATCGGCGAGCACGCCGTACTGCGCCAGCCATTGCGCGTAGCCCTGCAGCAACGGTTGGCGGATCTGTCCCCAGCGTGCGTCGTGCAGCCAGGTTGGCGCGATCGCGCGCAGCGAGGCGGCCAGCAGTTCGCGTGGGAAGTAAGGGGTAGCGCGTTCGTAAGCTTCCAGCGCCGCCAGCGGTTCGGCGGCAGCGGCCAGGAAGCCGCGCGCGGTGGCGCCGAGGAAGTCACGCACCCACGCGGGACGTGTCTCCAGCGTGCGCTCATGCGCGCCGAGCAGGTAGCTGTGATACGCCGGCGCGCCGAGCGTATCGACCGGCCATGTCACTCGCCGTGCAGGCGCGATCGGGCTGTCCATCAACGCCTCCCAGGCCCAATAACCGCCGAAGCTGGCATCGGCGAGGCCGCCAGCCAGATCCTCCGGGCGCAACTCGCGGGTGCCGGCGTCGACGATGACCACGGCCTCGGGATCGCCGCCGTCATGGGCGATCAGGTGGCGCACCATGGCCAGCCCACGCGGGGTGGGATTCATCGCCAGTCGCCGCCCGGCCAGATCGCGCGGACGGGCGATGCCGGTGTCGGTCAGGGTCTGGATCGCCTCCAGCCCACATTGGTTGATCGCGGCGATCGCCTGCAGCGGCTCGCCGGCGGCACGGCGCACCAGCAGCCGGTTGCTCGGGAATACCGCGAAGTCACAGTCGCCGCGCAGCAGGTGCGCCAGGCCGTCGCCGTGCCACGGATCGGGCAATTGCAGCGCCAACTCCAGGCCCAGCTCGGCATACCAGCCGCGTTCGCGGGCCAGATAGAAGCCGGCCGAGTTCGGCCAAGGGTGGAAGTATTCGAGCATGACGCGCAATCGGCGCATGGCAGGCACGGCGGGTGGGGAAGGGATGGGCATCCTCTCCCTGCAATCTGGTCTAGACCAATGACCGGAGGTCCTATCGATACGTCCGATCGATATATCGGCTGAATGGATGACGGCGCCGCCGGGCCGTCGATACGCGCGGCAGCCAGAAAAGCGGCCGCGGCGTCTGGATTGGGGCGGCAGCGTGCGATCGCAGGCGCTGGCCGTCATCTCGGATGTCGGGAAGTCAGGAGCCGCAGCGGCGGAAGATCGGCCGCTGCGGGGCCGGCATTATGGGCGTGTGGCCACTGTGGCGCCATGGTTTCGGCTGCCGACGAGTGCGCCACCGGTTTGCAGATGCTTGAGGCATGGCGGCAGTTCTCCGCGATCCATCAGATCGTCGTCCCCGCCTGCGCGGGGACGACGATCTGGGAGGCCCCCCTGCAACCGATCACCGGTGCCGACGCCACATACGTGCAAGAGCAGCGTGACCAACGCGGGAACTGATCGAATCCCCAATCCCCAATCCCCAACAACCGCCACGCCCGTGCGCAGTTCCCCGATAATCCCGCCATGACCCAGCAACAGATCGCCGCCGTAGTGGTCACCTACGAGAGCGGCAGCACCATCGACGAATGCCTGCGCCGCCTGCGCGCGGCCGACGGCATTGCCGAGATCCGCGTGGTGGACAACCGCTCCCGCGATGGCACCCTCGAAATCGTGCAGCGGCATGCGCTGCAGGACGCGCGCCTGCACTTCATCGCCAATCCCGACAATCCCGGGTTTGCCACCGCCTGCAACCAGGGCGCGGCCGATTCGCGGGCGCCGTGGCTGGTGTTCATCAATCCGGATCTGATGGTGGAGCCGGACACGCTGGTGCGGCTGCGCGAGCGTGCCGAGGCTATCGGCGAGGCGCTGCTGGGCGTGGAACAGGTCGATGAGCACGGGCGGCCGGACGGTGCGGTGCGCCGCCGCGATCCGGATTTCGCCGCGATGCTGCGTTCGCCGCGACGTGGCGCGCAGTTGGCGGTGCCGGTCGATCCTACACAGACGTTGCAGCCGGTGGACGCGATCTCCGGCGCGCTGATGATGGTTCCGCGCGCGCTGTTCCAGCGGATCGGCGGTTGGGACGCCGGCTATCGGCTGCACGCCGAGGACCTGGACCTGTGCCGGCGCGCGCGCCAGGCCGGCGCGACGGTGGCGGTCGCCAATGACCTGACCGTGTTGCATCTGCGTGGCGTATCCAGCCGGGCACGCCCGTTCTTCGTGGAATGGCACAAGCACCGCGGCCTGTGGCGTTACTTCCGCAAGTTCGAAGCCTCCTCGCGTGGCCTGCTGGTCCGGCTCGGGGTCTGGGCGGCGATCTGGGCGCACGCGCTGGCGCAGGTGCCCCGATTGCTGCGTGGGCGTTGAGACGTCCGCAGCGCGGCATAATGCCGGCATGATCATCGCCTCGCTGCTCGACACCGATCTGTACAAGTTCACGATGATGCAGGCGGTGCTGCATCAGCATCCCGCCGCGCAGGTGGAGTACCGCTTCAAGTGCCGGACACCGGGCATCGACCTGGCGCGCTACATCGAGGAGATCTCGCAGCAGATCGATGCGCTGTGCACGCTGCACTTCCGCACCGACGAGCTGGATTACCTGGGCCGGCTGCGCTTCGTCAAACCGGATTTCGTCGATTTCCTCGGGCTGTTCCACCTGGATCGCAAGCACGTGCAGCTGCGCGTATCCGACCAGGTGGCGGGCGAGATCGAGCTGGTGATCCGCGGGCCGTGGCTGCACACGATCCTGTTCGAGGTGCCGCTGCTGGCGATCATCAACGAGGTGTGGTTCCGCAGTACCTCCCAGGCGGATTTCGTCGAGGGCCGACGCCGCTTGCAGGCCAAGGTCGAGTTGCTGCGCGATGTGGACGGCTACGAAGGCTGCACGATCGCCGATTACGGCACCCGCCGGCGCTACTCGCGCGAGTGGCACGGTCAGATGCTGCCGCTGCTGGCAGAAGGGCTGGGCAAGCATTTCGTCGGCACCAGCAACGTCTACTTCGCCAAGCTGCACGGCTACACCCCGCTGGGCACGATGGCGCACGAGTACCTGCAGGCATTCCAGGCACTGGGGCCGCGGCTGCGCGATTCGCAGGTGGCGGCGCTGGAATCGTGGGCACGCGAGTACCGCGGCGACCTCGGCATCGCGCTGTCGGACGTGGTCGGCCTGGATGCGTTCCTGCGCGATTTCGACATGTATTTCTGCAAGCTGTTCGACGGCATGCGCCATGACTCGGGCGACCCGTTCGAGTGGGGCGAGCGGATCATCGCGCACCTGCAGCAGCATCGCGTCGATCCGCGCAGCAAGGTGCTGGTGTTCAGCGATGGCCTGGACATCGTCAAGGTCAAGCAGCTGTACGACCACTTCAAGGGCCGCTGCCGGCTGTCGTTCGGGGTCGGCACGCACCTGACCAACGACCTGGGGCCGACCCCGCTCAACATCGTGCTCAAGATGACCCGCTGCAACGGCCAGCCGGTCGCCAAGCTCAGCGATTCGCCGGGCAAGAGCATGTGCGAGGATCCGGGCTACCTGGCCTATCTGAGGCAGGTGTTCGAGGTCGCCGACAAGGCGGTGTAGCGGGAAGTGACACAAATGGTTGCTTTGTGACCTCGGTCTGACGCACAGCGGCGCGGTTGACTGAGGAGAAGGACTACATAAAAATGAGACGTGGTTGGCAATTATCTGTATCGTGAATTGAGAGTTCTGGTACTGAACTTGCATCGTCGCTGCGTGTACCTGTGCATGATGTTCTGAAGGACCTCCCCCCGGCTCTGCAGAAGGTTTTTGCTTCGTGAGTTCGCCCGATCCCCTTGTGCTCTACCGCGACCGCGGCTGTTCGATGCAGTGGCGCGGTTTCGTCCAAGCGATGGCCAATGAATTTGCCGCGGAACTGCCCGCGCACGAGTTGCCGACGCTGATGGCCAGGATCGGGTTGCGCTTCGCGCGGATGCATCCGTTGCAGGAGAGCGGTTCGCTCGCCGAGGTGGAAGCGGCAGCCAATCGCATCTGGTCCGGACAGGACTGGGGCGTGTGCCGCCTGCTTGAGCGCATCGAGTACGTGGAGATCGTCCACGCCTGCGCGCCCATCAACGCGGTGCTGGATGTGGATTGGAGCGATGGATTCCTGGAAGGGGTCTATGAAGGATGGTTCCGGCAGTTGGGGATGCTGGCGGGCCTTGCAGTACGCGCTGCGCCGCCGGAGTCGGCGGACCTGCGGCGTTTCCGCCTCGCGCGGGCGATCTGAGACAGATTCTTTACCTGCATTACTCGGCTTTGGGGGCCAGCAGCAATGTCGAAGCACATCAAGCCACCGGGGGCGTCGGGGTCCGACGACATTTCGGTGCTGTTCGAACGTTTTGGCGCAAGCGCCGATGCGAAGAGCTATCAGCCGTTCGACCATCCGGATCTGCCGCAGCGCGCCCGGCCGGCAGAGCCCGCCGCGTCCGAGGTGCCGCCGCCCGCGCCCCTGCACATGCTGCGTCCGGCCGAGATCGCCCATGCCGAGCCGGTGGCGGCTGCGGTTGCGGACACGCCATTGGCGAAGCTGTTCCAGCGCCTGCTGCAGGACACCGCGGAAGTTCGTGATGTCGGGCCGCTGCGGCGACTGTTCCCGCGCTGACCGGCGTCGATCGGCACGCCACGGCGCCCGGGTGAGGTGCGCCGCCTCCAGACTCGAAAAGGAATAATCGATGACCGTATCCCGCCGCCGGTCGGTGCTGCCCAAGCTGGCGACCTGGTCGCTGTGGCTGCTGGGGATCCTGTTGCTGGTGTTCGTCGTGGCGGTGCCGATGGAGGTGGCCCAGCAACTGGTGTTCTCGGCCATTCTGTTCGTCGTGGCGTTGCTGCTGCGCCGGCGTGGCGGCCGCGTCGCGGTGCTGGTGATGATGGGCATGTCGATGGCGGTGTCTTCGCGCTACATCTGGTGGCGCATGACGCAGACGCTGGGCTTTGGCGGGGTGATCGATTTCCTGCTCGGCATGGGCCTGCTGATGGCCGAGCTGTACGCGTTCGTGATCCTCGCGCTCGGCTATTTCCAGGTGCTGTGGCCGTTGAACCGCAAGCCGGTGCCGCTGCCGGCCGACCAGGCGCAATGGCCGAGCGTGGACATCTTCATCCCCACCTACAACGAGCCGCTGTCGGTGGTGCGCACCACGCTGCTGGCCGCGAGCGTGATCGACTGGCCCGCCGACAAGATCAAGATCTACCTGCTCGACGACGGGCGCCGCGAGGAGTTCCGCGCGTTCTGCGAAGAGCTGGGCGTGAACTACCTGACCCGCACCAACAACAACCACGCCAAGGCCGGCAACATCAACGCCGCGCTGAAGAAGTCCAGCGGCGACTACGTGGCGATCTTCGACTGCGACCACATCCCGACCCGCTCGTTCCTGCAGGTGTCGATGGGCTGGTTCCTGCGCGACGACAAGCTGGCCGTGGTGCAGATGCCGCACTACTTCTTCTCGGCCGACCCGTTCGAGCGCAACCTCGGCACCCACGGCAAGGTGCCCAACGAAGGCGAGCTGTTCTACGGGCTGCTGCAGGATGGCAACGACCAGTGGAACGCGACCTTCTTCTGTGGCTCCTGCACGGTGATCAAGCGCGAGCCGCTGGAGGAAGTCGGCGGTGTGGCGGTGGAGACCGTCACCGAGGATGCGCATACCGCGCTCAAGCTGCACCGCCGCGGCTACCGCAGTGCCTATGTGGCGATCCCGCAGGCGGCCGGGCTAGCCACGGAAAGCCTGTCCGGCCACGTCGCCCAGCGCATCCGTTGGGCGCGCGGCATGGCGCAGATCGCGCGTATCGACAACCCGCTGCTGGGCAAGGGGCTCAAGCTGTCGCAGCGGCTGTGCTACCTCAACGCGATGCTGCATTTCTTCTACGGACTGCCGCGCATCATCTATCTGACCGCGCCGCTGGCCTACCTGTTCTTTGGCGCGCACGTGATCCACGCCTCGGCGCTGATGATCCTAGCGTATGCCTTCCCGCACATCCTGCAGGCGAACATCACCAACCTGCGCACCCAGGGCAAGTTCCGCCACCTGCTCTGGAACGAGGTCTACGAGACCGCGCTGGCCTGGTACATCTTCCGGCCGACGCTGGTGGCGGTGATCAATCCGAAACTGGGCAAGTTCAACGTCACGCCCAAGGGCGGTCTGGTCGAACACAGCTATTTCGACCGGCAGATCGCCAAGCCCTACCTGTTCCTGTTGTTGTTGAACACGGCTGGCATCATCGCCGGCGCCATGCGCCTGTTCTACGTGGGCGATGTGGGCGAGATGCACACGATCTGGTTCAACCTGGGCTGGACGCTCTACAACATGCTGCTGCTCGGGGCGACGATTGCCACTGCCAGCGAGTCGCGCCAGGTGCGGCGCGCGCATCGCGTGCCGCTGCGGGTGCCGGCCACGCTGCATCTGCCGGATGGGCGGGTGCTGCCGTGCACTACGGAAAATTTCTCCACGGGTGGCATGGCGTTGCGGTTGAACGAGCCGCAGCCGGTGGAGCCGGGGGCTTCCGTGTTCGTCGGGCTCAGTTATCGGGGTGTCGAACGTCCGCTGCCGGCGGTGGTGCGGCAGGATCGCGACAGCCAGATCAGCATCCAGTTCTCCGAAATGACGGTGGAGCAGGAGCGCTGGCTGGTGGCGGCCACCTTTGCGCGCGCCGACATCTGGCTGTCGCAGTGGGGACGGTATGAGCGCGATTCGTTCCGCAGGTCGATGCTGCAGGTGCTGGGAGCCAGCATGCGCGGATTCCAGCGCCTGGGCCAGCACGTCGTGGACAGCGTCCGGCAGGGCTTCCGCCCGGCACGCGCAGCCGGAAAGGACGCCTGAGCATGCGATCCGGTTTTTTTCTTTCCTTCTTTGCCAAGAATTCGCCGATGCGTATCCGTCCCGTCCTTTTCGCCGGAACCCTGATCCTGACGATCAGTCTTGCGCAGGCCCAGACCCAGGCACCCGCGCCGACGCCGACGCCCGCATCGCCGGCTACGGCCGCGCCGGCGGAGAACGCCGTCGCTGCGCCGCTGCCCGCCGCCACCGCGCAGGAGCGTTCGGCGACGTTGCGCCAGCTCGGTATCGACTACGAGATCACCCTGCGTGGCATCGAGGGCAGCGCAGGCGTGCCGTTCAGCGTGCGCACCGATGAGATCGTCAACGCCGCCACCCTGCATCTGAAATACAGCTATTCGCCGGCGCTGCTGCCGGACTTGTCGCATCTCAAGGTGACCGTCAACGGCGTCACCGTGGCGACGCTGCCGGTCGATCAGGCCCACGCAGGGCGGCCGCTCGAGAGCGATGTGCAGATCGACCCGCGCCTGGTGACCGATTACAACCAGCTCAACCTGCAGCTGATCGGCCACTACACGCGCGACTGCGAGGATCCGGACCATACCAGCCTGTGGGCCAACATCGATGCGGCCAGCGCGCTTTCGCTGGTCACCGTGCCGGTGGCGCTGGCCAATGACCTGGCGTTGCTGCCGGTACCGTTCTTCGATGTGCGCGACACCCGCAAGCTGGAGCTGCCGTTCTACTTCCCGCATCGTCCCGACCTGGAGACGTTGCAGGCGGCGGGTATCGTGTCTTCGTGGTTCGGCACGCTTGCCGGTTATCGCGGCGCCACGTTCCCGGTCTCCACCTCCGGGCTGCCGGCGAGCGGCAACGCGGTGGTGATGGCCACGCCGTCGACGCTGCCGGCGGAGCTGGTCACGTCGCAGAATGGGCTGGCGAACCTGCGCGGTCCGACGCTGGCGATGGTGACGAACCCGAGCGATCCAAACGGCAAGCTGCTGCTGGTGCTCGGACGCAACGCTGCCGAGTTGCGCCAGGCCGCCACGGCGATCGCATTGCGCGCGCCGCTGTCGGGCGCGGTCGCGGTCGTCGACGATCTGCAGCAGCCGGAGCCGCGTCGGCCCTACGACGCGCCGAAATGGATATCGAGCGAGCATCCGGTGCGCTTGGGCGATCTGGTGAACCGCCACGAACAGCTCGATGTCACCGGTTATCACCCCGACGTGGTCCGGGTCGGCCTGCAGTTGCCGCCGGACCTGTTCGTCTGGAAGAGCAACGGCATCCCGGTGAACCTGAAATATCGCTACACCGTGCCGGAACTGGACAACAAGTCCGCGCTCAACGTGAGCATCAACGACACCTTCGTGGTCACGCTGCCGCTCAATGGCCGCCCGTACGAGCAATCGCTGCCGAGGCGCTGGTGGAACCAGGTCGTCAGCACGCGCGGCAAGCTGCCGGTGGAGCAGCAGATCAGGCTGCCGACCGGCCCGTTCTCGGCCAACAGCCAGCTGCGCTTCCACTTCTTCTTCGACCGCCCGCAGGCGGAGGCGTGCAAGAACACGTTCCCGGACGTGTCCGGCGCGATCGATGCCGATTCCACCATCGACGTGAGCGGCTTCCCGCACTACATGGCGATGCCGAACCTGGCCGCGTTCGGCAATGCCGGCTATCCGTTCACCCGGCTCGCCGACCTGTCCGAATCCACGATCGTGCTGCCCAACAATCCGGGCGACCAGGATTTCGGCAACGTGCTGACCTTGCTGGGGCGCTTTGGCGCTTCGACCGGCTACCCGACGCTGCGGGTGCAACTGCTGCCGCCGAACCAGGCGGAAAAGCAGCCGGATCGCGATCTGGTGATCCTGGGTTCGCCGGCCAGCCAGCCGTTGTTCGAGAAGTGGCGCGAGCGTCTGCCAGTGGAGCAGAGCAAGGCCAGCAACCGTTTCGCGCTGACCGACTGGCTGCTGGACCGGATGCCCGGCTTCCTGTCCTTCGATGCGCGTCGCACCGATCTGCCGACCGTTGCCGAAGTCGCATTGCAGCCGCAGCCCGGCGATGTGCTGATGATGGGATTTGAATCACCACTCAAGAGCGGGCGCAGCGTGGTGGCGCTGCAGGCCGACGATCCGGCCGACATGAGCCGGCTGTTCGAGGTCTGGTCCAGTCCCGATCTGCTCAAGGATGTTCAGGGCAGCGTGGTGCTGCTGCACCAGAACAAGGTCACCAGCCTCGCCGGCAACCAGGCCTACTACGTGGGGCACCTGCCGTTGTCGACCTGGCTGCGTTGGTACTTCTCCAACCACCCGGTGTGGCTGGCGGTGACGGTGATCGTGCTGTGCCTGCTGCTGGCGCTGGCCGCGCGCGTGCTGCTGCGCCTGCACTCGACCTATCGCCTGCGCGAGGGACGTCATTCGTGAGTGCGGCGGACGTCCCGCGCGACGGCGCGCGCAGGCACACGCTGCGGATGCTGGCGCTGATGGGCCTGGCCGGCGCCGGCTTGCCGCTACGCTCGGCACCGGTGGCATCCTGTGCGCCGTGGCCGGCGTGGACCTCGTTCGTCGGACGGCATGTCCAGCAGGATGGACGCGTGGTCGACTTCGCCACGCCCGACCAGCGCTCCACCTCCGAGGGCCAGTCGTATGCGCTGTTCTTCGCCCTGGTCAACAACGACCAGGCGCTGTTCGAGCGCGTGCTCGGCTGGATCCGCCACAACCTCTGCGGCGACCGGCCGGACCGGAACCTGCCGGCGTGGCTGTGGGGCCGGGCCGGTGACGGCAGTTGGCGCGTGCTCGATGGCAACAGCGCTTCCGATTCCGATCTGTGGATCGCCTATGCGCTGCTGGAGGCCGGACGGCTCTGGAATCGTCCTGGCTACGTCAGCGCCGGACGGCAGATGCTGCGTCTGGTGCAGGCGCAGGAAGTTGGCGACATACCCGGTCTCGGGCCGATGCTGCTGCCGGGCCGGGAAGGTTTCGGCGACGGCAAGCGCTGGACGTTCAACCCGAGCTACATGCCGATCCAGTTGCTGCGCTATTTCGCCTCGATCGAACCGAAGGGGCCGTGGGCAGGCATCGCCCAGCGCAGTGCGCGCCTGATCCGCGACGCCTCGCCGGTGGGTTTCGCGCCGGATTGGACCGGTTGGGATGGGCGTGCATTTGGCATCGATCCGGCCAAGGGCAACCTCGGCAGCTACGACGCGATCCGCGTCTACCTGTGGGCCGGCATGCTGGATCCGGGCGAATCACGCCGTCAGCCGCTGCTGGAGGATCTGTCTGGGCCGGTGCAGATGCTCAAGGCGCAGGGCAACTTTGCCGAGAAGATCGACACCACGCGCGGCGTCGGTATCGGCACCGCGCCGATCGGATTTTCCGCCGCGCTGCTGCCCTATCTGAGCGCGTTGCGCGAGCCCGCACTGCTGAAGACGCAAGCCGCCCGAATCCCCGCGGCAGCACAACCGGCGGCCGCCGCGCTTCCCTACTACGAGCGCGTGCTGGTCCTGTTCGGCCAGGGCTGGCTCGAGAACCGTTTCCGCTTTTCCGCAGACGGGCGCCTGCTGCCTGCCTGGAGGTCGACCTCATGCTCCGCAAGAACCTGAAGCTGCTTTACCTCGCTGGCATGATCGACCTGTGCCTGCTGGCCACGCCGGCGCACGCACAGGACACCACCCAGCGGCTGGTGAGCCAGGGCAACTACTGGCATGACCAGGGCCGCGACGATCTCGCCGCCGATACCTGGAAGAAGCTGCTGAGCATCGACCCCAACCAGCCCGACGCGCTGCTCGGCCTGGGCCAGATCGATCTCGCGCAGGACCGCCCGGCCGACGCGCGCAAGCACCTGCAGCAGCTCGAAGCGCGCCATCCCAATTCGCCCCAGGCCCAGCGCCTGCGCATCGCGGTCGGCGGCGGCCAGAGCAGCGGCAACGTGAACCTGGCGGCGGCACGCCGCGCCGCCGCGGCCGGTCGTTACGTCGAGGCGGTGCGCGCCTACGAGGCGAGTTTCGAAGGCAAGACGCCGCCGCCGAATCTCGCGCTGGAGTATTACCAGTCGCTGGCCGGCACCCCGCAGGGTTGGGAAAAGGCGCGCGACGGCATGCGCCGCCTGCGCGATGCCGATCCGAACAACGCCTCGGTGTCGCTCGCCCTGGCGCAGGTGCAGACCTACCGCGAACCGAGCCGCCGCGAAGGCATCGCGCAGCTGCGCGAACTGGCTCAGCGCGCGGATGTCGGTGGGCCGGCGCGCAACGCCTGGCGCCAGGCATTGCTTTGGCTTGGCGCCGGCAGCGCCGATGCGCCGCTGTACCAGGCCTTCCTCGCCGAGATGCCGAACGACGCCGAAGTGGCCGCCAAGCTCGCCAAGCTGCGCGAGCAGCGCAACGCGCCCGGCACCGACCCGAATGGCGTGCTGCTGGGCGAAGCGTTCAACACACTCAACGCCGGCAACCTGGCCGCCGCCGAACAGCGTTTCATGCAGGTGCTGCGTGCCCGTCCGCGTGATCCGGAGGCGCTGGGCGGACTCGGCTCGGTGCGCCTGCGCCAGCAGCGCTTCTCCGAGGCGCAGGAGCTGCTGCGTCCGGCGGCGGCCGCAAATGGAAAGTGGAAGTCCGCCTACGACTCGGCGCGCTACTGGCAATTGCTGCAGCAGTCGGCGACGGCCAGCAAGCGCGGCGCGACCAGTGAGGCCGCCACGCTGGCGCAGCAGGCCCAGCAGATCGATCCCAAACAGCCGGCCGCATACGCCGCACTCGGCGACCTGCAGAGCGATGCCGGTGCCGCCGAGCAAAGTTATCGCAAGGCACTGGCGCTGGATGCCAACAACGTCGGCGCATTGCAGGGGCTGGTCGGTCTGTACAGCCGGCAGGGCCGCGTGCAGGAGGCGACCGAGCTATTCAACCGCCTGCCCGCCGCGCAGCGCGAGAAATCCGGTGGCGAGGCGATGCTGCGTTCGAACGTCCAGCGTGCCCGCGCGCGCCAGGCCATGGAGGCCGGCGATGCCGTGACCGCGCAGACCGAGCTGGAAAACGCCATGGTCGAGCGCCCGGGCGATCCGTGGGTGCGTCTGGACCTGGCCCGGCTGTACCAGCAACTCGGCCGTCCCGATCAGGCACGCAGCGTGATGGATGGCTTGATCGCCGTGCATGGCGACATGCCCGAGGCGCAATACGCCAATGCGCTGCTGGCGCAGGAGAGCGGCGACTGGGCCACCGCCTATGCCAGTCTCGAGCGCATCCCGCAGGCCCAGCGCACGCCGGAGATCAACCAACTGCGCAACATCGCCTGGCTCGAACTGCAGGCACGCCAGGCCAAGGTGCTGCAATCGCAGGGACAGTCCGCGGAGGCACAGGCGCTGCTGGCGCGCACCGAGACCGCGCTCGGTGACCAGGCCAACCAGCCGCAGCTGCTGGCCTCGCTGGCCGGCGCCTGGGCCGACGCCGGCAACCCGCAGCGTGCGCTGGTGCTGGCGCAGCGCCTGGTCGCCGGCCCCAACGTCGGCACCGAGGAGCGCCTGCAATACGCCGGCGTGCTGCTGCGCGCGCATCAGGACGCCGAGCTGTCGGCGGTATTGCGTCAGCTGCAGGGCCTGACCATGACCCCGGAACAGCTGCGTCGTTATCGAGCACTGCGCACCGGCTACGCGTTGCGCCAGGTCGATGCCCTGCGCGAACTCGGCAATCTGGAAGCCGCCTACGATGCGCTTGCGCCGATCCTGGCCGAGCAGCCGCAGGATCGCGAGGCACTGGCCGCGCTCGCGCGGCTGTACACCTCGGCGGGCGACCAGCGCCAGGCGTTGGTGATCTACCAGCAGATCCTGCAATCGCATCCCAATGATCTGGACACGCTGGTTGCCGCGGCCAACAGCGCCGCCGCGCAGTCCGACCTGGACAGCGCCGAGGTCTACCTGCAGCGTGCGCTGGCGCAGGCACCGGATTCGCCCGACGTGCTCGCCGCCGCAGGCCGCGTCTATCGAAGCGCCGGCAAGAAGCGCAAGGCCGAACAGTACTTCAAGGCCGCGCTGGCGGCGCAGCAGCGTCAGGCAGGGCAGCTCGACAACGGTTTCCCGGGTGCGCGCGGCAGTGCCGCCTACGCATCCGCCAGCCGGCCATTCAACCCGTTCGCCGGCATGACCGGGCCGATGCGCAACACCCGCGCAGTGCTGTCCGATACGCAATCGGCCGCGGCTTATCCGCTGCCAGGCGCCGGCGTTGCCGTCGCACCACAGGCACCGGTGTATGCAGCCGGCGATGACGGCCTGCCGCCGCCGGTCAGTGCTTCATCGGTGGCGTCACCGTTGGCCGCGTTGCCGGTTCCCGGCCAACGCAGTGCCATCGTCGCGGCGCCAGCCTATGCTGCCGGAACGACATCGCTGCCGATGCGTGCGGCCGCAGCACAACCGCTGCCGACACGCGCCTCGGGCAACACGGTGCTGGACGAACTGCGCGAAGTGCAGGCCGACAACAGCAATGAGCTGTCTGCGGCCGCCAACTTCCGCAGCCGCGATGGCGAATCCGGCCTGGGCAAGCTCGACGAGATCCAGACCCCGCTGCACGGCGAGTTCACGGTCGGCGAGGGCAAGTTCGGTGTGGACGTCACCCCGACCCTGGTCGATGCCGGCAACGTCAGCACCGACTACGCCACCGCCAGCCGCTTCGGCGCCGGCCCGTCGGCCGCGTTGAACGATGCACTCGCTGCCGACAAGAGCACCGTCGACGACTACGTGACCAGCAGCCTGTACCAGTTGCTGCTCACCCAGGGCGATACCACCGCCGCGGAGACGCTGTTCTACAAGTACGCGGTCAGTACCGGCCTGTACAGCGAGCTGTACACCACCTACGGCAACGATGCCGACACCCGCACGGCGATCTACGAGCAACCGCTGTTCGCCTACCTGCTGAGCATCAACGCCTCGACCACGACGATCTCGGAGATCGCCACGGCGATCCTCGGCAACAGCGCGATGCTCGAGGACCTGAGCGCGGCCGACCTGGCCTCGTTGAAGTCATTGGCTGCCAGCACCGCGGCGGCCAAGCTGACCGCCACCGAGTTGTCCAGCACGCTGTATTCGATGGCGGCCGCCGGCTCGGCGTCGCGCCGGCTCGGCCAGGATGCCAGCGGCCTCGGCCTGTCGGTCAGCTATCGCAACGGCGGCCTGCGCGCGGATATCGGCAGCACGCCGCTGGGTTTCCCCGAGCAGCGCGTGGTCGGCGGAGTGGGCTACAAGGGCGAGCTGGGCGATCACCTGAGCTACGACGCGCAGCTGTACCGGCGCGCGGTGACCGACAGCGTGCTTTCCTTCGCCGGTGCCGAGGACAGCCGCAACGGATTGACCTGGGGTGGCGTCACCAGCAACGGCGCACGCATCTCGACGACGTTGGACAACGGCCTGCTCGGCGGTTACGTCAACCTCGCCGCGGCGCGCCTGGTCGGCCACAACGTGCAGGACAACAACTATGCACAGGCCGATCTCGGCGTGTACGTGCACGCCCTGGAAACCGGCAACCAGTCGCTCACCGCCGGCCTCAACCTGACCACCCTGCGCTACGCCAGGAACCTGGCCGGGTTCACCTACGGGCAGGGCGGGTATTTCAGCCCGCAGCAGTATTTCGACGTCGGCTTCCCGGTGCATTGGAGCGGTCGCTCGGCAAGCCAGAAGGTCAACTGGGAGGTCGACGCCAGTGTCGGCGTGCAGCATTTCCGCACCGACGACAGCCTGTACTTCCCGACCAGTGCGACGATGCAGCAGGCCGCCTACGACGCGGCCTCGATCGCTGCGCTGCTGGGCTTGTCCTCGGTCTACACCGACCCCGTCTACGCCGGCGCGAGCAAGACCGGCGTGTCCTACAACCTCGCCGGTGCGGCCGAATGGCAGGTGGCGCCACAGCTGTTCCTGGGTGGCCGGATGACGCTCAACAACGCGCGTGACTACCAGCAGTTCAACGCCAACATCTACCTGCGCTTCGTGCTCGACCGGCTGGGCGCAGCGCTGGGCCGCGAGCCCAAGGTGCTGGCTTCGCCGTACGCGAACGGATATTGAATGACATAGAGCCGAACAAGCTCGGCTCTACAAAGGCCATAGGAGCCAATCGGACTTGCCTGCTGCAGTCCCGCCGAGCAAGCTTGGGCAAACCCGTACTGCCCGGAGGTCGAGCATGATCCGTGACATCGTGAGGATGGGCGAACCCGTGCTGCTGCGCGTAGCCGATCCGGTCGAAGGCTTCGGCAGCGGCGAACTGCGCGACCTCGCGGCAGACATGTTCGAGACCATGGATCTTGCCGGCGGTGTCGGCCTGGCCGCCCCGCAGATCGCACTTTCCCGACGCGTGATCGTGTTCGGCTTCGAAGCCAGCGAACGCTATCCGGACGCGCCGCCGGTGCCGCGCACGGCGCTGTTCAACCCGAGCATCGAACCTTTGTCGGACGAACTGGAAGACGGCTGGGAAGGCTGCCTGTCGATTCCCGGCCTGCGTGCGGTGATCCCACGCTTCCGCCGCATCCGCTACAGCGGCTGGGACGTGGAAGGGCGCCGCCTGGAGCGGGTCGCCGAAGGTTTCCATGCGCGCGTGGTGCAGCACGAGCTCGACCACCTCGACGGCATCCTGTATCCATCGCGGATCCGCGACTTCTCCACCTTCGGCTTCACCGACGTGTTGTTCCCGGAGATCGGCGAGGGCAAGTAACGCAGCGCGTGTTCGGCCCGGGTCTGGATTCTCGTAGCAACTGTGTTCTCAAGCGGAGGCGATAGCAGCCTCCGCGTCACGTTCGTTGATAGTTTCGCGAGACGGGGAAGTTCATCATCAACCACAACTGAGACCTTGCATCAGATGGCCGGCTACAGCTCGTTCCCGCTGCGATAGGATGTGGCCTCCCGTGGCATGGCCACTTCAGCGAAAGGAACGCAGCATGGGATCGGTTCGGACACCAACGGTGGCAATGGCGCTATGTCTCGGGATGGCAGCGCTAGTGGGCTGCAAGCCCGATGCATCGAAGGCCGGCACAGCGGAAGCCGTGCCGGCAACGCAGGTCAAAGCGCTGGAAATCACTGAAATCCAAGCCGGTGTTGCCGATGCGGCGAAGGACGCGACGATGCGGCCGGCGTATCCGAAGGACGGCATCGAAGTGACGATCCACACCGCCGGCAAGGCGGATGGCGCGAACCTGTCAGTCAAGCTGATCGCGCTGACCAATGGCAGCGTGGTGGGTACCCAGGACGTCCGCTTGGATGCTTCCACGACATCCTCCCACAGCGTGCGCTTTCAGCCAGCACCGGCATGGGGGACCGGGCGTTACCTGATCGAAGTCACTTTGAATGGGAAACTGGCCGGGCATCAGGAGCTGGAAATCTTCCCGAGTGAGGATCCGACGGCGAGTTGAGCCCGCAGTGGCAAAGGCGCGCAGAACGAGCGCGCCTCATTGCGTTTCACTCGATGCTGAGCGTGTGCAGGAACGCCACGAGCTGGCGTTGTTCCTCCACAGTAAGTTTGATCGGCTTGCCCTGGATCAACCCGCGGTAGTACAGCTCGTGCTCGATAGCGGCCTCCAGCGTGGCGATGCTGCCGTCGTGCATATAGGGCGCGGTATTGGCCACATTGCGGAGCGTAGGGGTACGGAATGCGCCTAGATCTTGTGGCTTGCCGGTGACGGCGAAGCGCCCCAGTTCGGCGATGTCCAGATCGGTCAGCACCAACCTGCCCAACGGCATGCCGGAACTCCGGGCGGCATCGATGCGCGTCAACAGCGGAGCGATATTGCCCGCGATCCGATCGAAACCGATGCCGGTGTGGTGATAGTTGCCGTCGGTCAGTGGCGAGCCGGCCTCGGTGATGACATGGCAGGACACGCACTGCGCCTTGCCTTGAAACAGGTGCAGACCTGCCTCGGCGTCGTGGCCCAGCAGGGAAAGATCGCCTGCCTTGCGCGCACGTTCGAACAATGTATTGCCGGTATCCAGCGACCGCAGATAAGCCATCAGAGCCGTGGCGACATCAGCTTGGAGAAGATCGTCGTCGGTGCGTAGCGCCTTGCGATACTCAGGCAATTCGGAGATCCGCTGCAGTACCGCCTGCATGTTCTCGTGGCCCATTTCGCGTGGATTGGCGAATGGTTGCAGCACCGCGGCGGACAGATCGTGTTCGCGTCCATCCCAGAACAATGGTCGGCCTGCGTCGAGGTCCAGCAAGCTGGGTGCATTGCGCGTGCCTGGGCGGTCGAATGCGCCGACCGAAACCGGCTTCCCATCAGTGAACGCCTGTGCGGGCAGGTGACAGCTGGCGCAACTGACCTTGCCGTCCGCGCTCAGGCGCACGTCGTGGAAAAGACGCGCGCCGGTCCTGGCGAGCTGCTCCTGGGCACGATGGGACGTGGATGTTGGCACGCATCCTTGCATTGCGCAGATCGCGGTGATGACGGCCGCAGCCACCGCGATGATCTTCCTGTATCCCGCTGACATGGTCCCTGTCTGACTTGACTTGTCACCGGGCGCAGGATAAATGAATGCGCTGGGGTGCGCCACGATGGCGCCAAAAAGCACAGGAGCGGCCAGCATGGCCGCAAGCTCAGGAGTGAGCCGAAATGGAATTATTCGAGTGGTGGAAGGCCCGATCTGCCCGGCATGCACATGCTGCAGGGGACAATGCAAGGACGCGCCGACGCAGTAGAAGCGCTGCGTTGTTGGCATTGCTCGGTGGCATGGTGCTGGCGACCTGGGCCTACGCGACCAGCTACGTCTATGACGCCAACGGGCGTCTGGTGGCGGTAAGCAACGACGCCGGCGAATCGGCGCGCTACGCCTACGATGTCATGGGCAATCTGACCCAGGTGGAGCGTTTTGCGCCTGGGGAACTCGCTCTGTTCGGATTCAATCCCGATCGCGGCACGCCCGGTATTCCGGTGAGGCTGCAGGGACATGGTTTCAGTCCGGTTGCCGCGGACAATCTGGTGCGCTTCAACGGTGTGCCCGCAACGGTGTCGGCGGCGGGCGGCAACGAGTTGATGACCAGCGTTCCGGTCGGAGCCAGCACCGGGCCGATCTCGATCACGGTTGGTGGGCAGATGGTTTCCAGCAGCGCGGATTTCATCGTGGATGAAGTCTCGCAGCTGCCGGTGATCCATTCGGTATCGCCACTGGTTGCGACTACCGGAACGATGATTACCGCTACTGGTGAATCGTTGAATACCGTGCCGGGCCAGACCACCGTGCATCTGGGGATGCGTTCGGCTCAGATCGGTGTCGCCAGCAACAGCGAAGTGAATTTCATGGTGCCGGCCAACGCCGCCAGCGGCAAGGTATCGATCACTACGCCTTACGGCATTGCGCTCAGCGCCGAGGACGTGGTGGTGGTACCTAGCGGCGTGGGCGCATCGAGCATCACGCAGAGCGCGCGAGTGTTGCCGGATTCGGCGGCCACGGAATTCTCGGTAGCGGCTACCGGCGAACAGGTGGCGGTGCTGTTCGACGCGGTGGCAGGCGAATACCTGGGCGCGCAGTTCAGTGACATCAGCGTGACCAGCATCACCTACAACTTGTACGGCTTGGACAATCGTCTGCTGGCCAGCGGATCGGTCACGCCTTCCAACCCGACCATCCTGCTGCCGCGACTGAGCGCCTCGGGTACCTACCTGATATTGCTCAAGCCGGTGCAAGGTCCGGCCAGTTGGAAGATGGCGATCGAGCGGAGCCGGCCGGTAGCGCTGGACGGGGATTCTTTGGTGTCGGCAACAGGAGTTCCGGCCCAGCGGAAGTGTTTCATTTTCTTTGCTGAGGCCGGTCAACGCCTGGGTCTGGGTATCAGCGATCTGACGGTATCGACGGGCAGCTACGTCAACGTGGCGGTCTACCGACCGAACGGGGCTAGTCTGACCAGTACGACCTGTTCCCAATCCAATGGGGGCTGTAGTTTGAACCTGTCGCCGGCCGAGACCGGGACCTACAGCGTGGTGGTGACGCCGCAGAGCGCCACGCAGACGATGCAGTTCAAGGCCACCATGTCGTTGGATAAGCGTGCGGTCTTGTCGCACGATACTCCGCTGGAACTGGTGTTGGATCGTCGCGGCCAGAACGCGCGTCTCACCTTCACTGCCGAAGCCGGTGAAACGCTGGCGTTGCAGATGGCTGGGCAGACCACGGTACCGTCGGGACGAACCGTGTACTACACCCTGTTCCGTCCAGACGGTACGCAACACACCAGTACCAGCACCAGCGGCAGCAACCTGACCTTCAATCTCCCGAATCTGCCGATGGCTGGCGAATATCAGTTGTTCGTCGATCCGAATTACGGGGAAACGCTGAGTGCTCAGATACTGCTGGCGTCGGGTGTCAGGGGAGGCATCGGCGATGGAGAAGAAGCCAATGCCTATGCGACTACCGTGTCTGGGCAGAGCGTGTACCTGGATTTCCAGGCCGAGGCCGGTCAACGGCTGGGCTTAGGCCTCAGCGATCTGACGGTATCGACGGGTACCTACGTCAATGTGACTGTCTACCGTCCCAGCGGAGCCAGCCTGATCAGTACGACCTGCTCCCAATCCAACGGTGGCTGCGGTTTGAACCTGTCGCCCGCTGATACCGGAATTTACAGCGTGGTGGTCACGCCGCAGAGCGCCACGCAGACGATGCAGTTCAAGGCCACCTTGTCGCTGGACAAACGTGGAGCCTTGTCACGCGATACGCCGTTGGAACTGTTGTTGGATCGTCGGGGCCAGAATGCGCGTCTCACTTTCACTGCCGAAGCCGGCGAGACATTGGCATTGCAGATGGCTGGGCAGGCAACGGTACCGTCGGGGCGGACCGTGTACTACACCGTGTTCAAACCGGATGGGAGCCAGCTGGCCAGTACTAATGCGATCAACTACATCACGTTGAACTTGCCCAACCTGCCTAGCACTGGTGAGTACCAAGTTTTTGTTGATCCGGATTATGGCGCGACGCTCGGTATGCAACTGACGTTGGCGACTGGAACCGTGGGCGGCACAGAGGTGGATGGCGTTATCGGTGATTTTTCCACCACCTTGCCTGGTCAACCGGTCTACCTGACCTTTCCGGCTAAGGCAGGTCAGCGGTTGGGGTTGGGCCTGAGTGATCTAACGCTGACCACTGGTACCTTCGTCAATGTGGCCGTCTACCGCCCGAATGGGGCCAGCCTGACCGATACGAACTGTTTCCAATCCAATGGGGGCTGCGGCTTGAACCTGTCGCCCGCCGAGACCGGGACCTACAGCGTGGTGGTGACGCCACAGAGTGCGACGCAGACGATGCAGTTCAAGGCCACCTTGTCGTCGGATAAGCGCCAAGTCCTGCAGCGTGACGTGCCGTTGGCGTTGTTGCTGGATCGACGTGGTCAGAATGCGCGCCTGACCTTCAGTGCCGAAGCCGGTGAAACGCTGGCATTGCAGATGGCCGGTCAGGCCACTGTACCCACGGGTCAGACGGTGTACTACACCGTATACAAACCGGATGGCAGCCAACTGGCCAGCACGAACACCGGTAACTACACGACGCTAAACCTTCCCAACTTACCGGCTGCTGGTGAGTACCAAGTGTTTGTCGATCCGGGTAATGGGGCTACGCTCGGTATGCAGTTGACGTTGGCGACTGGAACCACGAGCGGCACGGAGGTAGACGGTGATAGCGGTGATTTTTCCACCACTTTGCCTGGCCAGCCGGTCTACCTGACCTTCCCGGCTGAGGCCGGCCAGCGGTTGGGCCTGGGGATTAGCGATCTAACGGTCACGACCGGTACCTACGCCAACGTGACTGTCTACCGTCCGAGTGGGTCCAGCTTGATCAGTACGGCTTGTTTGCAATCCAATAGCGGCTGTGGTTTGAACCTGTCACCGGCCGAGACCGGGATCTACAGCGTGGTGATCACGCCACAGAGTGCGACGCAGACGATGCAGTTCAAGGCCACCTTGTCGTTGGATAAGCGTGCGGTGTTGTCGCGGGATGCGCCGTCGGAACTGATATTGGATCGTCGAGGCCAGAATGCGCGTCTCACTTTCACCGCCGAAGCCGGTGAAACGCTGGCGTTGCAGATGGCTGGGCAGGCTACGGTGCCGTCGGGGCGGACCGTGTACTACACCCTGTTCCGTCCAGACGGTACGCAACACACCAGTACCAGCACCAGCGGCAGCAACCTGACCTTCAATCTCCCGAATCTGCCGATGGCTGGCGAATATCAGTTGTTCGTCGATCCGAATCACGGGGAAACGCTGAGTGGTCAGGTGTTGCTGGCATCGGCGGTCAGAGGAAGCATTGGCGAGGAGATAGAGCCCGCTACTTACACAACTACCGTATCAGGACAGAACGTATACCTGGACTTCCAGGCCGAGGCCGGTCAACGGCTGGGTCTGGGTATCAGCGATCTGACGGTCACGACCGCTACCTACGTCAACGTGACTGTCTACCGCCCCAGCGGAGCGAGCCTGATCAGTGCGACTTGTTTCCAATCCAATGGTGGCTGTGGTTTGAACCTGTCGCCGGCCGAGACCGGGACCTACAGTGTGGTGATCACACCGCAGAATGCCGCGCAGGCGATGCAGTTCAAGGTTGCGTTGTCGTTGGATAGGCGAGCGGTGTTGTCGCGGGATACGCCGTTGGAACTGGTGTTGGATCGTCGAGGCCAGAATGCGCGTCTCACTTTCACCGCCGAAGCCGGTGAAACGCTGGCGTTGCAGATGGCTGGGCAGGCTACGGTGCCGTCGGGGCGGACCGTGTACTACACCGTGTTCAAACCGGATGGGAGCCAGCTGGCCAGTACTAATGCGATCAACTACATCACGTTGAACTTGCCCAATCTGCCGGTTGCCGGTGAGTACCAAGTCTTCGTCGATCCGGATTACGGCGCGACGCTCGGCACGCAATTGACGCTGGCAACCGGGACGACAGGTGGTACGGAAGTGGATGGTGGTATTGGTGATTTTTCCACCACCTTGCCTGGTCAACCGGTCTACCTGACCTTCCCGGCTGAGGCAGGTCAGCGGTTGGGGTTGGGCCTGAGTGATCTAACACTGACCACCGGCACCTTCGTCAATGTGGCCGTGTACCGCCCGAACGGGGCCAGCCTGACCAATACGAACTGTTCCCAATCCACCGGTGGCTGCGGCTTGAACCTGTCGCCCGCCGAGACCGGGACCTACAGCGTGGTGGTGACGCCGCAGAGCGCCACGCAAACAATGCAGTTCAAGGCCACCTTGTCGTCGGATAAGCGCCAAGTCCTGCAGCGTGACGTGCCGTTGGTACTGTCACTTGATCGTCGTGGTCAGAATGCGCGCCTGACCTTCAGTGCCGAAGCCGGTGAAACGCTGGCATTGCAGACGGCTGGGCAGGCTACTGTGCCTACCGGTCAGACGGTGTACTACACCGTATACAAGCCGGATGGAAGCCAACTGGCCAGCACGAACACCGGTAACTACACGACGCTAAACCTTCCCAACTTACCGGCTGCTGGTGAGTACCAAGTGTTTGTCGATCCGGGTAATGGGGCGACGTCCGGCATGCAGGTGACATTGGCCACCGGAACGATAGGTGACACCGAAGTAGATGGAGGTATTGGTGAATTTTCCACTACTTTACCTGGCCAGCCGGTGTATCTGACCTTCCCGGTTGAGGCTGGCCAGCGGTTGGGTCTGGGGATTAGCGATCTGACGGTCATCACCGGCACCTACGTCAACGTGACTGTCTACCGCCCCAGTGGAGTCAGTCTGACCAGTGCGACCTGTTTCCAATCCAATAGTGGCTGCGGTTTGAACCTGTCGCCGGCTGAGACCGGGATCTACAGCGTGGTGATCACGCCACAGAGCGCCACGCAGACGATGCAGTTCAAGGCCACCTTGTCGCTCGATAGGAGCCAAGTCCTGCAGCGTGACGTGCCGTTGGTGCTGTCGCTGGGTCGTCGCGGTCAAAATGCGCGCTTGACCTTCACCGCTGAAACGGGTGAAACGCTGGCGTTGCAGATGGCCGGGCAGGCCACAGTGCCATCGGGCCGGACGGTGTACTACGCCGTGTACAAGCCCGACGGCACACAGCTCCAAAGTTCCAGCGCCAGTGGCAGCAACCTGGTCTTTAATTTTGCGAGCTTGCCGATGGCCGGTGAATATCAGGTGTTCATCGATCCAGGTTACGGCGAGACGCTGAGCGGTCAGGTATTGCTTGCGTCGGGGATCAGGGGAATCATCGGTGATGAAAAAGAGGCCGCGGCCTATACGACTACTGTGTCTGGGCAGAATGTGTACCTGGATTTCCAAGCCACAGCAGGTCAGCGACTGGGCTTGGGTCTCAGTGATCTGGTGATGTCAGATGGCGGAGACCTCACCATTGTGGTCAGGCGTTCGAGTGGAGCCGGCTTGCTCGGTGTGAGCTTCCGTACATCCACTGGCGCCTTCGAGCACAACCTGACGATGCCTGATACGGGGGCGTATTACATGGAGGTGTCGCCGGGAGCGACGCAGACCATGCAGTTCAAGGCGACATTGTCCACGGACGTGGAGGCGACGCTGGAACGCAATGCGCCATTGACCGTATCGCTGCCGCGGCGAGGGCAGAATGGTTGGTACGCGTTCGATGCCACGGCAGGGGGCAGTGTGACGTTGCAGGTGGAAAACCAGAGTTCCATGCCATCCGGTCGCGTTTCCAAGTACGACGTGTATCGTCCCGATGGGAAATATCTGAGCGGTACGACGACTGACAGCAATACGACTTTCAATCTGACCAACCTACCGACCACCGGCACATATCACGTGTTGGTGGACCCATTCGACGGGGCAACACTCAGTGCAACACTGACGGTGAAGTAGCGGTTGGAAACTGGATCGAGTCGTCAAGGAACTCGCGCAAGGACACGGAGCAAGCGCATGAAGAATGAACTTACAGGCTGGAGAGCCATCGCGGCCGGGATGCTGCTCGGACTGATCGCAGCTGCCAGCGCGTCCGGACAGCAACCCGCGGGACAGGTCAGCCCTGACATGCCGGCTGCGACGGCTTCCAAAGACTCAAATGCGCGCTCTGACGAGATGACCGGAGTGGAGCAGCGCCTGCGCCTGGACGACCAGCGTTCGCTGGTCCTGTCATCCAATGGTCTGGAATTGCAAGCCGTTTCCCGCAATCGTCCTGCGCGCAGCTGGAGCCTGCCGACGCAGCGTCGCAACGCCAGCCTGACTCAACTGCCCAGCGGTCGGGTGCTGATCTGGGGCGGACGTGACAGCCAGGGCAGGTTGCAATCCGGTGGGCTGTGGTTCGATCCGGACTTGCAGGTTGTGGAGCCGGTTGACTCGCTGCCGCTTTCGCCGCGAGCGGGGCATACGACCACCGTTCTGACCGACGGCCGGGTGTTGTTCGCAGGTGGACAGAGCGAAGGAGCGACGTATGAACTATGGGATCCCGATACCGATCAATGGAGTGCACTGGCAGGCAAGCCCGGTTTGCCGAAAGGACATCAGGCCGAGTTGCAGGCCGATGGTCGGGTGCGCCTGTTCGGTCGTGGCGTGGAGGGACAGGCAAGTGGAAATGGCCGCACCGATCTTCTCTTCGACCCACTGAACCAGGATGTGACTGTCAGCCCTGCCGATGCCAACGTTCAGTCCGCGGACGCACCTGGACTTGTCGCCTCGCTGCCGCAGGCCGGTGCCAAGGAAGTCGCCATTGATGCCCGTCTGGCGTTGCGCTTCAGCGAGCGGATCCGCTCTGGGGATCTGAACGCCTCCACGGTGACCTTGTTCGGCCCCGGCGGCAGCACGGCGATACGCGTGGTGGCTGCCGAGCATGGCCGGTTGGCCTTCATCAACCCTCGCCAGGAACTGTTTCCGGATACGCCCTATACCTTGATGGTGGACGGTCTGCACACCCAGTCAGGGGCGCGTCTACCGCTGCTGGTACTGGATTTCCGTACCGCCGCGTTGTCATCCGATGCCGGATCGCCACAGGGCGTAGCCGCTGATACGGACACGAGTACGGCCTCCCGTACGCCGACCTCAACCGATTACTGCGATGGCCGGTTCAGCCGTCCGCAACTGTGCGATCGTCAGAGCCGCATGCAGGAGGGTCGGTGGACGCCGGGGCAGGATAGCCTCGGAGAAAACTGGCGCGTGCCTGGACGGCAGCCCGAGCAGATGTACCTGGGTTTCATGCCGCAATTGTTCGAGGCGTGGAAACTGACCACGCTGACCGGCAGTGTCCTGCGTGCCGATGGACAGCCGGTAGCGGGTGTGGCGGTCAGCATCGGTGCACGGCTTGCCCGTACCAACGCAGAGGGGCGGTTCTGGCTTTACGACGTGCCCTCCGGCCGTCAGCGGGTGTATGTGGATGGCACCACGGCCAATGCGTCCGGCGTGGAGTACGGCCAGTTCGTGGTCGGCGTGGATGTGGTGGCGAACACGCTGACCCAGGTGCCGTTCACGATGTACCTGCCGCGGATTGCCGGACGCGACAAGATCACGATTCCTTCGCCGACGCTGCACGACATGGTGCTGACCCACCCGGACCTGCCCGGCATGGAACTGCACCTGCCCGCGGGAACGGTGATCCGCGACCACAAGGGCAAGATCGTCACCGAGATCGCGATCGTGCCGACCCCGGTCAATCGCTCGCCGTATCCGCTGCCGACCAATTTCCCGATGTACTTCACGCTGCAGCCGGGTGGCGCGGTGCTGCAGGGGCTGACGCCGGAAGCCGGTCGCGGCGCGCGGGTGTATTACCCGAACTATGACCACTACCCGGCAGGCACTGCCGGGGACTTCTGGCTCTACGACGCGATGGAAGGCTGGCGCGTGTATGGACAGGGACGAGTCAATGATGCCGAGACCCAATTCGTGCCCGAGGATGGGGTTGCGCTGCACGAGGTGGTGACGTTTGGTGCGTCGGTGAGCCCGAGTGATCCGGCGCCGGAGGAAGGCATGCCGCCGGACCCGCAGGAATGCGGCGAGTGCAATGCCGGCACCGGCGGCAACGCCACGGCCGGCGATCCAATCGACCTGAGGACGGGCCGCTTCTCCTACCAGGAGACCGACATCGCGATCGACGATGTCGTGCCGATCGTGTTGGGGCGCAACTACCGTCCCAGCGACAAGGTCAAGCGCGAGTTCGGCTATGGCACCGCCGCAGGCTTCGCCTATCGCCTCAGCATGAAGAGTTCGGACTACAGCGAACTGCAACTGGTGCTGCCCAACGGCTCACCGCTGGTGTTCAAGCAGACCTCCGGCTCTGGCGCCTACGGCACGTGGCTCTCTGACGGCAAGCACGGCATGTTTGGTGCCACCCTGGCCTCAGAGAGCAGTAACAGTTACAAGTATCGACTGACGCTGCGCGATGGGTCACAGATGGTGTTCGAGGCACACAGCCCGAACCGTATCCTGTTGAGCCAGGACCGCTACGGCAACAAGACCGAGTACGTCTACGACGCCGGCCGGATCAGCCGGATCGTGTCACCGAATGGCCGTTACCTCGACCTGAATTACGACACTCAGAACCGCATCGTTTCGGCCAACGACCCGCTGGGCACGACCTGGCGCTATGAATACAACGCACAGGGTTTATTGGCGAAGGTGACCTACCCGGACACCACCACCCGCCGCTACGAGTACCAGAGCTGGGGCAGTGGCAGCACTCTGCAACATCGGTTGTCGGCGCTGTATGACCAACGCGGCAACCGGGTGCTGCTGAACGAGTACGAGCAGGCCCTCAACGGCACCGTCACGACCACGACAGGCCGGGTCATCAAGCAGACCTTGGCCGATGGCGCGGTGTACACCATCGATTACGACCATGTGGATGGAGACAGCACGGGCGTACTCGTGACCCACCCGGATGGCAGCCAGCGGCGCGTGGTGTTTGGCGCCGATCTGTATCCCGTCTCCGACACGCTGGCTTACGGAACGCCGTTGGCCCAGCAGTACCGCTTCGAACGCAACAGCCTGGGCCAGATGACCGCACGGATCGACCCGCTGGGGCGTCGTACCGAATACGAGTACGACAGCCAGGCACAACTGATCCGCAGTACTGCATTGGCGGGTACGTCAGAGGCGGTGTCCAATCGGATGGGCTACACCTCCGCGGGAGATATGGCCTGGAGCACCGATCCACTGAACCGGACCACGCATCTGGATTACACCCAGGGTTGCCTGAGCCGCCTGACTGATCCGCTGGGCAAGTCCACGCAGTTCATCTGCAACAGCGCCGGCCAGACCATCGTCGCGACCGATGCGTTGCTGCAAAGCACGCAGATGCAGTACTTCGGCAGCGATCTGACCACCATTGAGGATCCGTTGGGACGACGGGTCTACTTCCGCCATGACGGGCTAGGCCGGGTGATCGCCGTCGAGGACATGCAAGGCCACCTGAGTCGGCGCGAATACGACGCACAGGGCCGGTTGATCCAGTCCATTGCCCCAGATGGCAGCACCACGGAAATCGGTTATGACGCCAATGGCAACGTTGCCGCGGTGCTGTTGCCGAACGGGACCGGTATCACCAACGAGTACGACGTACGCGATCGTCTGATCAAGCGTACCGACAGCTTGGGCCAGCAGGAGAGCTGGAGCTACGACGTGATGAACCGGATCACCCGTTACACCGACCGAGCCGGTCAACAGACCGGTTACACCTATGATCTTCTGGGGCGACAGACACGCATCACCTATCCCGACGGCGGAACGGTTACCGCGGCTTACGACGCTGCGGGGCGATTGCTGAGTCTGGTGGATAGCAGCGCTGGAACGTTGGGTTGGCAGTACGACGACTTCGATCGCGTGGTCGCGGCCATCAGTCCGCAAGGCACTATCACTTATGCCTACGATGCGATCGGTCGTCGGACGGCGATGACGGTAGAGGGGCAGGCGCAAGTGGAGTACCGCTACGACGCCGGCAATCGCCTGACCCGGATCCTGCAAGGCGCCGACGTCGTCGAGTTCGACTACGACGACATCGGTCGCTTGATCCGGACTCAGCTACCCAACAACATCCAGGCTGGTTACGCTTACGACGCAGGAAGCCAGTTGACCGGCCTGGCCTGGCAGGCGCCCGATGGAAGCGCCCTGGGCAGCTTGGGCTATGCCTATGATCAGGCCGGCCAACGCGTGGCGCAGACCGGCAGTCTGGCGCAACAGGCCCTGCCGCCCGCACATGCGAACAACGCGTTCGACGACAACAACCGGCAGACAAAGTACAACGGGCAGTCGCTCAGCTACGACGCGAACGGCAATCTGGCTTCGGACGGCAGCCGCACCTACCGGTGGAACGCCCGCAACCAGCTGGTAGCGATCGAACAAGGCGGCACTTCGATCGCCACCTACAGTTACGATGCTCTGGGCCGGCGATACAGCCGCAGCGAGGGCGGCCAGACGATCGAGTATCTGTACGACGGTCAAAACGCGGTGCAGGAGAAGATGGGCACCACCGCGACGCCGATCCTGACCGGTCTGGGCATCGATCAGCGATATGCGCGAGGCGGAACGACGAACCGGAACTACTTCCTGACCGATGCGTTGAACAGTACCCGCATGCTGACCAATGCCGACGGGAATGTGGTGCAGCGTTACGACTATGATCCATATGGCGGCACCCAAGCCCTTGGATCAAGCAACAACCCGTATCAGTACACCGGCCGTGAGCAGGATCTGTCTGGGCTGTACTACTACCGGGCGCGCTACTATCACCCGGGAATGGGGCGGTTCATCAGCGAAGACCCGATTGGATTGCGTGGGGGATTGAATATGTATGCCTATGTGGGCGGCAATCCCATCAACTATTTCGATCCTTTTGGTCTGGCGCGCTTTGGTTTCAGGCCACTGGGTGACGGTCAAAAGAAGTTCGAGCCGGGTAAGGCACCTAGCGGCAGTTCCAACGTCGAGCGTGCGCATGAGCAACTATGGTTTGACGATAACAAGAGCGAGAATGTGGGCTTCTTCAGCGGCGACGGCAAGGGGAACGGATTCCAGCTCTGCGGCGAGCAAGGCCAAGTGCGAAGCGACGCGGGCCATAATCGCGACCAGTACACTTTCTTCGGTCCCACATACGACGATGCCACAATGCGCAAGGTTGTAGAGAAGGTGAGCAGGGGCTGGACAAATAAGAGCTATTGCCTAGTTGGACAAAACTGTCAGGATTTCGCGGATGCGCTTCGCGCAGAATACATGCGACAGCAAAATAAGGGGGGTAAGTAATGCGTATGTCGCTGTCGCTCAGCTTCTGGGGAACCGGATTGCTTGCATGGCTCGGCCTGCCCTGGGGGCTATCGTGGGCTTCTGAGCATTGGTCTCACGGTCTGCTATGGCTGGCGCTGCACCAGCTCTACTATCTTCCGTTGGCGTCCTGGCTGGATGGCCCTTTCTTCACGAGCGACAGCGACATCGCGTTCACTGTCGCGCCCGCTGGACGGGCCCTGACGGCGACCTTCTATTTGCTCGTCGCCGCGTCTATCCTTTTTCTCCGCCGGAGGCGCGCGTGCCTCCATGAAGTATCGAGGGCCGGGAAACAATAGGTCGATGACGGCTTAGACAAAGCCCCTTCGCGGGTTTTTATTCATTCGCCACCTACGGTTACGACGCTCTGAGTCGGCGATACAGCCAGAGCGAGGGCGGCCAGACGACCGAATTCTGTATGGCGGCTAGAATGCGGTCCAAGAAAAGGCGGGCACCATAGCGACGCCGATCCTGACCGCTCTGGGCATCGATCAGAGCTACGCACGGGGTGAGGTGACGAACCGGAACTACTTGCTGACGGATGCGTTGAACAGCACCCGGATGCTCACCGGTGCGGACGGGAATGTGGTGTAGCGTTACGACTACGGTCCCTACGGTGGCACCCAGGCGTTGGGCTCAAATACCAACCCATATCAGTACACTGGTCGTGAACAGGACCGGTCAGGCCTGTACTACTATCGGGCTCGTTACTACGACCCTGGAATCGGGAGGTTCATAAGTGAAGATCCGATTGGATTAGTAGCTGGGTGGAATGTTTATTCTTATTCTTTGGGTGATCCGATTTTATATACGGATCCGCTTGGTCTGAATATAACAGTTTGTTTGTATGACGGAGCAGGTGGTCAAGGACATCTAGGTGCGGGAGTAAATACGTATACGACCGCAGGCTATTACCCGAATTCAAGTGCGCCCGGCAATCCAGTAACTGGGATTGCCGGAATGTTAAAACTCGATGATCCGGGAAAAAGATTGGAATGTAAGACAATAAGAACAAATGCCGAACAGGATGAAAGAATGGCCGAATTTATGAGAAACACCGCTAAAAACCCAGGTCGGTATCGGTTGATGGGCAACAATTGTGTCAATTTTGTTCGCGAGATGCTGGGGCATGGTGGAGTAACTACGCCGGATGGAATAAGGCCAAAGCCTTACTTTAAAGAGCTGCCAAATGAAAAGTAACCCAAAAATGCGCATGATCAATTCCGTTTTGGTTGCTTCCAGCCTGGGCGCTATCATCGCATTTTCTTGGCTGGTGTATTACTTTTTCTGGGGTGGGAGAGGAGTCTCGGAAAGTTTTGTTTTGTTATTTTGGCCGGCATCAATATTGTTGATTGGTGATCCGGTTGATAGTGATTTAGGTCTTTGGTTAACTGCGGTAATATGTAATGCCCTGCTTTACGGGTTTGTTGGTTTATTTATTTGGAAAGGATTCTATCGTTCCAAGTTGTTTATTTTTCCGGTCGTTGGTTTGGTTGTTTTTTTGTGGCTTTTGGTTTTTTATTTATGATTGGCGCATTAAAATCTTAGGGGGTGTTTGATGAGCTATATAGCCGATTCTGACCGGGTTGGGCTTCAGCCAGCGCTACGCATGGGGTAAAGCGGCCAACCGGGATTGTTTCCTGCCCGATGCGCTGAACAGTACTCGTTTGTTGACGGACACCGACGGCAATGGAGTGCAACGCTACGACTGCGATCCCTACGGCGGTACGCAATCCTTGGATTCAAGCAACAGCCCGTAAGCAGCAACAGCAATGCAAAGTGCACTTGTGGGAGGGACTTCAGTCCCGACGCTGGTGCTGTCGGCAAAGCGTCGGGACTGAAGTCCCTCCCACAAAGGGCCGGTCGCGGCAACGGGACAAATCCATTGGGATCCCCGACATCGAACGCGGACAAAACAAGAAACGGGCGCTTTCGAGCGCCCGTTTCTTTCAGATCATTTATTACGCTTCAGTACCAGGTCTCAGGATCCCCGCCTGCGCGGAGATGACAGCTTGGCAAAGGCACCAGTGCGATGCGCGCCAACTTCTCGTCGTTCCCGCGAAGGCGGGAACCCAGTGACTTTTGCGTGAACTGGACGGAAGTCACTGGATCCCCGCCTGCGCGGGGATGACGTTCCGGCAAAGGCGCCCGCGTTATGCGCAGGCGCGCCGGAACGTCACTTCAACGCCTTGAACCTCAACCGCTTCGGACCGGCGTCATCACCCAGGCGGCGGCGCTTGTCTTCTTCGTACTCGCGGTAGTTGCCCTGGAAGAACTCCACGTGCGAGTCGCCTTCGAAGGCGATGATGTGCGTGGCGATGCGGTCCAGGAACCAGCGATCGTGCGAGATCACGAAGGTGTTGCCGGGGAACTCCAGCAGCGCGTCTTCCAGTGCACGCAGCGTCTCGATGTCCAGGTCGTTGGACGGTTCGTCGAGCAGCAGCACGTTGCCACCCTGCAGCAGAGTCTTGGCCATGTGCAGGCGGCCGCGTTCACCACCGGACAGCGAGCCGACCATCTTCTGCTGGTCCTGGCCCTTGAAGTTGAAGCGGCCGATGTAGGCGCGCGACTGGATCTCGATGCCGTTGATGTTGAGGATGTCCAGGCCGCCGGCGATTTCCTGGAAGACGTTGTGGTTGCCTTCCAGCTTGTCGCGGCTCTGGTCGACGTAGGACAGCTGCACGGTCGGGCCGACCACGATCTCGCCCGAGTCCGGCTTCTCCACGCCCGTGATCATCTTGAACAGCGTCGACTTGCCGGCGCCGTTCGGGCCGATGATGCCGACGATCGCGCCCGGCGGAATGATCATCGACAGGTTGTCGATCAACAGGCGCTCGCCGAACTTCTTGGAGACGCCCTTGAACTCCATCACCGCGTTGCCCAGGCGCTCGCCCGGCGGGATGAAGATTTCGTTGGTCTCGTTGCGCTTCTGGTAATCCACCGACTGCAGCTCTTCCAGGCGGGCCAGACGCGCCTTGCCCTTGGTACGGCCGCCCTTGGCGTTCTGCCGCGACCACTCCAGTTCCTTCTGGATCGCCTTCTGGCGGGATTTTTCCTGGTTGTCTTCCTGCTTGAGGCGCTCGTCCTTCTGCGTCAGCCAGTCGGTGTAGTTGCCCTTCCACGGAATGCCGCGGCCGCGGTCCAGTTCCAGAATCCACTCGGCGGCGTTGTCGAGGAAGTAGCGATCATGGGTGACCGCCACGACGGTGCCGCTGTAGCGGGCCAGGAACTGCTCCAGCCATTCCACCGACTCGGCGTCGAGGTGGTTGGTCGGTTCGTCGAGCAGCAGCATGTCCGGCTTCTGCAGCAGCAGACGGCATAGCGCCACGCGGCGCTTCTCACCGCCGGACAGGTTGGCGATCTTGGCCTCCCACGGCGGCAGGCGCAGCGCATCGGCGGCCACGTCGAGCTGGTTTTCCAGGGTGTGCGCATCACCGGCGGCGAGGATCGCCTCCAGGCGCTCCTGTTCCTTGGCCAGCGCGTCGAAGTCAGCGCCTTCCTCGGCATAGGCGGCGTACACCGCCTCCAGCGAAGCCTGGGCCTGCAGCACCTCGCCGACGCCTTCCTCGACCGACTCGCGCACGGTCTTGTTCGGATCCAGCTGCGGTTCCTGCGCCAGATAACCGACCTTGATGCCGGCCTGCGGGCGGGCCTCGCCTTCGAAATCGGTGTCCACGCCGGCCATGATCTTCAGCACCGTGGACTTGCCGGCGCCGTTCAGGCCGAGCAGGCCGATCTTCGCGCCCGGGAAGAACGACAGCGAGATGTCCTTGATGATCTGCCGCTTGGGCGGGACCACCTTGGACACCTTGTTCATGGTGTAGATGTATTGCGACGACATAGGGGCTGTTTTCGGGTATGGAATGGGCCGCGCCAGACCTGAGGGCGTGCGAGGCAAGGAAGAGGGAGGGAGTGGATGTTGATCCACGACCGAGCGATGACACAGTATCGCACGCCCTCAGGTCTGGCCCTACGGGTTGCTCCTCAGTGAGCACCAGACGCTGTCGCACAGCTTGACTTGACGGCCAGTCAAGCGCTGCGCTGCGCGACAGCGTCTGGTGCTCACTGGGAGCAACGCGGCTCATTCCATACCCGAAAACAGCCCCCATCTCCTGGCGCACGTACGGCCGGTCCTGCCAGCGGACCGGGGATATGAAAGGGATGCGGCAAGTATAGCGGCAACGCCCTTGGGGCTTGCCCTGCCAGCCTGCCTACTGTTGGATAAATGGGGCTTTGGGGTAACCGATTCCAGCCAATGCCGGTTCATCTTCGTGGCGCAATATGGCAACCGTGACAACAACCCGTGTATTTGGAGCTGCCATGAAGCCGATTCGTCTAATTGCCGTTGCCTTGACGTCCGTGTTGGCGCTGGGCGCCGTGGCGCCTGCTGCCCTGGCCGACGATCATGGCCGCCATGGGTACGACCGCGGATATGACCGTGGCTGGAAGGACCGCAGCCGCGACGACAATCGCTACGAGCGTTACCAGGACCGCCGTGATCGCTACGATCGCCGTGAAGCTTACGGCCGTGGCTACTATGACGGTCGCCGCGATGACCGCTACTACCGCCCGGCGCCGGTCTATCGTGCCGGCCCGCCGTACGGCTGGGCGGTGGGCCGCCGCTATCACGACTACTACCGTGGGCCGGTCTACGTGGTCAACGACTATCCGGGCTACCACCTGCGCCGTCCGCCGTACGGCTACCGCTGGATCCGTGACGACACGGGCAATTTCCTGATGGTGGCCATCGCGACCGGCATCATCGCCGACCTGGTGCTCAACCACTGAGCCACCGGCGGGGCCTGATCGGGAAGGGCGCACAGTGATGTGCGCCCTTTTTTGTGAGTCCCTCATGTGAGTCCCTCGCAAGAGCACGGCACATCCATGTACCGGGGTCCTTGTTTGTGAATCCCTCACAAGAGCACCGCACATCCTTGTGCGGGGTCCCTTTTTTGTGGGCTGTGTGGCAGTAGGGCGGCTCCGGGGATCGTCAAATTGGTCACGGACCCCCGTGGGGCTTAAACTCCGGCTCCCGCTTTTCCCTTCCGCTGCCCCGGAGATCCGATGTTCCCGCGCGACGCCCGTATCGAAAACTACGATCCCGAACTGGCCAAGGCCATCGCCGATGAAGCCCGCCGCCAGGAGGATCACGTCGAGCTGATCGCCAGCGAGAACTACGCCAGCCCGCGCGTGATGGAGGCCCAGGGCAGCCAGCTGACCAACAAGTACGCCGAAGGCTACCCGGGCAAGCGCTATTACGGCGGCTGCGAGTACGTCGATATCGCCGAGCAACTGGCGATCGACCGGGTCAAGCAGCTGTTCGGCGCCGACTATGCCAACGTGCAGCCGCACAGCGGCTCGCAGGCCAACCAGGCGGTCTACTTCGCGCTGTTGCAGCCGGGCGACACCATCCTGGGCATGTCGCTGGCCCACGGTGGTCACCTGACCCACGGTGCCAAGGTCAATGCCTCGGGCAAGCTGTTCAACGCCGTGCAGTACGGCGTCAACGAGCAGGGCCTGATCGACTATGACGAAGTCGAGCGGCTGGCGCTGGAGCACAAGCCGAAGATGGTCGTGGCCGGCTTTTCGGCCTATTCGCAGCAGATCGACTGGGCGCGCTTCCGCGCCATCGCCGACAAGGTCGGTGCATATCTGTTCGTGGACATGGCACACGTGGCCGGTCTGGTCGCCGCCGGGGTCTATCCGAACCCGCTGCCGCACGCACACGTGGTCACCTCGACCACCCACAAGACCCTGCGCGGTCCGCGTGGCGGCATCATCCTGGCCCAGGGCGCCAGCGAAGACCTGACCAAGAAGCTGCAGTCGATCGTGTTCCCGGGCATCCAGGGCGGTCCGCTGATGCACGTGATCGCCGCCAAGGCGGTGGCGTTCAAGGAGGCACTGGAGCCGGAATTCACCGCCTACCAGCAGCAGGTCGTGAAGAACGCGCAGGCGATGGCGAACACGCTGATCGCGCGCGGCTACAAGATCGTCTCCGGCGGCACCCAGAACCACCTGATGCTGGTCGACATGATCGGCAAGGACGTGTCCGGCAAGGATGCGGAGGCGGCGCTGGGCAAGGCCCACATCACCGTCAACAAGAACTCGGTGCCGAACGACCCGCGCTCGCCGTTCGTGACCTCGGGCCTGCGCCTGGGCACCCCGGCGATCACCACCCGCGGCTACCTGGAGCAGGACAGCGTCGACCTGGCCAACTGGATCGCCGACGTGCTCGACGCCCCGGCCGACGAAAGCGTCATCGCCGCAGTGCGCGAGAAGGTGACCGCGCAGTGCCGGAAGTATCCGGTGTATGGCTGAGAGGCCGGGATTGGGGAGTAGGGATTGGGGATTGGCGAACAGCCAAGTCCACTGTATTCCTGCTTCTCCCAATCCCGAATCCCGAATCCCGAATCCCGGCCCCTAATGCACTGCCCCTTCTGCCAGCACAACGACACCCGTGTGATCGATTCGCGCGTCTCCGAAGACGGCACGACGATCCGGCGGCGGCGTGAGTGCGAGGCGTGCGGTGAGCGCTTCAGCACGCTGGAGACCATCGAGCTGAAGCTGCCGACGGTGGTCAAGAGCGATGGTGGTCGCGAGGCGTTCGATGCCCGCAAGCTGCGCACCAGCTTCGATCGCGCGTTGCAGAAACGGCCGGTATCGGAGGAGCAGATCGAAGCAGCGGTGCGCGCGGTCGTGCACCAGCTGCGCATGTCCGGCGAGCGCGAAGTGGCGTCGATCCGGGTCGGCGAGTATGTGATGACCGAGCTGCGCAAGCTCGATCACGTTGGCTACGTGCGTTTCGCCTCGGTGTACCGCAGCTTCCAGGATGTGGCCGATTTCCGCGAGGAGATCGAGAAGCTGGAGCGTGAGCTGCCGGTCGGCAGCGATCAGTTGCCGCTGCTGGAAGCGGCGCTGGAACAGGTCGTCAAGACCGGCAAGCGGTGAGCGCGCCGCACATCGTGCGCCTGGCGCAGGTGCCGGAACATATCGGCGAGCTGGCCCGTGCGCATGTGGACGCCTTCGGCGCGTTGCTGCCGGACTGGACGCTGGAAGTGGCCGAACAGGAGCTGCGTTCGCACACCGATGACGTGGCGATTCCGGCCACCTGGGTGGCACTCGACGAGGCCGGTTGGTGCGGCTCGGTGAGCCTGCTGCACGACGACCATCCGCTGATCCGCGATTACTCGCCTTGGTTGGCTTCGCTGTACGTGCGCGCGCAGGCGCGCGGGCAAGGCATCGGCGAGGCGCTGGTGGCGCATGGCGTCGCGGCGGCACGGGACTTGGGGATCGGCCGTGTATTCCTGTACTGCGAGCCGCCGTTGGTGCCGTACTACGAACAGCGAGGCTGGGCGGTCGAGGTGTGGGTCGATCTGCCGCTGGTGCCGAAGCTGGCGGTGATGGCGATCGATACCGCGCTGGATGCGTGATGACGCACACTGTGCGGACTCAAGATCCCCGCACGGAATCCCGACGATGAGCGCCGCATCCACCGCCTTTCATTTCAGTGCCGACGATCATCGCTGGATGGCGTTGGCGTTGCGCCTGGCCGAGCAGGGCGCGTTCACCACGCAGCCGAATCCGCGCGTGGGCTGCGTGATCGTGCGCGATGGCGAGGTGGTGGGGCAGGGCTTCCATCAACGTGCCGGCGGACCGCACGCGGAGGTGTTCGCGCTGCGCGAGGCGGGCGAACGCGCGCGTGGTGCGACCGCCTACGTGACGCTGGAGCCGTGTGCGCATTACGGGCGCACGCCGCCGTGCGCGCTGGCGCTGGTGGAGGCAGGTGTCGCGCGGGTGGTCGCGGCGATGGCCGATCCGTTTCCGCAGGTCAACGGCGGCGGTTTCGAGCGGCTGCGTGCGGCCGGGATCGAGGTCGCTTCCGGATTGATGGAGGCGCAGGCGCGCGCGTTGAACCAGGGTTTCCTGTCGCGGGTGGAGCGCGGTCGGCCGTGGCTGCGGCTGAAGTACGGCAGCAGTCTGGATGGGCGCACTGCGCTGGCCAGCGGCGAGTCGAAGTGGATCACCGGCGAGGCTGCGCGCGCCGACGTGCAGCGCTGGCGCGCACGCGCTTCGGCGATCCTGACCGGCGCGGGCACGGTGCTGGCCGATGATCCGTCGCTGACCGTACGGCTGCCGTCGTCGGCTGAATTCGTGCCGCCGCTGCGGGTCGTGCTCGACACGCGCCTGCGCTCGCTCGAACGCGAGAAGGTGCGCGACGGTGCGGCGCCGACGTTGTATCTGCATGCCGCCGATCTGGTGCCACCGGCGCTGGACGGTGTTGAGTTCGCGGGAGTGCCGTTGCATGAAGGCCGGCTCGATCTGCATGCGGCATTGGTGCTGCTGGGCGAGCGCGGCATCAACGAGGTGCAGGTCGAGGCGGGTGCCGAACTCGGTGGCGCGCTGCTGAAGGCCGGACTGGTCGACGAACTGCTGCTGTACATGGCGCCATTGCTGCTCGGTGGCGACGCGCGGCCGCTGCTGTCGGGGCTGGGCATCGAGACGATGGCGCAGCGGCTGGCGTTCAAGCCGGTCGATGTGCGGCAGGTGGGCGAGGATCTGCGTTTGTTGCTGCGTCCTTAGGGCGCGGTGGGGTGAGAAGTGGAAGGGAGCGGCGCGGATGTGCTGTTGGTGTTGATTGGCGATTGAGTGGGAAGTGTGGCTGATCTTTGTGGGAGGGACTTCAGTCCCGACGCTCTATCGGTACAGCCTGTCGGGACTGAAGTCCCTCCCACAGAAAATCCTTCCCACAAGGGCAGGGGCGATCCCACAGTGGCGGATGCCAGTAAGAAGAAGGGCTCCTTACGGAGCCCTTCTTCTGTGTTGCTCAGGTGTCGCCGAATCAGAAGCTGGCGCGGACACCGAGCGACAGCTGGGTGGTGCTGTCGATGAACTGCGCCTCGCCGACCAGGCCCCAGGTCGTGTCGAAGTTGACCTTGCCGCCGAGGGTGCCGACGAACTCGCCCTTGTCCATGTCCCGGCCGTCCATGTAGCCGGCCTTGATCCACGCCTCGGTGCGCCACGACGGCTTGCCTCGCACGCCCAGGCCGACGCGCCCGGCGTTGCTGTGGCCCTTGTAGGTGCCGTCGATGTCGTCGTAGCCGTAGTAATCGTTGTAGCCCTTCAGCTTCACCTGGGCCATGAGGCGCACGTAGGCGATGTCGGCGATGAAGTCCACGCGTTCAGTCATTTCCTGGCGATAACCAATGCCGATTTCCGGCTCGCTCAGGGTGTATTTGTCACGCAGGCCGTCGCCGTAGTTGTAGCTCTTCTGGACCTGGTTGAACGAGGCGAACAGGTAGGTCGGCTCGGCGATCTGCCAGGAGCCGCGGACGTAGCCGCCGTTGGCGTGCTCGTCGCTGCCGTCGACATCGACGCTCAGGCGGGTCCAGCCGGCTTCGACGTAGTTGTAGCTCAGGCCGTCGACGGCCGAGGCAGTGAACGGGGTGGCCGCCAGCAGGGCAGCCAGAATCAGGGTCTTGCGCATGGGGAAGTCTCTCCAATGTGATGTCCGTGTCGCCGTCCCATTGCGGGATGGCATGCGACGTCCGGTCGCCACGGGATTTTAACATCGCTTCGGCGGAACGCTGCGTGGCGCTGGGGGCGCGATAGGGGCTGCTAGAATGGCCAAGCCGGTGGTTCGCCGGCATTCCACGAACGTCTTCAGGGCGGGGTGCGATTCCCCACCGGCGGTAGGTGCGGCTCCTTCGGGAGCACGTACGAGCCCGCGAGCGCTTCCGGCCACCGCGAGTTTTCGCGAGGGCGGGAAGGTCAGCAGATCCGGTCAGATGCCGGAGCCGACGGTCGGTGTGGTCCTGACCACGCCGGAAAGTCCGGATGAAAGAAGACGGTGCCGCATGGCGCTCATGCCGTGCGCGTGCCTGTTTGCCTTGTGGCGTTTTTCGCTGACCTTTAATGCGAGAAACGTAATGAATAAGTACAGCAACATCTGCACCTGCCTGATGGAGGTGCGCTGATGTTCACCGGCATCATCGAAGGCGTCGGCCGACTGGCCGCACGCGAGCCGCGCGGCGGCGACATCCGTTTCAGTTTCGAAGTCGGCACGCTGCCGTTTGAAGGCGTGCAGCTCGGCGAGAGCATCGCGGTCAATGGCGCATGCCTGACCGTGATCGCGTTCGATGCGCATTCGTTCCAAGCCGATGCTTCGACCGAGACGCTGGCACTGACCACGCTAGGCCAGCTGGCCGAGGGCGCGGTGCTGAACCTGGAGCGCGCGATGCGCCCGACCGACCGCCTCGGCGGGCATATGGTCAGCGGGCATGTGGACGGGCTGGGCAGCGTGCTCTCCGTTCACGACGATGCGCGTGCGCAGCGCTGGCGTTTCGCAGCGCCGGCGACATTGCTGAAGTACATCGCCAAGAAGGGTTCGATCTGCGTGGACGGGGTCAGCCTGACCGTCAACGAGGTCGACGACGAGGGCTTCGAGGTCGCGCTGATCCCGCATACCGCCGCGCATACGCGCTTTGCGCAGACCGCGGTCGGTGATGCGGTGAATCTGGAGATCGATCTGGTGGCGCGCTATGTCGAGCGTCTGCTCGGCGCGAGGAGCGGGGCATGAACTTCGCGCCCGTTCCCGAACTGCTGGAGGAAATCCGCGCCGGCCGCATGGTGGTGATCGTCGATGACGAGGATCGCGAGAACGAGGGCGACCTGATCATGGCCGCCGAGCTGGTCAAGCCGTCGGACATCAATTTCATGGTCACCCACGGCCGTGGCCTGGTGTGCCTGCCGCTGACCCCCGAACGCGCGGGTCAGCTCGGGCTGGCGCCGATGGTGCGCGCCAACACCGCGCAGTTCCAGACCAACTTCACGGTCAGCATCGAGGCCGCCGAGGGTGTCACCACCGGTATCTCGGCCTACGACCGTGCGCACACCATCCGCACCGCGGTGAAGCCGGACGCCAGGCCGGCCGACCTGCACCAGCCCGGTCACATCTTCCCGTTGATCGCCCAGCCCGGCGGCGTGCTGACCCGCGCCGGCCACACCGAGGCCGGTGTCGATCTGGCGATGCTGGCGGGGCTGGAACCGGCCGGGGTGCTGGTGGAGATCCTCAATCCCGACGGCAGCATGGCGCGGCGGCCGGAGCTGGAGGTGTTCGCGCGCGAGCACGGCCTGAAGATGGGTTCGATCGCGGACCTGATCACCCACCGGCTGGCGACCGAGCACACCGTCGAGCGCCTGGACGAGCGCGAGATCGAGACCGAATTCGGCCCGTTCCACTTGATCACCTACCGCGACCGCATCGCCCATGACCTGCATTTCGCACTGGTCAAGGGCACGCCGGACGCGGCCACCCCGACCTTGGTGCGGGTGCAGGTCGAGAACCCGTTGGCCGATCTGCTGCATTGGCGGCGCGACGATTTCGGCGTGGCCGGTACCGATGCGCTGCGTGCGATCGCCGCCGAGGGGCAGGGCGTGATGGTGGTGCTGTCGGCCCCGCGCGACACCGACGCGCTGCTGGCGCGGCTGCGTCGCGAGCCCGAAGTGCGTCCGGCCGGCAAGGACAAGGACGTGGGCCAGTGGCGGCGCAACGGCGCCGGCGCGCAGATCCTGGCCGACCTGGGCCTGGGCAAGCTGCGCGTGCTCGGCACCCCGCGCCGGCAGGTCGCGCTGGGCGGGTACGGGTTGGAGATCGTGGAGTATCTGGAAGGCAGGGATCAGGGGCCGGAGGCCAGGGGCCAGTGAGAAGCAAAGCCCGTCGTTCCCTGGCCTCTGGTCCCCGGCCTCTGGCCCCCGAGTAAGGGACCAGGGAGAAGTGAAGCCTGTGGTTCCCTGACCTCTGGTCCCCGGCCTCTGGCCCCTGCTTCGGCCCCTCCCCCCTGATAAACTGACCCACCTTTAGGATCCCGCCCTGCATGAGCCACTACGAAGGCGACCTTCGCCCCAACAGCGCGCGCTTCGCGATCATCGCCAGCCGCTGGAATGCCCGCATCACCGACGTGCTGGTCGCTGGCGCGCGCCAGAGCCTGGCCGGTAACGGCATTCCCGACACCGCGGTGGACGTGGTGCGCGTGCCCGGCGCGTGGGAGATCCCGATGGCCGCCAACCGCGTGGCCCAGGGCGGCCAACATGCGGCGATCATCGCGCTGGGCTGCGTGATCCGTGGCGATACCCGTCATTACGAGCACGTTTCCGACCTGTGCGCGGAAGGCCTGATGAGCGTGCAACTGCAGACCGGCGTGCCGGTGCTGAACGGGGTGCTGGCGGTCGAGCGTGTCGAGGATGCCGAGGCGCGTGCCGGCGGCAGCCATGGCAACAAGGGCGAGGAAGCCGCGATCGCGGCGCTGGAGATGGTCAACCTGCTGGAGCAACTGCCATGAACAAGCCGGCTGGCCACCACCACAAACCCCGTCGCGACGGCGTCGATCCGGTGCTGCGTTCGCGCGCGCGCCGGCGTGCGCTGCAGGCGGTCTACGCCTGGCAGATTTCCGGCGGCTTCGCCAAGCAGGTGATCGCGCAGTTCGCCCACGAGCAGGCGCATGAAGTGGCCGACCTGAGCTACTTCGAGAACCTGGTCGAAGGCGTGCTGACGCACCATCGCGAGCTGGACGAGGCGTTGACGCCGTACTTGGACCGCAGCGTGGCCGAGGTCGACGCGATCGAACGCGCGGTGCTGCGTCTGGCTGCCTTCGAGCTGCTGCACCGCCAGGACGTGCCGTATCGCGTGGTGATCAACGAGGCGATCGAGACCGCCAAGCGTTTCGGCTCCGAGCACGGCCACACCTACGTCAACGGCGTGCTGGATCGTGCTGCGGTGGTCTGGCGCCATGAAGCCGGCAATCGGGAATAGAGAATAGGGAATGGCAAGAGCGCGGCAGAATGCTGCGTCGCTTCTGCCGTTCCGATTCCCCAGTCCCGATTCCCCAGTCCCGGCATGGAAGAATTCACCCTGATCGACCGCATCCAGGCCCGCAGTCGCGGGCGTGGCGATGTCGTGCTCGGGATCGGCGACGATGCCGCGCTGCTGCGGGTGCCGGCCGGCGAGCAGTTGGTGGTGACGATGGACACGCTCAACGAGGGCGTGCATTTCCCCGCGGAGAGCCTGCCGTTCGACATCGGCTGGAAGACGCTGGCGGTGAATCTGTCCGATCTAGCGTCGATGGGCGCGCGACCGGCGTGGTGCACGTTGTCGCTGTCGTTGCCGCAGGTGGAGCCGGCGTGGCTGGACGGTTTTGCCGACGGGTTCTTCGCGTTGGCCGACCAGCATGGGATCGCGCTGATCGGCGGTGACACCACGCGCGGGCCGCTGTCGCTGGCGGTCACCGCGATGGGGCATGTGGCTGATGGGAATGCGCTGCGCCGCGACGGCGCACGTGTCGGTGACGACATCTGGGTGACCGGTACGCTTGGCGATGCGGCGGCGGCATTGAAGCTGTGGTTGGCCGGCACGCTGGCGGTGGCCGACGAGGCCGATGTGGCGATCGAGCCACTGCGGCAGCGCCTGCAGCGGCCGACGCCGCGCGTGCAGGCCGGCTTGAGACTGGTCGGGCTCGCGAGTGCGGCGGTCGATATTTCTGATGGACTGCTCGCCGATCTCGGGCATGTCTGCGTGCGCAGTCGAGTCGGTGCGCGCGTGCAGTTGCAGGCGTTGCCGGCTTCGGCGGCGCTGCATGCGACGTTCGATGGCGACGAGCGCTATCTGATGCAGTGCGCGGGCGGCGATGACTACGAGCTGTGCTTCACCGCGCCGCCACAGCATCGCGATGCTGTGGAGCAGGCGATGCAGTTCGCCGAGGTGCCGGTGGCGCGGATCGGTCGTGTCGTGGCCGGCGAGGGCGTGCAGGTGGTGGATGCGGCGGGCAACCCGTGGGCACCACCGCGGACGGGGTATCAGCACTTCGTGGGGTAGAGGCGCGGCTTGTTCTGCTGCTTTCATGGCAGTTTTCTATGGCCCTCTTCCGGTAGTCGCTGATTCGGCGCTTTCTGTGTGATCTCCCTCTCGTCATCCCCGCGCAGTCGGGGATCCAGTGGCTTGGCTCATCTCCATTGGCGCCAAACCATACTTAATGGTACGGTCCGTCCACTCGCTCCCCCAAGACGGGTTTCCACCTTGATGTTGTTCCCGCCGGGCCATCCCGGTTCGGTGGGTTGCCCTGGGAGGAGCTCATGAGCAGGTTCGTCACTCGCTGGCTCGCGCTGGTCGCATTGCTGGCCTTTTCCGCTGGCGCATTCGCGGCCGGTTTCAACAAGACCTATCAACGCATCCCGAGTTGGGATGGCACCGAGCTCGGTGCGTTGGTGCTGGTGCCGCAAGGGCAAGGCGCGGGGCCGTTTCCGCTGGTGGTGATGCCGGCCAGTTGGGCGCTGCCGAATCTGGAGTACCTCGGCCGTGCGACTCAGCTGGCCAGTAACGGCTATGTCGTCGTCAGTTACACCTCGCGCGGGTTCTGGGATTCAGCGGGGCTGATCGATATCGGCGGTGCGCCGACCGTCGAGGATGTCAGTGCGGTGATCGATTGGGCCCTGGCCAACACGCCGGCCGATGCGCGTGCGATCGGGGTCTCGGGCATCTCCTACGGGGCCGGCACCAGCCTGCTCGCGGCGGCGCGCGATCCGCGCATCAAGGTGGTTGCCGCGCTCAGTGGCTGGGCCGATCTGGAAGCTTCGTTGTACGCCAATAGGACTGTCAGCAAGCAGGCGGTGGCGCTGCTGGTCGCAGCGGGGGCGTTGACCGGTCGTCCCGGGCCGGAACTGGCGCAGATCACCGCAAAGGTCGCGGTGGGTGATTACAACGGCGCGGTGCAGGGTTTCCTGCCGCAGGCGGCCAGTCGTAGCGTGGTGAACGAGGTCGACGCGCTCAACAACAACGGTACCGCAGTGCTGTTGGCGAATGCGTTCAACGACGGTTTGTTCCCGCCCGATCAGTACGTGGATTTCTACGACCGCCTGCGCGGCCCCAAGCGGTTGATCTTCAGTCAGGGCGACCACGCCACTGCGGAACTGCCTGGCGCGCTGGGGCTGCCCAACGCGGTCTATGACGCAACCGTGAGCTGGTTCGATCGATACCTGAAGGGCGTGGCGAATGGTGCCGAGAACGATCCGGCAGTGCGGCTGGCCACGCTGGATGGGCAGTGGCTGGACTACGCCAGCTGGAGCGCGGTGCAGGCCGCGCCGACCACGTACGGGTTGAACAAGCCGGCCGGGCTGCTGTTGCCAACCGGAGCATTGCTGGCTGGCGATGCCACCGGCTGGAGCCATCGCATCGCCACCGGGGTGCCGACGGTGGCCGATTCGGGCGTGGTGCTGATCAGCGGATTGCTGCAGGGCTTCGGTCAGCCGGCGGTGGCCTCGATTCCGCTGGTGGCACGCGCCGGTGCCAGCGTGTGGATGGGGCCGGTGTATTCCAGCGAACGCACGCTGGCGGGATCACCGACACTGCGGATCACGGTGACGCCGAGCCAATCCAATGTCTCGCTGTTCGCCTACCTCTACAGCGTCGATGCGCTGGGTGTTGGCCAACTTCTCAGCTACAAGCCATACAGCCTGCGCGAAGTGACGCCGGGTGCGGCGCAGACGGTGGACATCACGCTGGAAGCGACCGCGGCGAAGATCGCGGCCGGACGCCGGTTGGTGCTGGTGATCGACACGCTCGATCCGCGCTACGCCGATGCGACCACGTTCGGCGGTACGGTGACATTCGGCTCGCCAACGGCGACGCCATCGCGGCTGAGCGTGCCGCTGCGCTGAAGGGGCGGAGGGTGGGGCAGAGCGTGTTATGCCCTTTCTCATGAGATGCGTTGGCCGTCAGCGGTGCGGAGCCGGTGTCGCGTGGTCCAGCCTTGGCGGGGGGCAAGGCAAGCCGCGTGGCACCGGCTCCGTGCCGCTGACGGCCAACCCTCCGGGAAGTCGCTTGTGCCGCGCCGATACTGCGTTGCGCGCTTTGCCCAGGCGGCCAGCCTGGGCCGCAGCACGCGCCTTGTCTCGACGCGCCACAAGCGGCTTCGCACTCATGAAAAAGGGCATAACACGCTCTAGGCAGGCTTCACCCTCCCTTGCGCGGAAGTTACGCAGAATTTACGGCGTGCTGCGGGATCCGCCATGGAGACTTTATGGGCAGCGGGAACAGACTGGCTGCATTGGCGGAGGGGTTCCGCCCACGGATCGTGTTTCATGAACTCGCAGTCTGTTTTGTCCCCGTCGCGCCTGCGTGGCGTGATGCTCCTTGGCCTGTGTGCGGCGATGCCGCTGGCGCAGGCCGCCACCTTCGGCGGCAGCGCTGCGTTCACCAGCGACTACGTCTGGCGCGGCTCCAGCCAGAACCAGGGCAATGCCGCAGCGCAGGGCGGGCTGAAGGCGTCCACCGACAACGGTTTTTACGGTTCGTTGTGGGGCTCGTCGGTGAATTTCGGCGAGCAGGTCGGCGCCAGTACTGAAATGGACTTCGTTGCAGGCTGGAGCGGCAACCTGGCGCCGGATTGGGCGCTGGACGCCAATCTGACCCGCTACCAATACCCGGGCAGTCGCACCGATCTGAACTGGAACGAGCTGGGCGGCACCGTGACCTGGAAGCAGAACTATTGGCTGCAGGTGGGCGTGTCCGACAACGCGTTGGCCAGCAACCACGCCGGCACCTACGCCCAGCTCGGCGCACGCCTGCCGCTGAACGACGCGCTGCGTCTGGAAGCAGCGGCGGGTCATTACTGGCTCGACAGCGCCTACGCCAGCGACTACTCGCACGAACTGGTCAGCGCCGTGTGGGCCTTCGCCAAGCCGTTCGAACTGCGCGTGACCGGGCACTTCACCGATGACGCCGCTCGACGCCTGTTTCCCGGCCAGGCGGGTTCGCGGCTGGAAGTAGCGCTGCAAGCATCCTTTTGATTGGGACAAGATCATGACTACGTGGCTTTCATTCGTATGCGGTATCGCCGTGCTGATCGTGGCGGTGTATCTGCTGTACGTCGTGTTGCGTCCGGAACAGTTCTGAGGACGCCACGATGACCGAAACCTTTTTCGTCTATGCGCTGGCGATCGTGCTGGCGTGGCCGCTCGGGCGCTACCTGGCGGCGGTGATGCGTGGTGCGCCGATGCGTGGCGATGCGCTGTTTGGCTGGTTCGAGCGACCGCTGTACGCGCTGCTCGGCACGCGGCCCGGGCAGGGCATGTCGTGGCGCGGCTACGTGCGCGCGTTCCTGCTCAGCAATCTCGTCGTCGGCGTGCTGGTGTGGGCGGTGTTCATGACCCAGGCGTGGCTGCCGTTCAATCCGGACGGCATTCCCAACCTGCGTTGGGATAGCGCGCTGCACACCATGATCTCGTTCCTGACCAATACCGATCAGCAGCACTATTCCGGGCAGGCGCAGTTGTCCTATCTGGCGCAGATGACCGGCATCGTCGGCCTGCAGGTGATCACGCCGATGATGGGCCTGGCGCTGGTGGTGGCGACGTTGCGTGCATTGTTCGGCGGGCGTAATGCCGAAGTGGCGCATGCCGATGCTGCTCAAGTCGACGTCGGCAATTACTGGGCCGACGTGATCCGCCCCAGCGTGCGCGTGCTGTTGCCGCTGTGTCTGGTATGGACGTTGCTGCTGGGCTGGCAGGGCGTGCCTTCGACGTTGCACGGCGCGGCGCTCGCGCATCCGCTGGATACGAGCGCCGGCATGGCCGAACAGAAGATCCCGGTCGGGCCGGTCGCGGCGATGGTGGCGGTCAAGCAACTGGGTACCAACGGCGGTGGCTGGTACGGCCCCAACGGTGCGATGGCGCTGGAGAACCCGACGCCGCTGGCCAATCTGCTCGAAGCACTGGCGATCGTGCTGCTGCCGATGAGCGTGGTGTTCATGGTCGGCTTCTTCACCGGTCGCAAGCGGCTGGCGGCGCTGGTGTTCGGCACGATGCTGCTGATGTCGGCGGCGTCCACCACATTGATGTTGTGGTCGGAAGCGCATTCGGCCAGTACCGCCTCGGCGGCGTTGATGGAAGGCAAGGAAGTGCGCATCGGCGCGGATGCCTCCGCGTTGTGGGCGGCACTGACCACGCAGACCTCCAACGGCTCGGTCAATGCGATGCACGATTCGCTGGCGCCGCTGAGTGGGTTGGTGACGCTGGTGAACATGCTGATCAACGCGATCTGGGGCGGTATCGGCTGCGGTCTGCAGCAGTTCATCGTCTACCTGTTGCTGGGCGTGTTCCTGGCCGGATTGATGACCGGACGTACGCCGGAGCTGTTCGGCCGCAAGATCGAGGCGCGTGAAGTGCAGTTGCTGGCATTGCTGATCCTGCTGCAGCCGCTGGTGCTGCTGAGCATGACGGCGCTGGCATTGGCACTGCCGCAGTTCACCGCCAACTCCAATCCCGGCTTCCACGGCATCAGCCAGGTGTTCTACGAGTACACCTCGGCGTTTGCCAACAACGGTTCCGGTTTCGAAGGATTGGGTGATGGCACTTACTGGTGGAACCTGACCTGCTCGCTGGTGCTGCTGCTGGGCCGCTATCCGGCGCTGATCGTGCCGCTGATCGTCGCCTCGCGTCTGGCCGCCAAACGGCGTGCACCGGAGTCGGCCGGCAGCCTGCAGATCGAAACCCCCACCTTCGCACTGACGCTGGTCGCCGTGATCGTGATCCTCACCGTGCTGCAGTTCATGCCGGCGCTGGTGCTGGGTCCGATTGCCGAACACCTGTCGCTGGCCGCAGCTTAAGACCCCGGCACAAGGATGTGCCGTTGTTCTTGCGAGGGACTCGCACATTCAGAGAACGATGCAATGAATACTTCCGTTTTGCCACCAGAACGTCCTACACAAAAACGCGAGCGCACCCAGCAACGCCTGTTCGACGGCGCGGTGCTGGCGGCGGCCAGCCGTGATGCCTTCCTCAAGCTGACGCCGCGCCATCTGCTGCGCAGCCCGGTGATGGCGGTGGTGATGGTCGGCACGCTGTTGTCGGCGCTGATTACCGTCAGTGGCGCGGCCGCACCCGGCTTCGGCTGGGCGGTCACCGTGATCCTGTTCGTCACCGTGTTGTTCGGCAACTTCGCCGAGGCGATCGCCGAAGCGCGGGGTCGTGGTCAGGCCGCTTCGCTGAGGCGTGCACGCAAGGACCTGGTTGCGCGTCGCGTGGAAGGCGAACGCGGAGGACGCGAAACCAGCGTGCCGGCCGCCGAACTGCGTCCGGGCGATTACGTGATCGTGTCCGAGGGCGAGTTCGTGCCCGCCGACGGCGAGATCGTGCATGGACTGGCGACGATCAACGAGGCCGCAGTGACTGGCGAATCCGCACCGGTGCTGCGCGAGGCCGGCACCGATCGCAGTGGCGTGATCGGCGGTACCCGCGTGCTGTCCGACGAGATCGTGTTCAAGGTCACCGCCGAACCGGGACATAGCTTCCTGGACCGCATGATCGCGCTGGTCGAAGGCGCCAATCGCCAGAAGACCCCGAACGAGATCGCGCTGACGCTGCTGCTGGCGGCGATGACGCTGACCTTCCTGATCGTGGTCGCCACGCTGCCGGCGATCGCCGGCTTCGTCGGGGTCAAGCTCGATCCGTTGCTGCTGATCGCGCTGCTGGTGTGCCTGATCCCGACCACCATCGGCGGGTTGCTGCCGGCGATCGGTATCGCCGGCATGAACCGCGCGTTGGCTGCCAACGTGCTGGCCAAGTCAGGCAAGGCGGTGGAGGTGGCGGGCGATGTGGATGTGCTGTTGCTCGACAAGACCGGCACGATCACCCACGGCGACCGCCAGGCAACCGCATTCCATCCGCTGGCGGGCATCGACATGAGCCAGCTGCGTGATGCGGCGATGCTGGCCTCGCTGGCTGACCCGACACCGGAAGGCAAGTCGATCGTGAAGCTGGCGCGCGAGCTGGGTGCGCAGCCAGTCGAGCCGGATGGCGCGCACTTCATTGCCTTCACCGCACAGACCCGCATGTCCGGTGTCGACGTGGACGGGCGCAGCATCCGCAAGGGGGCCGGCGATGCGATCGTCGCGTTCGTGCAGACACTCGGCGCTACGGTTTCGCCGGAACTGGCCGGGCGCGTCGAGCAGGTTGCGCGCGGCGGTGCCACGCCGCTGGTGGTGGCCGACGGCAAACACGTGTTGGGCGTGGTCGAGCTTTCGGACGTGGTCAAGCACGGCATCAAGGAGAAGTTCGCGCAGCTGCGTGCGATGGGCATCCGCACGGTGATGATCACCGGCGACAACCCGCTCACCGCCGCGGCGATCGCCGCCGAAGCTGGCGTCGACGATTACATCGCGCAGGCACGGCCGGAGGACAAGCTGGCACGCATCCGTGCCGAGCAGGCTGGTGGCCGGCTGGTGGCGATGGTCGGCGATGGCACCAACGACGCCCCGGCGCTGGCACAGGCCGATATCGGTCTGGCGATGAACTCGGGCACGCAGGCGGCCAAGGAGGCCGGCAACATGGTCGATCTGGATTCGGATCCGGCCAAGCTGCTGGCGGTGGTCGAGGTCGGCAAGCAGCAGCTGATCACGCGCGGCGCATTGACCACGTTCTCGCTGGCCAACGATGTGTCCAAGTACTTTGCGATCCTGCCGGCGCTGTTCGCTGCGGCGATCCCGTCGATGGCCGCGCTCAACGTGATGCAGCTGTCGAGCCCGCGCAATGCGGTGCTGGCGGCGCTGGTGTTCAATGCGCTGATCATCCCCGCGCTGATTCCGCTCGCGCTGCGCGGCGTGCGCTTCCGCCCGGCCGGTGCCACCGCGCTGCTGCGCCGGAACATGCTGGTCTACGGCGTCGGCGGCGTGCTGCTGCCGTTCGCCGGGATCAAGCTGATCGACATGGCGCTGGCCGCCTTCTCCGGAACCTGAGGAACCATCATGTCCAAGACTCCGATTTCCGCCGATGTCCTGCCACTGCACGATGGTGGCGCCTGGCGTGCCTCGCTGGTGCTGGCGCCGGTGATCCTGCTCGGTTTCGGCCTGCTGTACTCGCTGGCCGCGACCGGAATCACCGGAACGCTGTTTCCGCAGCAGTCCACCGGCTCGCTGGTCGAGCGCAACGGCGTGGTTGTTGGCTCGGCGCTGGTCGCGCAGCCGTTCGCCGCCGCTGGCTACTTCCAGCCGCGTCCTTCGGCCGCCAAGTACGACCCGACGGCCGCTGCTGCCAGCAATCAGGCGCGTTCCAATCCTGAGTTGATCAAGCGCATTGCCGATACCCGCAAGGAAGTGGCGGCGCGCGACGGTATTGCCGAAGCCGATGTCGCATCGGATCTGCTGACCCAATCCGGTAGCGGCCTGGACCCGCATATTTCAGTGGCGGCTGCGCGTCAGCAGGTCGCGCGGGTGGCGAAGGCGCGCGGCTGGCCAGAAGCGCGCGTGAGCGCGCTGGTGGACTCGGCGATCGAGCCACCGCAGTTCGGCGCGCTTGGTCAGCCGCGGGTGAATGTGCTGAAGCTCAATCTCGTGCTGGATGCTCAAGCACCAGGCACCTGATGGAACTCTGTAGGAGCGGCTTCAGCCGCGAGGGCCTTCCCGGTAAAGCCATCGCGGCTGAAGCCGCTCCTACACGATCACGCGTTCTCCTACACAATCGCGCCCATGACCGACGCCCGCACCCAACAGGCCGATGCACTGATCGGCGAACTGCAACGCGAACGCGGCGGCCGCCTGACCGTGTTCCTCGGTGCCGCGCCGGGCGTGGGCAAGACCTACGCGATGCTGTCGCGGGCGCGCGAACGGATGCGCCAGGGTGTGGACGTGGTCGCCGGCATTGTCGAAACCCACGGCCGCGCCGAGACCGCCGCGCTGCTCGACGGCCTGTCGCTGCTGCCGCGCACGCGCATCGCCTACCAGGGGCGCATGCTGGAGGAGCTGGACCTGGACGCGTTGCTGGCGCGCAAGCCACAGCTGGCGCTGGTGGACGAACTGGCGCATCGCAACGCGCCCGGCAGCCGTCACGAGCGGCGCTGGCAGGACGTGGCCGAGCTGCTTGATGCCGACATCGACGTCTACACCACGGTCAACATCCAGCACCTGGAAAGTCTCAACGACGTTGTCCATCGCATCACCGGCGTGCGTGTGTCCGAAACCGTGCCCGATGCGGTGTTCGACCGCCTGCGCGACATCGTGCTGGTCGATCTGCCGCCGCGCGAGCTGATCGAACGCCTGCAGCAGGGCAAGGTCTACCTGCCCGAGCAGGCGGCGCAGGCGTTGCAGGCGTTCTTCTCGCCGTCGAACCTGTCGGCGCTGCGCGAACTGGCGATGCAGACCGCCGCCGACCGCGTCGACAGCGATCTGCGCGATGCCCAGGCCGCACGCGGACTGCCCGGCACCACCGCGTTGCGCAGGCGCGTGGTGGTGGCGATCGATGGCTTGGGCAGCTCCGAGTACCTCGTGCGCGTGGCGCGGCGGCTGTCCGAACGCCGCGATGCGCCGTGGACCGTGGTGACCGTGCAGACCCGCACCGTTGCCGATGCCGACTGGCAGTTGGAGATCGATCGCGCCTTCGCACTGGCGCGTCGTCTCGGCGGCGACACCGCCTTGCTGCACGACGCCAGCATCGCCGACGCGCTGCTGGATTTCGCCACGCAGAACGGCGTATCCACGCTGGTGCTCGGTCGCACCCGCGAGCGCCCGCTGGCGCGGATGTTCAACCGCACGCTGACCCAGCAGCTGCTGCAGCGTGGTGCGCATTACGAATTGGTGATCGTCAGTTCCGGCGATGCGCGTGCGCGTGCGCGGCGGAGCTGGCGACGCCCGGCGCAATGGCTGCGTCGCTACGACATCGCCTACGCGGTGTCCGCCACCGCCGGTGCGGTCGGCGTGGCCGCATTGCTGCAGCGATGGACCGACATCGACGACCTGTCGATGGTGTTCATCGTCGCGGTGGTGCTGGTGGCGGCGCGCACGCGCATGGCGGCGGCGGTGCTGGCGGCGCTGCTGAGTTTCCTGGCCTACAACTTCTTCTTCATCGAGCCGCGCTTCACCTTCCAGATCAGCGCACGCCAGGGCGTGGTCACGGTGTGCCTGTTCCTGATCGCCGCGCTGGTGGCCGGACGCCTGGCCTCGCGGCTGCGCAGCCAGGTGCTGGCGCTGCGTGCGGCCAATACGCATGCCAATGCATTGCAGGCGTTGGGTCGTCAATTGGGCGCTGCGGCCGATCTGGGACAGGTGCTCGATGCCGGTCGACGCGCCATGGCCAGCGCACTCGATGCCGAGGTGTGGCTGCGGCTGGAACAGCGTGAGAGCGATCCCGGCGCCGGCTTGAGCACGTTGGATCGCGCCGCCGCCGACTGGACGCAACGCCACGGCCAGCCGGCCGGACGCTACACCGACACCCTGGCCGGCGCCGGCTGGTGGTGCCTTCCGGTACGCGCGGAAAAGGGCACGCTGGGTGTGGCGGCATTGCGCTTCGGCGCCGGTCAGGTGCGGCCGACACTCGAGCAGCGCCGCCTGGCCGAAGCGATGGTCGAGGACATCGGCCAGGCCGCGTTGCGTACCCGGCTGGTCGCCGATCTGGAAGGCGCGCGCGTGACCGGCGAGACCGAACGCCTGCGCTCGGCATTGCTGTCCTCGGTCTCGCACGACCTGCGCTCGCCGCTGGCCTCGATGATCGGCTCGGCCAGCAGCCTGGCCAGCTATGGCGAACAGATGGACGCCGCCGATCGCCGCAGCCTGCTGGAAACCATCCAGATGGAAGGCGAGCGCCTGGATCGCTACATCCAGAACCTGCTCGACATGACCCGGCTCGGCCACACCGGGCTGACCTTGAACCGCGACTGGATCGGTGTGGATGAGCTGCTCGGCTCGGCGGTGCGGCGCTTGCAGCGCTACCAGCCGCAGGCCAGGGTCGAGCTGACGCTGGCCCCCGGGCTGCCGCCGATCTGGGTGCATCCGGCACTGGTGGAACAGGCGGTGTTCAACGTGCTGGAGAATGCCGCCAAGTTCTCGCCGCCGGGCGAACCGGTGACGGTGGCCGCGCAGCTGCGCGAGGGCACGTTGCGCATCGACATCGCCGACCGCGGCCCCGGCATTCCCGAGGACGAACGCGCGCGCATCTTCGACATGTTCTACAGCGTCGAGCGCGGTGACCGTGGCCGCCACGGCACCGGGCTGGGGCTGACGATCTGCCAGGGCATGATCGGCGCGCACGGCGGCAGCGTGGAAGCGCTGGCCGGTGCCGATGGCCGTGGCACGGTGATTCGCATTACCCTGCCACTGCTGCAGCCCGCCCCGCCAGCCCAGGCCGATGACGACTGACCCTGCTTCCGCGATTCCCGCACCGCGCGTGCTCGTGATCGATGACGAGCCGCAGATCCGCCGTTTCCTCGACATCAGCCTGCGTGCGCAGGGCTATCGCGTGCTGCAGGCCGCCACCGGTGAAGAAGGATTGGCGATGCTGGCCGCGCAGGGCGCCGAGCTGGTGGTGCTCGACATCGGCTTGCCTGATCGCGACGGCCATGAGGTGCTGCGCGCGATCCGCGAGTGGTCGGCGGTACCGGTGATCATGCTGACCGTGCGTGCCGGCGAATCCGAAAAGGTCGCCGCACTGGATGCCGGTGCCAACGACTACGTGACCAAGCCGTTCGGCGTGCAGGAACTGATGGCGCGTATTCGCGGGCTGCTACGCCAATCCGCCAGCGGTGCGACGAACATGGAGGAGGCGGTGTTCGACGACGGACACCTGCATGTACACCTCGGCCTGCGCGAGGTGACGTTGGATGGCGAGGCGCTGGCGCTGAGTCGCAAGGAATACGCATTGCTGGCGCTGTTGCTGCGGCATACCGGGCGGGTGGTGACGCAACCGCAGTTGCTGCGCGAACTATGGGGTCCGACCCACGAAGGCGATACGCATTACCTGCGCATCCTGGTCGGCAAGCTGCGGCAGAAACTGCACGACGAAGCGACCGCACCACGTTACATCGTGACCGAACCTGGTGTGGGATTGCGCTTCATCGGCGCGCATCGCGGCGGATAGTCACCCCATCGTAGAGCCGAGCTCGGCTGAGGCCTTCCCGGCAAGTCCCCAGCCGAGCGAGCTCGGCTCTACCAGATGCGCCATCGATTGATTCCTTCATCGCGTAATCGCTTTACCGATGCACGCTTCCCAGCGCATCGGCGCGAATGTGTGGATACGTGCCGAATGTGTCAGCAAAGATGCATGAATCACAGTGAAAGTGGGCAGTGCGTGATATTGACGTTCACTCCGCATAGCCGCTAGTTTTCAGCGCCGGGCCGGAGGCCCGCAGCTACGACCGCATATGACGGCGGCGATGCCCACTCCTCGCGACGGCGAGGTACACACGGCATCGGATACGCAGCCAGGCCAGCCCGCTTCGTGACAGGGGCGCCATGCCATCGCCATCCGGCGACGGCGGCGCGCGACGCATGCCCGCACCCGCATCTCTCTCCTCGCCGCTACGCCGGAGGCATGCTGCTGCATGCGTTTCCGGCTCATCAGGATGCCTGTCTGCAATGAACCTGCCCACGCCGTTGTCCCTGCTTACCCCGCTGCCGCGTTCCACACCGTCCGCAGCACCAACGCAGGATGCGCTCTTCAACGAAAACACCCTGTCGCATTACCGCGATCAACTTGGACAAGGCCTGGCGCTGGTCCAGCGCACGCTCGCCGGCGTGGAGCATCCGTTCAGTGGCATCGCGCCGGCCGAACTGCGCGAACGTTTCGCCGATATCGATCTCGACCAGCGCCTGCCCGATGTCACACATGCGTTGGAGGAAGTGGAAGCGCTGTACCTGCGCGATGCCGTCTACTTCCACCATCCTCGCTACGCCGCGCACCTGAACTGTCCGGTGCTCAACATCGCGTTGCTGGCCGAACTGCTGCTGTCGGCGGTCAACAGCTCGATGGATACCTGGGATCAGAGCGCTGGCGCAACGCTGATCGAACAGAAACTGATCGACTGGACTGCCGCGCGCATCGGCCTGGGCGCGGAGGCCGATGGCGTGTTCACCAGCGGCGGTACCCAGTCCAATCTGATGGCGCTGCTGCTGGCGCGCGACAATGCCTGCGCACCGCGTTACCCGGAAGGTGCGGCCAAGCATCACGGCCTGCCGGGCGACTTCCGCAAGCTGCGTATCTTCGCCTCGCGCGCCAGTCATTTCAGCGTGCGCAAATCCGCGGCGGTGCTCGGCCTCGGCTATGACGCGGTGGTGGCGGTCGATTGCGACCGTCATCGGCGCATGGACGCGGCAGCGCTGGCGCATGCACTCGACGAAGCCGATGCGGCAGGGCAGTGGCCGATGGCGGTGGTCGCGACTGCCGGCACCACCGATTTCGGCAGCATCGATCCGCTGCCGGAGATCGCCGCGCTGTGCCGGCAACGCGGATTGTGGCTGCACGTGGATGCCGCCTACGGCTGCGGCCTGCTGGTCTCGCAGCGGCATCGCGCTCGACTTGAGGGCATCGAGCTGGCCGATTCGGTGACGGTGGATTACCACAAATCGTTCTTCCAGCCGGTCAGTTGCAGCGCGTTCCTGGTGCGCGAGCGCCGGCATCTGGCGCATCTGACCTACCACGCCGACTACCTCAACCCGTCCACGCAGGCGGCAGCGGGCATTCCCAATCTGGTCGACAAGAGCCTGCAGACCACACGCCGTTTCGACGCGCTCAAGCTGTGGCTGAGCCTGCGCACCGTCGGTGCCGATGACATCGGCGAGATGTTCGATCAGGTACTGGCCCTCGCGCGCGAGGGACACGCGCTGCTGACACGGCAGGGCTGCTTCGAACTGGCACACGAAGCGCCGGAACTGAGCACGCTGGTGTTCCGCTTCCGTCCACACGGCTGGCAGGACGGTGGCGCGCTGGATGCACTCAATCGCGGCATCCGCCAGCGCCTGTCGCGCAGTGGTCAGGCGATGATCGCGGCCACCCGCGTGGATGGTCAGCAATACCTCAAGTTCACCCTGCTCAACCCGCAACTCGGCAGCGAAGGGCTGCAAACGCTGGTTGCGCTGGTGCGCCAGCAGGGCGAGCACCTGCTGGCCGAGGCGGCGCGCGAGGAGATGCGGGCATGAGCAAGGTGCATGACTTCGTCGCGATCGGGCTGGGTCCGTTCAATCTCGGCCTGGCCTGCCTGACTGCGCCGATCGCCGGCCTGGAGGGGGTGTTCCTGGATCGCCGCGCGGGCTTCGACTGGCATCCGGGCATGATGCTGGACGATGCCTCGCTGCAGACACCGTTCCTGGCCGATCTGGTGACGCTGGCCGATCCGACCAGCCGCTTCAGCTTCCTCAATTACCTCAAGACCCAGGGACGGATCTACTCGTTCTACATCCGCGAGGATTTCTTCCTGCTGCGCCGCGAGTACAACCAGTACTGCCAGTGGGCGGCAGCGCAGTTGCCCAACCTGCACTTCGGGCACGAGGTGACGCAGGTGGAGTACGACGCCGGACGCGACTGCTACCACGTGCATGGACGCCACGTCGGCAGCGATCGCAGCTTCGTCCATGCTGGTCGCCATCTGGTGCTGGGCACCGGCAGCACGCCCTGGCTGCCGGAAAGCTGCCGGCCGCTGCGTGCACCGGTCAGCCATTCGTCCACCTATCTCGACGACAAATCGCGCCTGCAATCGGCACGCTCGATCACCGTGCTCGGCAGCGGTCAGAGTGCGGCGGAGATCTATCGCGACCTGCTGCAGGACATCGACCAGCACGGCTACGCACTGTACTGGATCACGCGCTCGCCGCGCTTCTTTCCACTGGAGTACACCAAGCTCACGCTGGAGATGACCTCGCCCGAGTACATCGACTACTTCCACGCGTTGCCGTCGAACCGACGCGACGCGCTGCTCGCCCAGCAGGCCGGCTTGTACAAGGGCATCAACAGCTCGCTGATCAACGAGATCTTCGACCTGCTGTATCGAAAACGCCTGCGCGGCCCGCTCGATACCGAACTTGCGACCAATACCGAACTGCGGGCCTGCCATCGTCGTGACGACGGCGGGCTGCTGCTGGAACTGCATCAGCACGAGCAAGGCCGCTCCTACACGCATCGCACCGATGCGCTGGTGCTGGCGACCGGCTACCGATCGCAACTGCCGGAATTCCTGGCGCCGATTGCCGAGCACATCCGGCGCGACGAACGCGGCCGCCTGGCGGTCGATCGCCATTACGGCATCGATGCCGCCGGACGCATCTTCGTGCAGAACGCCGAATTGCATACTCATGGGCTGGCCTCGCCCGACCTGGGCATGGGCTGCTACCGCAATGCCTGCATCATCGCGCGCATGCTTGGGCGCGAGCACTACCCGGTGGAGCGGCGTATCGCGTTCCAGCGTTTTGGTGTGCCGGAGCATGCCGAGTCGGTACCCGAGCAGGTCGATACCGCCCTCGCTGTGGCGGCAGCGCCATGAGCGGCGCTGGCGAATCCAACGCCGCTCTCGCACCGATGATGCATCGAGGCTTCGCACTGCATCCGTTGCGCTTGCCGGAGGACGTGGTGCTGGTGCACGACTGGGTGACACGCGACTACGCGCGCTTCTGGGGCATGCAGCAGGCCACGCCCGTGGATGTCGAGACGTTCTATCGCAGGCTGCAAAGCTCCGGCACTGGCAGCGCGTGGCTGGCATGGAACCAGGCCGGGCCTGCATTCCTGCTCGAATGCTACGACCCTGCGCATGACGAGATCGGCGGCCACTACCCGGTGCAACCGGGCGACCGTGGCATGCACCTGCTGCTGGCGCCGTGCGAGCAGCCCGTGTCCGGCTTCAGCCTGCAAGCGATGCGCGCGGTGCTGGATTTCATCTTCGCCGACCCCGTCGCGCAGCGGGTGGTAGTGGAGCCGGACCTGCGCAACGCCGGCATCCAGCGCCTCAACCAGCGCGCCGGCTTTCGCCGCGAGCGCATCGTCCAGCTGCGCGAAAAACAGGCGCTGCTGTCGTTCTGCACCCGCGATGACCATCGCGACGGTGTGACTCACCTTCATTCTTCGGAAGATCCCATGTCCCTGCTCACCCACGTTCCGACCGTTCCCGAATTGCACGCCGCGCACCTCAATCCCGAGGCGTGGGCGTCGGCCAATCGTCATCTGCTGAGCAAGGCCATCGCCGAGTTCGCCCACGAGCTGCTGCTGGAACCCGAAGCGTTGGAGCACGATGGCGACTGGCAACACTACCGTCTGCGTGTGAGTGAACACGTGCTTTACCGATTCCGCGCACGACGGATGCGCTTGGATCACTGGCATCTGGACGAAGCCTCGCTGAAGCGCGAATTGGATGGCGTGCCGGCCGAACTGGACGCCTCGGCCTTCATCGTCGAATGCGCTGTGCAACTCGGCATCAACGCCGAGACCTTGCCGGTCTACCTGGAAGAGATCGCCAGCACCTTGTACGGCGCCTGCTACAAACGTCGTCGCGACGTGCCGGATGCCGCGGCGCTGGCGCAGGCGCCGTTCCAGCGGATCGAGTCGGCGATGAGCGAGGGGCATCCGGTGTTCGTCGCCAATAACGGCCGCATCGGCTTCGGCGCCGATGACTATCTGGCCTATGCACCGGAGACCGGTGCGCCGATACGGCTGGTATGGCTGGCGGTGCATCGCGATTGCGCGCGCTTCTCGGCGATCGACGGATTGGAGCATCGCGCGCTGCTGCAACAGGAGCTCGGCCCGCAACTGGATGCGTTCGAGCGACGCCTGCGCGAAAATGGTCTTGATGCAGAGGATTACCTGTTGATGCCGGTGCATCCCTGGCAATGGTCGAACAAGCTCTGCCACGTCTTCGCCGCCGAACTGGCTGCGCAACGCATCGTCTGTCTCGGTTTCAGCGACGACCGCTACCAGGCGCAGCAGTCGATCCGCACCTTCTTCAATCTCGACCATCCCGAGCGCCATTACGTGAAGACCGCACTGTCGGTGCTCAACATGGGTTTCATGCGCGGGCTGTCGCCGTACTACATGGAGCACACGCCGGCGATCAACCAATGGCTGAAGGGCGTGGTCGAGCACGATCCGTTCCTGCGCGGGTGCGGTTTCGAGATCCTGCGTGAAGTTGCCGCAGTGGGATACCGGCATCCGTTGTTTGAGCAGGCACTGCCGGCCGTAAGTGCCTATCGCAAGATGCTGGCGGCGCTGTGGCGTGAGAGTGCGGTGACGCGCCTGAAACCCGGCCGACGCGCGATGACTATGGCCGCGCTGCTGCACCGTGACGATCAGGGGGCGGCATTGTTGCCGGCGCTGATCGAGGCCTCAGGTGTCAGCTGCGAGCGCTGGCTGCGTGCCTACCTGCATGCCTATCTGGCGCCTCTGCTGCATTGCTTCTACGCCTACGAACTGGTGTTCATGCCGCATGGCGAGAACCTGATCCTGGTGCTGGAAGATCACGTGCCGGCACACGTGTTGATGAAGGACATCGCCGAGGAGATCGCGGTGATGGACCCGCAGGTGCAACTGCCGGAGCAGGTACAGCGCATCGCGGTGTCGGTACCGGAGGACATGAAGGTGCTGTCTATCTTCACCGACGTGTTCGACTGCTTCTTCCGTTTCGTGTCCGCGATTCTGGTCGAACATGGCGACTGCGACGAGGCACAGTTCTGGGGCTGGGTGGCCGACTGCATCCACGACTACCAGGATGCGCATCCGCAGTACGCCGAGCGCTTCGCCCGCCACGATCTGTTCGCGCCACAGTTCCGTCGCTCGTGCCTCAACCGGTTGCAGCTGCGCAACAACCGGCAGATGGTGGACCTGACAGATCCGGCCGGCAGCCTGTGTTTTGCCGGCGTGCTGGATAACCCGATCGCCGAGTTCGCGCGAGGCTGATGCCGCTGTTTTGTGGGAGGGACTTCAGTCCCGACGGGCTTTTCCAGGAAAGCCCGTCGGGACTGAAGTCCCTCCCACAATTGCTGTCTCAATCCAGCGCGCGCCCCTGCCGCCAATAACCCATGAACGTGATCGCACGCCGGTCGATACCGCGCTCGCCGAGCAGATGCCGGCGGATGCGCATCACCACGCCGGCCTCGCCGGCGATCCAGGCGTAGAAGCCACCGGCCCCGGTGCTGGCCTGCTCCCACAGGATGTCGCGATCGACATCGACAGTGGCCAACTCTTGCGGTATGTCCGCACGCACGCTGTCCAACTCCAGAGCACGCACCGCGTCCAGCAAGCGTTCGCCATGGGCTGCGTCGGCGCGTGCCAGCCAGCGCACCGACGCGAACGCGCCATCGCGAAGCGGCGGATAGGCATCGTCGCCGGCATGCGGCAACTCGACCAGCGCTCGCACCTGCGGTGGCTGCGCTCTTGCCGCAAGTTCCTCGAGGATGCCGGCGGCCGCAGGCAGTGCGGTTTCGTCGGCCACGATCAGGATCTGCCGCGCATCTGCAGGTGGTCGCCACTCGTAGCCGGCCATCTCGGCCGTGCAATCTTCGCTCGGCGCCCACACCTGCAGCGCATCCCCGACGTGCGCATGTGCCGCCCAGCGCGAGGCCGGACCGGTATCGCCATGCAGGACGAAATCGACATCGAGTTCGGCGCACTCCGGGCGCAACGCACGGATCGTATAGGTGCGCATCGGCGGTCGCGTCGCCTCCGGCTGTGCGCGGTAGGCGCTGTACCACTCCGGGCCATCGACCAGCGCCGGCGGGCTGCCGTCGGCATTGGGGAAGAACAGCTTGATGCGCTGGTCCGGGCCATAGCTGCGCATCAGCGCCACGCTTTCGCCGGTGAACACGATCCGCGTCAGCGAGGGTGTCAGCGCGATCCGGCGCGCGACGCGCACATCGAACAGGCGATAAGGGGAAGGGGTGGACATCGAGCCTCCTGGTTGGAGCGGACGCCGTGAGGGCGGCGTAGGGGAGGCTGGCGATGACGCTGGCGGGAAGTTTCAATATTACAGCGCGCGTGGCTGCGAGAAGCACACTGGCGTTTCTGTGGGAGGGGCTTCAGCCCCGACGGGCCTTACAGGAAGAGCATCGGGGCTGAAGCCCCTCCCACAGAACTCGACCCGGAACCGCGACGCGATGCTTGGCTAACTGTGCCTGGTGTCCGCAGGCAACACCTTCCCCGGATTGAGAATCCCATCCGGATCCAACGCGGCCTTGATCGCGCGCATCGCCGCCAGTGTCGCCGCAGTGAACGCCTGCGCCATGTAATCGCGCTTGGCCACGCCGATGCCATGCTCGCCCGACAGCGTGCCCTCCAGCGCCAGCACCAGCGCGAACACACGCGGCAACGCGGCCTGCGCGCGTGTGGTCTCGGCTACATCCGCATCGTCGTACATGATGTTGATATGCAGATTGCCGTTGCCGGCATGACCGAAGGCGACGATCGGCAGTGCGATCTCTGCGGCCAGTGCTTCCACGCCAGCGACCAGATCGGGGATGCGCGACACCGGCACCACCACGTCCTCGTTGATCTTGCCCGGCTTGATCGTGCGCAGCGCCGGCGACAACGCCTTGCGGGCGGCCCACAGTTTGTCGCGCGCAGCGCCATCGGCGGCGACGTCGAGCGAGAGCAGGCCATCGCCTTCGGCTGCATCGGCGAGCGCCTGCAAGGCGTAGGGCAGGGTGTCGTGATCGCCGTCGGCTTCGATCAGCAACATCGCACCGGCCTCGGGCACGTCGCTGCCGTTGCGGCGAAGCAGGGCGATCGCACTGCGATCCATGAATTCCAGCATCGCCGGCGTGGTCGGCTGCGCCATGATCCGCGACACCGCCGCGGCTGCGCTGGCGGCGTCGCGATAGAACGCGCGCAGCCCGGCCTGTGCCTGCGGACGTGGCGCCAGCTTCAGCGTGGCCTCGACGATGATCGCCAACGTGCCTTCGCTGCCGACGATCAGATGGGTGAGGTCGTAGCCGGTCGCATCTTTCGTGTAGGCGCCGCCGCAACGGATCACCTCGCCGGTGCCGGTCACCGCGACGAGTCCGAGCACGTTGTCGCGGGTTGCACCGTACTTCACCGCGCGCGGGCCGCCGGCATTGGTGGCGAGATTGCCGCCAATGCTGCACAGCGCCGCGCTGGACGGGTCCGGCGGCCAGAACAATCCATGCGGCGCCAACGCCTGCTGCAGATCCTCGTTGAGCACGCCCGGTTCGACCACCGCGCAGCGATCGGCCGGACGCAGCGCGACGATCCGGTTCATCCGCGCCAGCGACAACACTACGCCGCCATCGAACGGCACCGAAGCCGCCGTGGTCGCGGTGCCGGAACCGCGCGCGATCAGCGGCACCTTGTGCGCCCGGCAGGCGCGCACGATCGCGACCACTTCTTCGACCGTGCGTGGCAGCGCTACCGCATCGGCCAGCGCCCAGCGCCGTGAATCATCCTCGCCGTAATGGCGGCGGCTGTCGGCGTCGACGCGCCAGCCATCCGCGCCGAGCAGCGCGGAGAGTTCGGAAGTCAGCGTGTCGGGCAGGGCGGTCATCGGGAGCGGGACGATTCGGAAGAGGCGGGCGGCGACTGGATCAGTCTCCACCCCAGCACGGCCACCGCAAGTGGCAGCCAGACCCAGCGCAGTTCGGAGGCCAGCGTTTCCAGCCCGCGTGCATTGAAGAAGCCGTTGACGAACGGCGAGACCCGGATCGGCCGCCATGGCGCGAACCAGCGCGCATCACTCCACGGCCACGCCAGCGCGACTCCGAGCCCGCCGGAGGTCATCGCGTCTAGCAGCGGATGCGAGACCGCACAGACGAACAGCCACGCAGCCGCCTGCAATGGCCGCGCGCGCAGCCAGTGGCATGCACATACCCCCAGCAATGCCACCACCGCGGCGAACAGCAGCGAATGACTGGCACCGCGATGGCCGAACGCATCGGCATAGGGAATGTGCAGCACGAAGGCCGCCACGTCGGCATCCGGCAGCATCGCCGCGATGATGCCGGCACCGAGCAACGGTGGCGAAATCCGTCCGCGCTCGCTGGCGCACCAGAGCGCAAGGGGAATCGCCGCGTGGGTGATGATGGTCGGCATCAGCAATCGTCCGCGCGGAACGCATCGCGGATCCACGCCAGTTGTGGTGGCTCGCCATGCGCATCGATCACGTCGAAGCGACACGGCGCCTGTGCCAGCGCCGGGTGGGCGACGAGAAACGTCTGTGCCGCCAGTACCAGCTTGCGGCGCTTGCGCAGATCCACCGAGGCCGCGCCGCCGCCGAACGCATCATCGCGGCGGTAGCGCACTTCGACGAACACCACATGGGCACCGTCGCGCATCACCAGATCCAGCTCGCCGCCACGGAAGTTGGCATTGGCGGCGAGCAGGCGCAGCCCGGCGCGTTCCAGCATCCGGCGCGCGGCCGCCTCGACCGCGTCGCCGCGCTCGCGCCGGCCGCCGGTCATGCTCAGCGGTCCGAGATCGGAGTCGGTACGCCGGACTGGAACGTCGACCATGCCGGCGTGCGCAGCACATTGCCGAAGCCGTCCAGGTGCAAGGTGCCGGTCGCGCCGGCGACGCCGCCGCCGGTGCTGTTGGTGAGCTTTTCCAGGTAGGCGGTGATCGTCCACGCGTCGTAGCCGAACGCGAACAGACGCGCGCCCGGCCCGCGTGCCGTCGGCAGCAGGCTGGCGGTGCTCGCTGCCGGCGGCAGGCCGGACACGCCACGCATGCTCCAGATTTCGCTGGGGAAGGCGATGCCGTCCAGCGTCACGTCCTCTTCGGCCTTGCCGGTACCGGCCACCAGTTGCGAGGTGCCGACGCGGCTCTTGCCGGCGAAGCCCGCCAACGCCAGCTGCGGCATCAGCGCGCGTGCGGTGCTGCCGCGCACGGCCAGGAACACCGCATCGGCGCTGCCGTAGTTGCGCAGCTGCGCGCCGATGTCGCCAGGTGCCTCGGCGACGCTGATCACGCCCGCCACCCGGCCGCCGCGTTCGGCGAAGCGCTCGCGGAACGCATCCACCGCGCGCCGGCCGTTGTCGTCGCTGCTGCCGATCACCAGCACGTTGCCACGCTCGCGCGCCAGCAGGTACTCGGCGGCCATGATCCCGTCGTCCTCCGGCGCCAGCGAGAAGCCAGCGCTGCCCGGCGGCGGCGCCTTGCCGTCGGCCGGGCGATTGAGCGCCAGTATCGGCACGCTCAGCTGCTCGCGCGCGAACAACGCACTGACCTCGTCGCGGCTGAGCGGGCCGACCACGAAATCGGCGCCCGCAGCGACCGCCTTGTCGTAGGCCGCATTCGCTCCGCCCGGGGTACCGGCGGTGTCGAAGAAGTTGATCTCCGGCCGATGCCGGCGCTCGGCGTAGTAACCGGCGAGCAAACCATCACGCACGGGCGCGGCGGCGGTGGCGAGGTTGCCGGTCAGCGGCAGCAGTACTGCCAGCTTCACCGGCGGCCGGTAGCCATCGCGCTCGGCCGGCGGCCGCTTGCTGGTGTCCAGCGCCGACTGCGCGTCACGATCGAACGGACGCGGCAGCGGCAGGCCACGGCTGAGCAGGGCACGCCCGGCGAAGTTGTAGAGCGGGTCGCCGACCGGCAATGCGGCGGCGCGGCTGGCGAGGGTGCCGCCGTCGAGCGAGGCCAGCAGGCGGGCGATCGCGCGCTGGTTGTCACTGCGCGTGGTGCCGCTCAGGCCGATATCGGCCCGCGCGCGGTCGCTGGCGGCACCGAAGGTGTCGCCGGTCGCCTCACGGCCCAATGCGCGCGCCAGGTGCCAGCGTGCCTGCAGGTCCTGTGGCAATCCGTGCGGAGATTCGCCGAGCGCGGCCAGCGCCTGCGCCGGCTGCTTGTCGGTGATCGCCAGTTCCGCATTCAGCAGGCCGAAGCGGGCGCGGGTGTCGCCACCGAGCTGTCGTGCATTGACCTGGGCGATCAGGCTGCGTGCCCGCGCATCGTCCTTGGCTTCGTGCCAGGCGAAGGCGGCGTCGGCCAGCAAGCGGCTGCGCTGCGCACCGCTGGTGCCGGCGGCCTGGGCTTCCAGTTGCTGCGCCGCCTCACGCGGCTTGCCCTGGGCGAGCAGGGCAAGCGCCGCCGACTGCTCCGGTGTGGTGGTCTGGGTGAGGCTGCCAGTGGCGCACCCGGCGGCCAGCAGCACAACGAGCGACAGGGCGAAAATCCTTGCGAAGCGCTGGTTCATTTCAGGTCCATTCGGCAGGGCGCGCCAAGGCGTGCCGGTGAAAAACGCTACGATTCTACCCTTGACCCCGGAATGCCCGCTGATGACTTCGCCTGGAATCCTGCACGTGGTGGCCACCCCGATCGGCAATCTCGCCGACCTGTCGCCACGTGCGCAGGAGGTGCTGCGCAGCGTGGACGCGATCTGTGCCGAGGACACCCGCCACAGCAAGCACCTGTTGAGCCATTTCGGCATCGAGCGGCCGTTGCTGGCGCTGCACGACCACAACGAGGACGCGATCGCCGAGCGCATCGTCAGCCGGCTGCTGGAGGGGCAGTCGCTGGCGCTGGTGTCCGATGCCGGCACGCCGCTGGTCAGCGATCCAGGTTTCCGGCTGGTGCGTGCCGCGCGTGCGGCCGGGGTGAAGGTCAGCCCGGTGCCCGGTCCGAGCGCGGTGATCGCCGCCCTCAGCGTCGCCGGCCTGCCGAGCGACCGCTTCACCTTCGAGGGCTTCCTGCCGGCCAAGGGCGCGGCCCGACGCGATCGGCTGGCGCGACTGGCTGGCGAGCCACGCACGCTGGTGTTCTACGAATCCTCGCACCGCATCGCCGAATCGCTGGCCGACCTGCGCGAAGCCTTCGGTGACGAGCGCCCGGCGGTGATCGCGCGCGAGCTGACCAAGCTGTTCGAAACCGTGCTCGACGGCACCCTGGCCGAGCTGCAGGCGCGGGTCGAGGCCGACGAAAACCAGCGCAAGGGCGAGTTCGTGGTGATGGTGCAGGGCGCCGGTGAGGATGCCGATGCCCAGATCACGGAAGGCAAGCGGCTGTACGCGAAGCTGGTCGAGTACATGAAGCCGTCGCAGGCGGCCAAACTCGCCGCCGAACTCAGCGGTGCATCGCGCAAAGTGCTCTACGGCGGCGAGTAGCCTGAACCGGTGGTTCAGCTCTGTCCGGCCTGGCGCATCTGTCTGCAAGTCACAGCCCCCTTTGGTAAAGGGGGCGCGGCGACAGCCGCGGGGATTCAGAGGGTGCGGAGCGGGGCCCGAAGTTTGCGCAGCAAACTTTGGGGTATTCGCAGGCGAAGCCGTAGAATATGCACCGGCGGAGTCGGCCAGGCAGTCGCGTCATCCGAAAGGGTGCCGAGGAAAGTCCGGGCTCCACAGGGCAAGGTGCCAGGTAACGCCTGGGCGGCGCGAGTCGACGGAAAGTGCAACAGAAAGATACCGCCGAACGGCTTCGCAAGAAGTGCGTGGTAAGGGTGAAATGGTGCGGTAAGAGCGCACCGCGAGTCCGGTAACGGACCGGTACGGCAAACCCCACCTGGAGCAAGACCAAATAGGGATCCTATGGCGTGGCCCGCGCTGGATCCGGGTAGGTTGCTTGAGCGCCGCGGTGACGCGGCGCCTAGAAGAATGACTGCTCACGACAGAACCCGGCTTATCGGCCGGCTCCGCCGCTTTTCCGCCCGCCGGGCGGAAAAGCCCCACGTTTTCGTACCGCCGTGGCGGTACAAAAACGCGGGCCCCAGGCCCTTGGCCTGCCGAATCCCCGCGGCTGTCGCCGCGCCCCCTTTACCAAAGGGGGCTTTGCTCCAGAACGGATCCCTGCGGCTGCGGAATACCCAGCGGATACCGTTTTTGGTAGGAGCGACTTCAGTCGCGATGGGGCTTCCTCGGGAAAGCCCCATCGCAACTGAAGTCGCTCCTACGGAATGTGTGGGGCCTGCGGCTTTCTGTGGGAGGGGCTTCAGCCCCGACAGCAGGCCGGGAAAGCTCGTCGGGACTGAAGTCCCTCCCACAACAGCCATCTGGCCAGGCCCACGCTTTCCCCAATCACGAATCACACATCACGAATCCCGGCTTTCAAGCCTCGTCTCGCCGAGAAACACCCCATCCGGACCGAAGCGGCGTTCATGGATCCAGCCATGGCCGTCGTGGTCGATCGCCAGGATCGTGCTGGCGCGGGTGCCGTAGTCGCGGCCACGGATAAAGGCGGACGACAGGCGGCGTTCCAGCTCCAGGCCGACGCCGGTGTCCGGCAGCGTGTCGTCGGCAGCGATCGTCTCGTCGGCGAGGGCGTCCCATAACTGGTCGAGCTCATTCGTGCCGGTGGCCTGCCAGGCCGCGAGTCGTTCGGTGAGCCGGCGTGTCTTCGGCCAGGGCGCATCCAACCGGCCGTTGGACATGCCATGGACGCCGGGCTCCAGCACTTGGCAGTCGGCCGGATGGTTGCCCAGGTACTGGCAGCGTTCGGCATCGGCCAGCAGCAGGTTGAACGGCGGGTACTCACCCGCGCGTCCGCGCATGACCTCGGCGTAGGCCGCCGCGTCGGCGCTGCCGGCCAGGTAGTCGGCGATCAGTTGGCCGCGTGACGGCCCGGACGCGCTTGCCAGCGGATCACGGACATTGGTGACTACCGCCGCGCGGCCTTGTCGGTTGATCCCGACCCAACTGCCTCCCGAGCGCAGGTCGCGTCCCGCCAGCACCCCTTCGAAGGGCGCCGTCCAGGCGTCCAGCGGGGCGGTCGGACGCCCGTGGAACTCGTCACGGTTGCCCGCCAGCAGCAGACGCCAGCGTGGATGGGACTGCCAGGAAAGCGCGACGAGGCACATGCGCGGATTGTGGCGTCTTGCGCACTCGCATGCGATTCCAGTTCAAGAAAACGCTGAATAGGAAGCCCGGTTTAACGCCACCTGCACGGGGCTGAATTTCCGCTCAATCTCAAAATCTGAGACGAAACAGCAACTTGTGGATAAGCCTTGAACAAGTCTCTAAAGGTTGCTGCAAGCTATTGATGCGCATGGCGATTTCTGTGCCGGAAAGTTGTTGACAACCTATTGCTCGCTGCTAAGGTGGGCACAAGAGGGAAAACCGGGTTTTTTGTGGTTTTTCGTGGTTCAATGACCAACCAGCGGAGAGAGGTTGCAACAGCGTGTTCCAGGGTGAGACGGCCATCACGATGGACGACAAAGGGCGAATGGCGGTGCCAACCGCGTATCGCGACCTGGTTGCGCATGCCAGTGGTAATCGTCTGGTACTGACCTACAACCCGTTCGAGTCGGGTTGCCTCTGGCTGTATGCGGAAAAGGAATGGGAGCGGGTCCGTGACGACGTCATGGCCAAGCCCAACACGCAGCGCGTGGTGCGGGTCCTCCAGCAGAAGCTGGTCGGCTCCTCGGCGGTGCTGGAGCTGGATGGCAACGGTCGGATCAGCATCCCCTCGAGCCACCGCGGCGCGGTCGGGATCGAAAAGAAGGCGGTATTGCTCGGAATGGGCGACAAGTTCGAACTCTGGAGCGAGCAGGCCCATCGCGCATTGATCCAGCAGACATTGTCTGACGGGGATCTGGGCGATGGATTGCTCGACCTCAGGTTGTGAGCCGGGGTGCCCGGATGCGCGATGAAGCGCAGCCCGGTCACCCGGTGTCGCAGCCGCCGGCGGCGCATGTGCCGGTGCTGTACACGCAGGTTCTGGAAGGCCTGCAGGTGATCGAAAACGGAACCTATCTCGACGGCACGTTCGGGCGCGGGGGGCACGCGCGCGGGGTGCTGCAACGACTCGGTCCGGGAGGCCGGCTGCTGGTGATGGACAAAGACCCCGACGCGATCGCCGTGGCCGAACAAGCGTTCGGTGCCGATCCGCGCGTGTCGATCCATCGCCGCAGCTTTGCCGAACTGGCGCAGGTGGCCGCAGCGGACTCGCTGGACGGCATCCTGTTCGACCTGGGCGTGTCTTCGCCGCAGCTGGACGTGGCCGAGCGCGGTTTCTCGTTCGGCAAGGACGGTCCGCTGGACATGCGCATGGATCCCGATTCGGGCGAGAGCGCCGCCGCATGGCTGGCGCGTGCCGACGAGCGCGAGATCGCCGACGTGCTGTGGACCTACGGCGAGGAAAAGCAGAGCCGCCGCATCGCCCGCGCGATCGTCGCCCGTCGCGGCGAGCAGGCGCTGGTGCGCACCGCGCAACTGGCCGAGCTGATCGCTTCGGTGATGCCGCGCGGCAAGGACAAGATCCACCCGGCCACGCGCAGCTTCCAGGCGATCCGCATCCACGTGAACCGCGAACTGGCCGACCTCGAAGCCGGGTTGGACGCGGCCATGGCGGCGCTCAAGCCGGGCGGTCGGTTGACGGTGATCAGCTTCCATTCGCTGGAAGACCGCATCGTCAAGCAGTTCATCAATCGCCATGCCAAGGCGCCGCCGACCAATCGCCGGCTGCCCGAAGCGCAGGCGTTCGTGCCGACGCTGCAAGCGTTTGGCGGGGCGATCAAGGCTGATGACGATGAGCTGGCCATCAACCCGCGCGCGCGCAGCGCAGTGCTGCGGATTGCCGAGAAGTTGGGATCGGAGGTAAGTGCTTCCCGAATCCCCAATCCCCAATCCCAAATCCCGGCACCTCCAGAAGGAGGTGCCCAATGAGCCGCATCCTGCTGATCGTGCTGCTGGCCGCCAGCGTCGCTTCGGCGATCGGTGTGGTCTACATGCGCCACATGCACCGCAAGCTGTTCGTGCAGCTGTCGGCGCTGGAGCGCGAGCGCGATGAGCTGAACATCGAGTTCGGCCGGTTGCAGCTGGAGCAGGCGACCTGGGCCGAGAGCAATCGCATCGACCAGATCGCGCGCGGCCGGCTGGGGATGAAGTTCCCGGAAGCCAATGACATCGTGGTGGTGCGTCCATGAAAGCCGGTCGCAACCGCACCCGCAGCAACTTCAACCTGCGCGGCCGCGTGATGCTGGTCGGCGTGGCGCTGGGGCTGTGCTCGGTGACGTTGATCGGCCGCGCTGCCTACGTGCAGCTGATCAACAGCGATTTCTACCAGCGCCAGGGCGAGGCCCGCTTTCTGCGCGAGCTGCCGATCGCGACCTCGCGCGGCATGATCACTGATCGCAACGGCGAGCCGCTGGCGGTGTCCACGCCGGTGGAATCGATCTGGGCCAATCCGCAGGAACTGCTGCGCAGCCCGGATCGCATCCCCGAGCTGGCGCGCGCGCTGGAGCTGCCGGCCGATGACCTCACCGCCCGGCTGACCCAGAAGGCGGACAAGGAGTTCATGTACCTCAAGCGCCGGATCAATCCGGACAAGGCGCATCAGGTCGTCGCGCTGAAGATCCCCGGCGTGTTCTCGCAGCGCGAATTCCGTCGCTTCTACCCGCAGGGTGAGGCGATGTCGCACGTGTTGGGCTTCACCAACATCGACGACCGTGGCCAGGAAGGGCTGGAGCTGGCCTTCGACGACTGGCTGCGCGGCAAGCCGGGCTCCAAGAAGGTGGTGCGCGATGCGCGCGGCGCAATCGTGGAGAGCGTGGATCTGGTGCGTCCGGCCGAGCCGGGCAAGGATCTCACCCTCAGCATCGATCGCCGCATCCAGTTCCTGGCCTACAAGGAACTGCGCAACGCGCTGGTCCAGAACAACGCCGCCGGTGGCTCGATGGTGGTGATGGACGTGGCCACCGGCGAAGTGCTGGCGATGGTCAACCTGCCGACCTACAACCCGAATTCGGTAACGGGCATCAATCCGGCGGCGCGCCGCAACCGCGCGGTGACCGATCTGGTCGAGCCGGGTTCGACGATGAAGCCGCTGACGATCGCCACGGCGCTGCAGGCCGGCGTGGTCACGCCGAACACGATCATCGATACCAATCCTGGTTACATGAACCTGGGTCGCTTCACGATCCGCGACGTGCCGCGCAACAACGGCGTGCTCAACGTGACCGGCGTGATCACCCGCAGCTCCAACATCGGCGCGGCCAAGATCGGCGCCAAGCTGCCGGACCAGACGTTCTATCAGTCGGTCCACAACTTCGGTTACGGCAGCGCGCCCAAGAGCGGCTTCCCGGGCGAATCGGCCGGCGTGTTGCCATCGCCGGCGCGTTGGAGCGGCACCTCCAAGACCACGATGTCGTATGGCTACGGCCTGTCGGTGACACCGCTGCAGATCGCGCAGGCGTACGCGGCGCTGGGCAACGGCGGCAAGCTGATCCCGCCGACCTTCGTCAAGGGCCAGCACAACGAGCCGCGCCAGGTGATCAGCCCGGAAGTGGCGCACGAGGTCATCGGCATGATGGAGACGGTGGTGACCCAGGGCGGCGCCAAGGGCGCGGCGATCCTGGGTTATCACGTTGCCGGCAAGACCGGCACCGCGCGCATGAACGGGCCGGGTGGTTACGTGCGCGGGCACTACAACTCGCTGTTCGCCGGACTGGTGCCGGCCACCAACCCGCGCTTCGCCACGGTGATCGTGATCAACGACCCGCAGGGCAAGGTGTACTACGGCGGCCTGGTGTCCGCGCCGGTGTTCCACAACGTGATGGAAGGCGCGCTGCGGCTGATGGACGTGCCGCCGGACGACATCCAGTCCTGGCTGGCGGCGCAGGCGGCCGGCAAGACCGGCAAGCCGCTCGCCAAGCCGGTGGTCGAGCCGGATCCCGAAGTGATGCCGGATGCGGCCGACGAAGTGAACGCGGCGATCCCGACCACTGCGGCCGTCGCGCCGGCGCTGCAGCCGGAGACGCATCAATGAGCCGCTCGATGCCGCTCTCGCAGCTGATCCCCGACGTGCCGCTGGCACGTGATGTCGAGCTGTCCGGCCTGGTGCTGGACAGCCGTCAGGTGCGTGCGGGCAATGCCTTCGTCGCGATCGCCGGTTTCGGCGCGCACGGGCTTGGTTTCGTCGAGCAGGCACGGGCGAACGGCGCGGCGGCGATTTTGTTCGAGCCGCCGGCTCCGGTCGATCTTCCGGCCCCCGCCGATGCGATCGCGGTGCCGGGTCTGCGCGCGCGCCTGGGTGTGATGGCCGATCGTTTCCACGCGCATCCGTCGCAGACCATGACGATGGTGGGCGTGACCGGGACCAACGGCAAGACTTCCACGGTGCAGTTGCTGGCGCAGGCGTGGACGCTGACCGGCACCGAAAGCGGCAGTATCGGCACGCTCGGTGTCGGCCTGTATGGCCAGGTCGTGCCGACGGGGTTCACCACGCCGCTGGTGCTGCAGATGCACGAGGCACTCGCGCAGTTGCGCGACGCCGGCGCGCAGGCGGTGGCGATGGAGGTCAGCTCGCATGCACTCGATCAAGGCCGCGTCGATGCGGTGCATTTCGACGTCGGCGTGTTCACCAATCTCACCCGCGATCACCTGGATTACCACGGCGACATGGCCAGCTACGGCGCGGCCAAGGCGAAGCTGTTCACGCGCGCCGGGTTGAAGGCGGCGGTGCTGAATCTGGACGATGTGTTCGGTCGCGAACTGCTGGCGGCGCTCGATCCGCAGGTGCGTGGCGTCGGTGTGAGTTCGCGCGGGCAGGCGCAGGCGACGGTGCGTGCCGACAACCTGCAGCTGGACAACCAGGGCATCGGCTTCGATCTGTGGATCGACGGTCAGGCCCGGGGTGTGCGGTCACCGCTGCTGGGACGTTTCAACGTCGACAATCTTCTGGCGGTGGCGGGCGCGTTGTATGCACTCGGCCATGCGCCGGTGCAGATCGCCGCGGTGCTGTCGCAGCTGCAGCCGATCCGGGGCCGCATGAACCGCCTCGGTGGCGACGGCATGCATCCGCTGGTGGTGATCGATTACGCGCACACCCCCGATGCCCTGGAACAAGCGCTGGACAGCCTGCATGCGCATGTCGAAGGCCGGTTGATCTGCGTGTTCGGCTGCGGCGGCGAGCGTGATGCCGGCAAGCGTCCGCAGATGGCGGCGATCGCCGAGGCCAAGGCCGATGCGGTGATCGTCACCGACGACAACCCGCGCAACGAGAACGGCGACGCGATCGTGGCCGACATCATGGCCGGCTTCGCCAACCCGGCCGCGGTCAGCGTGCAGCGCGATCGCGCCGCTGCGATCGCCACCGCAATCGGTGAGGCCAGGGCCGGTGACATCGTGCTGATCGCCGGCAAGGGCCACGAGCCCTACCAGGAGATCGCCGGGGTCAAGCACGCCTTCGACGACACCGAAGTGGCGCGCGCTGCGTTGGATGAAGCGATGGAAGCGGTGCCGCCGCAGGACGCGGAGGAGCAACCATGAAGCGCACGCTGTTGTCGCTGATCGCGCACTGGGCTGGCGGCGAGCTGCATGGCGATGATGTCGCCATCGACGCCATCACCCAGGACACGCGCAGCCTGACGGCCGGCGGGCTGTACGTGGCGCTGCGTGGCGAGCGCTTCGACGGCCATGATTTCGCTGCCGATGCCGCCGCGCGCGGCGCGAGCGCATTGCTGGTCGAGCGCGTGCTGCCCGATATCGAGTTGCCGCAGGTGTGCGTGGCGGATTGCCAACTGGCGCTGGCCCGCATTGCGCAGGGCATGCAACGCGATCGCGCGACCAAGGTGTTCGCGATCACCGGCTCCAACGGCAAGACCAGCGTGAAATCGCTGCTGCTGGCGATCCTGGAGCACGCCGGCCGCATCGCCGGCACCACCGTGTACGCCAATCCGGGCAACCGCAACAACGAGATCGGGCTGCCGCTGGCGATGATCGATGCGCCCGAGGACGCCGACTTCGCCATCTATGAAATGGGCGCCGGCAAGCTGGGTGACATCGCCTACCTGACCGACATCGTGCGGCCGGATTTCGCGCTGGTGAACAACATCGCCCCGGCGCACCTGGAGCGCATGGGCAGCCTGCTCGGCGTGGCGCAGACCAAGGGCGCGATCTATGCGGCGCTGCCGGAGAACGGCGTGGCCGCGATCAACGCCGACGATGCCTTCGGCCTGTGGTTCGAACAATATTTTCTGCCGGCGCAAACTGCGCCGCGCCGTCAGGTACTGCGCTACGCGCTCGATGTCAGCGCCGAGGTGCATGCGCGCGACATCGTGCTGGATGAGTCCGGCTCGCGCTTCATCCTGGTCACGCCACAGGGCGAGATCGCGGTGACGCTGGCGTTGCCAGGTCGCCACAACGTGCGCAATGCGCTGGCGGCGGCGAGCTTGACGCTCGGCGCCGGCATTCCGCTGGCACAGATCGCAGGTGGTCTGGCCGAAGCCAGGCCGGTCGCCGGTCGTCAGATCCGTCATGTGCTGCCGAACGGCGCGGTGCTGATCGACGACAGCTACAACGCCAATCCGGGTTCGCTGGCGGCGGCGATCGACGCGCTCGCGATCGGTCCGGGCGAGGGTTGGCTGGTGCTGGGCGACATGCGCGAGCTGGGCCCGGATGCGGAGGCGTTGCACGCCGCCGCCGGTCAGCGCGCACGTGCAGCGAAGCTGGCGCGCCTGTACGCACTCGGTTCGCTGAGCGCTGCCGCCGCGACTGCTTTCGGTGCGGGCGGCCGTGTGTTCACCAGCCACGCCGAACTGGCAACGACGTTGTGGACCGATATCGCGCAGGCCATCGCGACCCGGGAAAAGCAGGATCAAGAGCAGGAACCGAAGCAGATGCATGAGAACACCGGCGTTTCGCCTTTCCGGGTCCCGGGTCCCAGGTCCCGGGTCCCGACCCTCCTGGTCAAGGGATCGCGCGGAAGTGCCATGGACAAGATCGTGACCGCACTGTTGGCGCACGGGGAGGACGTTTCGGATGTTGCTTGAGTTGACCCGTTGGCTGCAGCAACTGGAGAGCCTGTTCGGGCTGTTCAACTATCTGACGTTGCGCGGCATTCTCGCCGCGCTGACGGCGCTGTTCCTGTCGCTGTGGATGGGCCCGTTGATGATCCGCCGGCTCGCCCAGTTCAAGGGCGGCCAGCCGATCCGCAAGGACGGCCCGCAGAGCCATTTCTCCAAGGCCGGCACGCCGACCATGGGCGGCGGCCTGATCCTGATGACGGTCGCCGCCTCGGTGTTGCTGTGGGGCGACCTGCGCAACCGCTACGTATGGCTGGTGCTCGGGGTGATGGTCTGCTTCGGTGCGATCGGTTGGTACGACGACTGGATCAAGATCGTCCGGCGTGATCCCAACGGCCTGAAATCGCGCTGGAAATACCTGCTGCAATCGATCTTCGGCCTCGCCGCCGGTCTGGTCCTGTACTACACCGCCGACGTGCCGGCGGCGATCACCTTCTATATCCCGATGTTCAAGGCGATCGCGCTGCCGCTGGCCGGCGTGAGCTTCGTGGTGATCGCCTACTTCTGGATCGTCGGCTTCTCCAACGCGGTCAACCTGACCGACGGCCTGGATGGCCTGGCGATCATGCCGACCGTGCTGGTGGCCTGCGCGCTGGGTGTGTTCGCCTACGCTTCGGGCAATGCGGTGTTCGCGGGCTATCTGAAGATCCCGGCCATCCCGGGCGCGGGCGAACTGGTGATCATCTGCGCGGCCATTGCCGGCGCCGGATTGGGTTTCCTGTGGTTCAACACCTATCCGGCGATGGTGTTCATGGGCGACATCGGCGCGCTCGCGCTCGGTGCGGTGCTCGGCACCATCGCGGTGATCGTGCGCCAGGAGCTGGTGCTGGTGGTGATGGGCGGCGTGTTCGTGATCGAGACGCTGTCGGTGATGATCCAGGTCGCCAGCTTCAAGCTGACCGGCAAGCGTGTGTTCCGGATGGCGCCGATCCATCACCACTTCGAGCTGAAGGGCTGGCCTGAGCCGCGCGTGATCGTGCGCTTCTGGATCATCTCGGTGGTGCTGGTGTTGATCGGCCTGGCCACGTTGAAGGTGCGCTGATGAACGATCTGTCGCGTCAGGCAACCCGACTGGAATCGATCGGAGGTCGCTATGACCCGTGGCTGATGGGTGCGGCGGTCGCGCTCGCCTCGCTCGGCGTGGTCATGGTCGCCTCCAGTTCCATCGAACTGACCGACAGCCCGTTCTATTACCTGACCCGTCACCTGCTGTTCCTCGGCATCGGTATCGGTCTGGCGTTCTGGGTGATGCGTACCGAGCTGAAGACCGTCGAGCAGCACAACCAGGTGCTGCTGCTGGCCTGCTTCGGCCTGCTGATCGTGGTGTTCGTGCCGGGCCTGGGTAGCAGCGTCAATGGCGCGCGCCGCTGGATCAACCTGGGCGTTTCAAAGTTCCAGACCGTCGAAGCGGTCAAGGTGCTCTACATCATCTGGTTGTCGAGCTATCTGGTGCGCTTCCGCGACGAGGTCAACGCGACCTGGCCGGCGATGCTCAAGCCGCTCGGCGTGGTCGGTCTGTTGATCGGCCTGCTGTTGCTGCAACCGGACTTCGGTTCGTCGACGCTGCTGCTCGGCATCACCGCCGGCATGCTGGTGCTGGGTGGCGTCAACCTGCCGCGCATGTCGATGCCGATCGTGGTGGCGCTGCCCGCCTTGGTGGCGCTGGTCGTGTTCGAGCCGTACCGCATGCGCCGCGTCACCTCCTTCCTCGACCCGTGGGCCGACCAGCTCGGTTCCGGTTACCAGCTGTCCAACGCGTTGATGGCGATCGGCCGCGGCGAGTGGAGCGGGGTCGGCCTCGGTGCCTCGGTGCAGAAGCTCAACTACCTGCCGGAGTCGCATACCGATTTCATCTTCTCGGTGATTGCCGAGGAGCTGGGCTTCGTCGGCGTGTGCATGATCGTGGCGCTGTACGGGCTGCTGGTCGGGCGCGCGTTCTGGCTGGGCATGCGCTGCATCGAAATGAAGCGCCATTTCTCCGGTTACATCGCCTTCGGTATCGGGTTGTGGATCGCGATGCAGAGCTTCGTGTCGATCGGCGTGAACCTGGGCATGCTGCCGACCAAGGGCCTGACCCTGCCGCTGATCTCCTCCGGCGGTTCGTCGGTACTGATGACCTGCGTGGCGATGGGCGTGCTGTTGCGCGTGTCCTACGAGACCGATCGCGCCGAGCGCCTGCGCAGCAAGCTGGCGCCGGGCGCGCAGCCGGTGGCCGAGGCGGTTGTGCCCGAAGCCGAGCATGCCGCGCCGGTGTGCGAATCCTTCAGCGCGACCACGACGGCGCCGGTGCAGAAGCCGGCATCCGAGCGCGGTACCAGCCGCGTGCGTGAGCGCGTCGAGCCGACCTTCGGCGGGAGGCTCACATGAGTGCGAGTCCCTCGCAAAAGCCCGCACATCCAGGTGCGGGGATTCAAAAAAACCGTCCGGTGATGATCCTGGCCGGCGGTACCGGCGGGCACATCTTCCCGGGCCTGGCCGTGGCCAAGGTGCTGCGCGCGCGCGGCGTGCCGGTGGTGTGGCTGGGCGCGGTCGGAAAAATGGAAACCAAGCTGGTGCCGCAACACGGCATCGAGATCGACGCGATCGATATCGCCGGTCTGCGTGGCAAGGGCAAGCTGGCCTTGCTCGGTGCGCCGTTGCGGGTGATGCGCGCGATCCGCGCCGCTGGCTTCGTGCTGCGTCGCCGCCAGCCGCGCGCGGTGGTGAGTTTCGGCGGCTTTGCCGCGGGTCCGGGTGGCATCGCTGCGCGCCTGATGGGGTTGCCGCTGATCGTGCACGAGCAGAACCGCGCGCCCGGCATGACCAACAAGGTGTTGTCGCGCTTCGCCCGGCGTGTGCTGGCTGGTTTCCCAGGCAGCTTCGCCACGCGCGAAGAGGCAGTCGGCAACCCGGTGCGCGAGGAAATCGCCACGCTGCCGGCACCGGCCGAACGCTTCGCAGGTCGCAGTGGCCCGGTGCGGTTGCTGGTGCTCGGCGGCAGCCAGGGCGCACGCGTGCTCAATCAATCGGTGCCGGCGGCGCTGGCCGCGCTCGCGCGCCACGACGTCGAAGTGCGTCACCAGTGCGGCGAAGCGATGCGTGCCGAGGCCGAAGCCGCGTATGCGCAGGCCGGCGTCACCGCCAGCGTCGAACCGTTCATCGCCGACATGGCCGCCGCCTACGCCTGGGCCGATCTGGTGGTGTGCCGCGCCGGCGCTTCCACGCTGGCCGAACTGTGCGCCGCCGGTGTCGGCAGCGTGCTGGTGCCGTTCGCCGCCGCGGTCGATGACCACCAGACCCGCAACGCCGAATACCTGGTCCAGGCCGGCGCCGCATTGCTGCTCAAGCAGGACAGCGCGCTCGCCGCGAACCTGCAAGCCGCGCTGCCGGCGCTGCTGGACGACGCCAGTCGCCGCCTGGCGATGGCACAGGCGGCGCGCGGTCTGGCCCGGCCGGATGCGGCCGAGCGCATTGCCGACATCATTCTTGAAGAAGCCGGGATTCGGGATTCGGGATTTGGGATTCGTAAAGATCAAGAGCAAGAGCAGGAACACATGCACGACAGTTCGAACGATGCGCCGAAGGAACCTTCGATCGCACGGGATTCCACCAATCCCGAATCCCAAATCCCAAATCCCGGCACCTCCAAAGGAGGTGCCAAGTGATCCGCCGCCTGCACGACACCGGTGATCTGGTCCGCGCGTTCCCGCGCGTGCACTTCGTCGGCATCGGCGGTACCGGCATGAGCGGTATCGCCGAGGTGATGCTGACGCTGGGTTATGAGGTGTCCGGTTCGGACAACGCCGACAACGCCGCGACCCGGCGGCTGGTCCAGCTTGGTGCGCGCGTGATGCGCGGCCATTCGGCGGCCAACGTGCTGGGCACCGACTGCGTGGTGGTTTCCAGCGCGATCCGCGATGACAACCCGGAGCTGATGGAGGCGCGCAGCCAGCGCATTCCGATCATGCCGCGCGCGGCGATGCTGGCCGAACTGATGCGTTTCCGCCGCGGCATCGCGGTGGCCGGCACGCACGGCAAGACCACCACCACCAGCCTGACCGCGGCCGTGTTGAGCGAGGGCGGGCTCGACCCGACCTTCGTGATCGGCGGCAAGCTGCTCGCTTCGGGCGCCAACGCCAAGCTCGGCGGCGGTCAGTGGCTGGTGGCCGAGGCCGACGAGAGCGACGGCAGCTTCCTGCGCCTGAATCCGCTGGTCGCGGTGATCACCAACATCGACGCCGATCACCTGGAGAACTACGGCAACGACTTCGCGCGCGTGCAGGAGGCGTTCGCCGAATTCCTGCAACGCCTGCCGTTCTATGGCCTGGCGCTGCTGTGCATCGATGATCCGGAAGTGGCCGCGCTGGCGGCGAAGACCCCGCGCCACGTGATGAGCTACGGCATCAGCGGCAATGCCGACGTGCGTGCCGAGGACGTGGTGCAGGACGGCCCGCGCATGCGCTTCACCCTGCGCCTGCCGGAAGGCACCACCACGCCGGTGACGCTGGCGTTGCCGGGTCGCCACAACGTGCTCAACGCGCTGGCTGCCGCCGCGATCGGTTGGCAGCTCGGCGTGGCACCGGAGACGATCGCGCGCGCGCTGGAGAACTTTGCCGGCATCGGCCGTCGCTTCAACGATCTGGGTGAAGTGACCACGGCCAGCGGTGCGCGTGTACGCATCATCGACGACTACGGCCACCACCCGCGCGAGTTGGAGGCGGTGTTTGCCGCCGCCCGTGGCGGCTGGCCTGAGCGGCGTCTGGTGGTGGCCTTCCAGCCGCACCGTTTCAGCCGTACCCGCGACCAGTTCGATGCTTTCGCGGCAGTGCTCAGCACCGTCGACGCACTGGTGCTCAGTGAGGTCTATCCGGCTGGCGAAGCACCGATCCCCGGTGCCGACGCGCGCTCGCTGGCGCGCGCCATCCGTGCGCGTGGACGCAGCGAGCCGGTGGTCGTTCCGCAGGTGGCCGAGCTGTCGTCGGTGTTGCCGGACGTACTGCAGGACGGTGACCTGCTGCTGATGATGGGCGCCGGCGACATCGGCCACGTTGCCCAGCTGATCGCAAGCGAAGGTTTCAGCGGAGGCAAGTCGGCATGAGTACGCTGAGCGCTGCCCGCCATTCCGATCCGGCCGTGTTCGGCCGCGTCGCCGTGTTGCTGGGTGGCACTTCTTCCGAGCGTGAAGTCTCGCTCGACTCCGGCCGCAACGTGCTGGAGGCGCTGCACGCGCGCGGTGTCGATGCGCAGCCGGTCGATGGCATTCCGGCGCTGGCGCAGGCGCTGGCCGGTAAACAGTTCGATCGCGTGTTCAACGTGCTGCACGGCCACAACGGCGGCGGCGAAGACGGCATCGTGCAAGGGCTGATGGAAGCCTTCGGCGTGGCCTACACCGGCTCGGGCGTGCTCGGCTCGGCGCTGAGCATGGACAAGGTCCGCACCAAGCAGGTGTGGCTGTCGCTCGGCCTGCCGACGCCGCGCTACGTGCGTCTGGCCGCGACCGCGCAGGCCGCCGATGTGCACGCCGCCGCGCGCGGGATTGGCTTGCCGGTGATCGTCAAGCCGGCCAATGAAGGTTCCAGCGTCGGCGTCAGCCGCGTGTTCGACGACGCCCAGCTCGACGAAGCAGTCGCCCTGGCCGCGCGCTACGACGGCGAGCTGCTGATGGAACAGCTGATCGAAGGCGACGAGCTCACCGTCGCGATCCTCGGCGACATCGCGCTGCCGTCGATCCGGATCGTGCCCAAGGGCCAGTGGTACGACTACAACGCCAAATACATCGCCGAGGACACCCAGTACCTGTGCCCCGGCCTGGACGGTGTCGACGAAGCCGAGATCGGCCGCATCGCACTGGCCGCGTTCCGTGCCGCCGGCTGCCGTGGCTGGGGCCGCGTCGACGTGATGCGCGACCGCGCCAGCGGCGCCTTCTACCTGTTGGAGGTCAACACCGCACCGGGCATGACCAGCCACTCGCTGGTGCCCAAGGCGGCACGCCAGCTCGGCGTGTCGTTCGAGGAACTGGTCTGGCGTGTGCTGGAGCAGACGGTATGAAGAAGCCGGGATTGGGGATTCGGGATTGGAGATTGGCAAAGGCCGAAGCACGATTTGCTTCGGCCGGGCAGCGTGCGTCTGCTCTTGCCAATCCCGAATCCCAAATCCCCAATCCCGCAGCCCAGAGGGCTGCCCCATGAACGCCTCCCTGCGCATCCTCGCCTGGCTGCTCGCGGTGGCGCTGGTCGCGTTGCCGGTGGTGGCTGTGCTCAATGGCTGGGTCGGCGCCGAGCGCTGGCCGCTCAGCCGCTTGCGCGTGACCGGGGATTTCAAGCGCATCTCGCCGGAGCAACTGCGTGCGGTGGTGCTGCCGTATGCGAAGTCGGGTTTCTTCGCGGTCAAGTTGCAGAACGCGCAGGACGCGATCGAACGCTTGCCGTGGGTGGAAAGCGCGCAGGTGCGCAAGAGCTGGCCGGACGTGCTGGAAGTACGCGTGGTCGAGCACCAGCCGTTCGCGCGCTGGGGCGCCAACCAGATGCTGTCCGAGCAGGGCCGGCTGTTCCCGGTGCCGCCGCTGTTGAAGGACCTGCAGTTGCCGCAGCTGGATGGCCCGGACAGCAAGACCGCCGAAGTGGTCGAGCTCTACAACGAATCGCGTGCGCTGTTCGCGCCGGCCGGACTCGACGTCAAGCAACTCGCGCTGGACGCGCGCGGCAGCTGGTCGCTCGGCCTGAGCAATGGCGTACAGATCGTGGTCGGTCGCGACGACGCACGCGCACGCCTGCAACGCTTCGCGCGGGTGCTGCCGCAGCTGACCGATCCGGCCCAGCCGATCCAGCGCGCCGATCTTCGTTACACCAATGGTTTTACGGTTGAACGGCGGGGATTGGGGAGTGGGGATTCGGGATTGGAGAAACCGCAGACCCGGCATGAGGCTTCCGCCGATCCCCCCGCTCGCTGGAACCCGCTCTTCCCAAATCTCCAATCCCGAATTACGAATCCCGGCTCCAAAACATGAACCGCAAAGGCGACAAATCCCTCATCGTCGGACTGGACATCGGCACCTCCAAGGTGACGGCGCTGGTCGGCGAATATTCTCCGGGCAATCCGATCGAAGTGATCGGTATCGGCTCGCATGAATCGCGCGGTCTCAAGCGCGGCGTGGTGGTCGATATCGAATCGACGGTGCAGTCGATCCAGCGCGCGGTCGAGGAGGCCGAGTTGATGGCCGGCTGCGAGATCCGCTCGGTCTACGCCTCGATCTCCGGCAACCACGTGCAGTGCCGCAACTCGCAGGGCATCCAGCCGATCCGCGATGGCGAGGTCACCTGGAACGACTTGGAGCGCGTGCTCGAAGCCGCCAAGGCGGTGGCGATCCCGGCCGACCAACGCATCCTGCACGCAATCCCGCGCGAGTACGTGCTGGACAACTCGCAGGAAGGCATCCGCAACCCGGTCGGCATGACCGGCGTGCGCCTGGAAGTGCACGCGCACCTGGTGACCTGCGCGCAGTCGGCAGCGGCCAACATCAGCAAGTGCGTGCAGAAGTGCGGCCTGCAGGTCGATGACCTGGTGCTGTCCTCGCTGGCGTCCTCGGTGGCGGTATTGACCGCCGACGAGCGCGAGCTGGGCGTGGTGCTGGTCGATATCGGCGCCGGCACCACCGACATCACCGTGTACGTGCAGGGCGCGATCAGCCACACCGCCTCGTTGCCGATCGCCGGCGACCATGTCACCAACGACATCGCGCACATGCTGCGCACGCCGACCCCGGAAGCCGAGCAGATCAAGGTGCGTTACGCCTGCGCGCTGGCGCAGCTGGCCACCGCCGAGGAAAGCATCCAGGTGCCGTCGGTCGGTGATCGTCCGCCGCGTCGCATGCCGCGCCACTCGCTGGCGCAGGCGGTGCAGGGCCGTTACGAGGAAATTTTCGAAATGGTGCAGGCCGAGCTGCGCCGCTCCGGCTTCGAGGAACTGGTACGCGCCGGCATGGTGCTGACCGGCGGCGCTTCGAAGATGGAAGGCGTGGTCGAACTGGCCGAGGAAATGCTGCAGATGCCGGTGCGCGTGGGCATCCCGCAGCACGTCACCGGCCTGGGCGAAGTGGTCGGCAACCCGGTGCACGCCACCGGCGTCGGCCTGTTGCTGATGGGCAGTCAGATCGAACACCCGCGTCGCCCGTCGATCCCGACCGGACGCGCCGGCAGTTTGTTCAAGAAGTTGAAGAACTGGTATCGCGGTGAGTTCTGAGGGCCGGGATTGGTGATTCGGGATTTGGGATTGGCAAGTGCGACAGCAGTGGCGACAGCAACAGCGTTAGGCAGTAGCGGTAGAGCAGTACAACAAACCACAAGAGAACGCCGGAACCCGGGTTGACGATGAAGTGATCAAGCGAATCACGAATCCCCCATCCCGAATCACGGCTCCACAACGAGGACAACGGACATGGCACATTTTGAACTGATCGAGAAGATGGCACCGAACGCGGTGATCAAGGTCGTCGGCGTCGGCGGCGGCGGCGGCAACGCCGTGGCACACATGGTCAACAGCAGCGTGGAGGGCGTGGAGTTCATCACCGCCAACACCGATTCGCAGGCGATCAAGAACTGCGGTGCCAAGCTGCAGCTGCAGCTCGGCAGCAACGTCACCAAGGGTCTGGGCGCGGGCGCGAACCCGGAAGTCGGCCGTCAGGCCGCGCTCGAGGATCGCGAGCGCATCATGGACGCGCTGCAGGGCGCCGACATGGTGTTCATCACCGCCGGCATGGGCGGCGGCACCGGTACCGGCGCGGCGCCGGTGGTGGCGCAGCTGGCCAAGGAGATGGGCATCCTGACCGTGGCCGTGGTCACCAAGCCGTTCCCGTTCGAAGGCCGTCGCCGCATGCAGGTCGCGCTGAAGGGCATCGAGGAACTGTCCTCGCACTGCGACTCGCTGATCACCATCCCCAACGAGAAGCTGATCACCGTGCTTGGCCGCAACGCCACCATGATCCAGGCGTTCCGTGCTGCCAACGACGTGCTGCAGGGTGCGGTGCAGGGCATCGCCGATCTGATCGTGCGTCCGGGCCTGATCAACGTCGATTTCGCCGACGTGCGCACCGTGATGTCGGAAATGGGCCTGGCGATGATGGGCACGGGTTCGGCACGCGGTGACGATCGCGCCCAGGCTGCGGCCGAGTCGGCGATCCAGAACCCGCTGCTCGACGACGTCAACCTGGCCGGCGCCAACGGCATCCTGGTCAACATCACCGCCGGCCCGGATTTCACCATGGCCGAGTTCGACGAGATCGGCCGCACCGTCGAGGGCTTCGCCTCCGAGGACGCGACCGTGGTGGTCGGCACCGTGCTGGATCCGGACATGCAGGACGAAGTCCGCGTGACCGTGGTCGCGACCGGCCTGAACCGTGCGGTCTCGCGCCAGTCGCAGCGTCCGGAACAGCGCGCTCCGATCAAGCTGGTGCGCAATGCCACCACCGGTCAGGCCGAGTTCGGCGGCGACTACGAGAGCGGCGATGCGGTTTCGCGCGCGGTCGGCGGTTCGATGGGCCTGGGCCTGCGCCGTCCGAGCAGCGACACCGCGGCGGCCTCGTCGTCCACGCTGTCCTCGACCGTGCCGACCGCGGAGCTGCCGAGCGACTACCTGGATATCCCGGCGTTCCTGCGTCGCCAGGCTGACTGACGTCCGTCAAGGCGGTGCCTCGCGCACCGTCGGCGGTACCTGTGTGAAGCGGTGCGGGGCCTTGTCCTCCCCGCGCCGTGGCAGCATCCTTTCTGCCGGGCCCTGAACGGCCCGGCAGGTTTTGCCGACCGCGCCACGCCGGGTGAAACCGCGGCAACCCGGATCTGGTAAATGTTAAGATAAAGCTAAATCAGTGCCCCGCATCTGGTTCAGCTCCCATCTGTACCCGTCCTTCACACTGTCCGGCCATGACCCAGCAACGCACCCTCAAGAACACGATCCGCGCCACCGGCGTCGGCCTGCACAGCGGCGACAAGGTCTACATGACCCTGCGACCTGCGTCGGCCAACCACGGCATCGTGTTCCGGCGCGTGGACCTGGAGCCGGTGGTGGAAGTGCCCGCCAGTGGCGAGCTGGTGACCGAAGTGACGTTGTGCACCGGCCTGACCCATCACGGCGCCAAGATCCAGACTGTCGAGCACCTGATGTCGGCCTTCGCCGGGCTCGGTATCGACAACGCCATCGTCGAACTGTCTTCGGCCGAATTGCCGATCATGGACGGTTCTTCCGGTCCGTTCGTATTCCTGCTGCAGTCCGCCGGCATCGTCGAGCAGGACGCGGCCAAGCGTTTCATCCGCATCAGGCAGCCGATCGAAGTGCGCGAGGGCGACAAGATCGCTCGTTTCGAGCCTTACGACGGCTACAAGCTGGGCTTCACCATCGAGTTCGATCACCCGATGATCCCGGCCAGGCAGTCGCGCCAGGAGATCGATTTCTCCACCGCCGCGTACATCAAGGAAATCGCGCGTGCCCGCACGTTCGGCTTCATGCGTGATCTGGAGTACATGCGCGAGCGCAACCTGGCCTTGGGTGGCTCGATGGACAACGCGATCGTGCTCGACGAGTTCCGCGTGCTCAACGAAGACGGCCTGCGCTACACCGACGAATTCGTGCGCCACAAGATCCTCGACGCGATCGGCGATCTGTACCTCGCCGGCGGTCCGATCCTGGGCCACTACGAGGGCTTCAAATCCGGTCACGCGCTCAACAACAAGCTGGTGCGCGCGCTGTTGGCCGAACAGTCGGCCTGGGAATGGGTGAGCTTCCCGCAGGGATCGGCCCCGCCGCCGGTGACCTACGCGCCGCCGGTCTATGCCTGAGCCCGATCGGGCCGGGCAACCGGTGTGAAATGTGAATCCGGTCAGGTCATCGGCCTGAATTTAACGATTATTTAACTTCTATCTAACGACTGCCCGCGCCATGGCGGCTAGGATGCGTCCGGTCGTGCGCGGAATTTCTCATTTTCTTCACGCGCCGAACCGGCCTCCCAAGGCCGGGGTTGTCAGCGCTTTTTTGTTGGCGCGACATCCTGCAAGGACGCCAGTGCGTCGCGCAGTCCTTTTTGCGTGGCCTCGGAAATCGGTTGTGACCGGCGTTGATCCTGTTGCGTTGGGGAACGCAGTGCAGCGGTCGCGGTCTTGACGGTCACCCGTGTGACCTTCAGCCCGATGGAGCGGGCAGCATCGATGAGCTGTTGTTCGGCAAGCCGCAACTTGGCATGCCAGACCGGGGAATCGACGAGAAAAACGAGCTGTTCGTCCTTCACGTTGGCCAGTCGGCAACGATTGGCAAGTGGAGGCGGCAGATAGGGGCGCAACTGCCGGTCCAGCGCATCGAGCCACAGGGCGCGGCGCAAGGGATCGCCAGACTTCACCGCCAGCGCGGCCTCAAGAGCCGGCCGGGGGACGGAGTTGGGTGTACCGGATTTCGGCTTTGACATGAAAACGCAGATGGCCTTTAAAAAAATCGTAATCAAATCGAGGGAGACCGGGGGCCAGCGCATCGCGCGGCAGGTCCGTGGTTTCGCCGAGAACCGTCCGCTGGTCGTGCTCGGTGCCGTGCTGTGCGTAGGTCTGTTGGCCGGCTTCGGCGGTAGCGCCGCAGTGGGCATGGTGGACAATACGCGCTTGCACGCCAAGCTTGAGCAACAGCAGGCTGAACTGGCCAAGGTACGCGGCGAATCGCAGACCGAGGTCAACGCGCTCGCGGCGCGGCTGGGCGAGCTGCAGGCCCAGGCCAACCGCCTGAATGCACTCGGCCAGCGCCTGACCCAGATGGGCGAGTTGAAGGACGGCGAGTTCGACTTCGACGATCCGGTTGGCGTCGGTGGCGGTGACGAACCGATGCAGGACATGCCGCCGCAAGACCTGAAGCAATCTCTAGGGCAACTCGAACAGCAGTTCTCCACCTCCGGCCGGCAACTGAACGTACTGGCCTCGCTGATGTTCGATCATCAGCTCGAGCAGAACGCGGTGCCGTCGCGCACGCCGATCAAGAACAGCTACATCACTTCCGGCTTCGGCCGGCGCGCCGATCCGTTCAACGGTGGTGCGGCCGAGCACAAGGGCATCGATTTCCATGCCAATGTCGGTGATCCGGTGCTGTCGGTGGCCGATGGCGTGGTCAGCTTCGCCGGTGTACGCAGCGGCTACGGCAACGTGGTCGAGGTCGATCACGGCAACGGTTACGTGACCCGCTACGCGCACAACTCGCGGCTGGTGGTGAAGGCCGGCGATCTGGTGCGGGCCGGCGAGCAGATCGCCAAGGCCGGTTCGACCGGGCGTTCCACCGGTGCGCATGTGCACTTCGAGGTGTGGAAGGACGGGCAGGTGATGAACCCGCGCAAGTTCCTGGGTGACGGCGCCATCCCGGTCGGGCCCACCGGCCGCGGCTGATCGGTACGGGGACGCGGGTTCAGGCTTGAATCACTGACCCCCGCCCCAAGCTACAATGAGGCGTTGCCATAGACAGGGCGCATTGCGCCCTGTTTCGTTTACGGCGGTCGGGTCCAGGGGAGCCGGCGTCGGTCAAACCGTTCCTTTTCAACCGGTTTCCTCAATGATCAACAGCTTGCTTACCCGCGTCTTCGGCAGTCGCAATGAACGCCTGCTTCGCCAGCTCAACCGGATCGTCATCAAGATCAATGCCCTTGAGCCGGAGATGGAGAAGCTCTCCGATGCGGAGCTGCAGGCCAAGACCCCCGAGTTCAAGCAGCGTATCGCCGGCGGCGAGCCGCTGGACAAGGTGCTGCCCGAAGCCTTCGCGGTCTGCCGCGAGGCCAGCCGGCGCGTGCTCGGGATGCGTCATTACGACGTGCAGTTGATCGGCGGCATGGTGCTGCACCTGGGCAAGATCGCCGAGATGCGCACCGGTGAGGGCAAGACGCTGGTGGCGACGTTGCCGGTGTACCTCAACGCGCTGGAAGACCAGGGCGTGCACGTGGTCACCGTCAACGACTACCTGGCGCGTCGCGACTCGGCGCAGATGGGCAAGTTGTACAACTGGCTGGGCCTGAGCGTCGGTGTGGTCTATCCGGGCATGCAGCACAGCGACAAGCATGCTGCCTACGCCGCCGACATCACCTACGGCACCAACAACGAGTTCGGCTTCGACTACCTGCGCGACAACATGGCGCTGTCGCGGGCCGACCGTTACCAGCGTGGCCTGCACTACGCGATCGTCGACGAGGTCGACTCGATCCTGATCGACGAGGCGCGCACGCCGCTGATCATTTCCGGCCCGGCCGACGAGTCGCCGGAGCTGTACATCCGCGTCAACCGGATCGTGCCGCAGCTGACCCGCCAGACCGAGGAAGAAGGCGAGGGTGATTTCTGGGTGGACGAGAAGTCCAAGCAGGTGCACCTGTCCGAGGCCGGCATGGAGCATGCCGAGGAACTGCTGCGCCAGGCCGGCATCATCGGCGGCGACGCCGAAGGCCTGTACGCTGCGCAGAACCTGAGCGTGGTGCATCACCTCAATGCAGCGATGCGCGCGCATGCGATCTACCAGCGCGACGTGGACTACATCGTGCGCGATGGCGAGGTGGTGATCGTCGACGAATTCACCGGTCGTACCCTGACCGGACGGCGCTGGTCCGACGGCCTGCACCAGGCGGTCGAGGCGAAGGAAGGCGTGCCGGTGCAGCGCGAGAACCAGACGCTGGCGAGCATCACCTTCCAGAACCTGTTCCGCATGTACAAGAAGCTGTCCGGCATGACCGGTACGGCCGATACGGAAGCCTACGAATTCCAGAGCATCTACGGCCTGGAAGTGGTGGTGATCCCGACCAACCGCCCGACCGTGCGCAAGGATCATCCGGACCAGGTGTTCCTCAACCGCAAGGGCAAGTTCAACGCGGTGCTGGCCGACATCGAGGACTGCGCCAAGCGCGGCCAGCCGGTGCTGGTCGGTACCACCTCGATCGAGACGTCCGAGATGCTCTCCGAGCATCTGCGCAAGGCCGGCGTGAAGCACGAGGTGCTCAACGCCAAGCAGCACGAGCGCGAGGCGACCATCGTCGCCAACGCCGGTCTGCCTGGCGCGGTGACGATCGCCACCAACATGGCCGGTCGCGGTACCGACATCGTGCTCGGCGGCTCGCTGGAAACCGAACTGCAGGCGCTGGGCGAAGAGGCCGACCAGGACCAGCGTTTCAGGGCGAAGACCGAGTGGCAGCGTCGTCACGACGCGGTCAAGGCTGCCGGCGGTCTGCATATCATCGGCACCGAGCGCCACGAGTCGCGGCGTATCGACAACCAGCTGCGCGGCCGTTCCGGTCGCCAGGGCGATCCGGGTTCCTCGCGCTTCTACCTGTCGCTTGAAGACAACCTGATGCGCATCTTCGCCTCGGACTGGGTGCAGAAGGCGATGCGCATGATGGGCATGAAGGAAGACGACGTGATCGAGGATCGTCTGGTCAGCCGCCAGATCGAGAAGGCGCAGCGCAAGGTCGAGGCGCACAACTTCGACATCCGCAAGAACCTGCTCGACTTCGACGACGTCAACAACGACCAGCGCAAGGTGATCTACGCCCAGCGCGACGAGCTGCTGGACGCCGAGTCGGTCAAGGACAACATCGACGGTATCCGTGGCGACGTGGTGTACGACCTGGTCGCGCGCTTCGTGCCGCCGAACTCGGTGGACGAGCAGTGGGACCTGCAGGGCCTGGAGTCGACGCTGGACAGCGAGCTGGGCGTCCAGCTGCCGCTGACGCAGATCGCCTCCGAGCACGAGGAACTGGATGCCGAGCGGATCGCCGAGAAGGTGCAGGAGACGGTGACCACGCATTTCTCGGACAAGGAGAATGCTGTCGGCCCGGAGACCATGCGCGCGCTGGAAAAGCACGTGATGCTGACCGTGCTCGACCAGGGCTGGAAGGAGCATCTGGCCAAGATGGATTACCTGCGCCAGGGCATCTATCTGCGCGGTTATGCGCAGAAGCAGCCGAAGCAGGAATACAAGAAGGAAGCCTTCGAGCTGTTCTCGGAGATGCTGGAGAACGTCAAGCGCGAAGTGGTGAACATGCTGGCGCGCGTGCGTATCCGCAGCGAAGAGGAAGTGGCCGCGCTGGAGGAGCAGGAGCGTCGTCAGGCCGAGGCGCGCTTGCTGGCCTCGCAGTTCCAGCACCAGGAAGTGGGTGGCTACGGCGCCGATGAAGAGGCCGCCGAGGTCGCCGGTCCGGGTGGCGCGGTGGCACAGGTGGTTCGTGATGCGCCGAAGGTCGGTCGCAACGATCCGTGCCCGTGCGGCAGCGGCAAGAAGTACAAGCATTGCCACGGTCAACTCAGCTGAGCTGAGTTGACCGTGAACCCGGAATCCGCGTAGCGGATTCCGGGTTCACGGTCTTTGCCTCCGATCCCCGCGGCTGTCGCCGCGCCCCCTTACCAAGGGGGGAGCGCACATCGGGCTTCGCCCGCTGCGCCCCAAACTTCGCTACGCGAAGTTCGGGCCCCGGCTTGATGCCTCCGATCCCCGCAGCTGTCGCTGCGCCCCCTTACCAAGGGGGCTTTGTCTCGGATGCATCTTCTTACTCGTTGATCGGGCCGGAATCAGGGCCGAGGCTTACGCGCCAAATCTTTTTCTCGTCATCCCCGCCTGCGCGGGGACGACGTTTGGTTTTGATGCGGCGGCGGATGTTGGGTCGCTGATCAAGTGCTGAAAAGGCGCCGCCGGCTATTGCCCGACGGCCGTCTATCACGGCAAAGTCGGGTCATGCCTGATTCCTTGAGATCGATCCATGTGGTGGCCGGCGTCATTCAGGACGCGCGTGGCCGCATTCTGTTGGCGCGTCGTACCGAAACCCGTGACATGCCCGGCCTGTGGGAATTCCCGGGTGGCAAGCGTGAGCCGGGTGAGAGTTCCGAACAGGCGCTGGTGCGCGAATTGCACGAAGAACTCGGCATCGAGGCCGAGGTCGGCGAATGGCTGATGGAGGTTCCGCAGCTGTATCCCGACAAGCGCCTGCGCCTGGAAGTGCGGCGCATCGCCGGCTGGAAGGGTCAGCCGCGTGGTCGCGAGGGCCAGGCCTTGACCTGGGTGAGCCCGGATCGGCTCGGGCGCTATTCGATGCCGCCGGCGGACCTGCCGGTGGTGGCGATGTTGCGTCAGCCGGAGCATTACCTGGTTACGCCCGCGCCAGGCAACGATGAGGAAGGTTGGCTGGGGCGCATCGAACAACTGCTGCGCGATGGCGTGCGACGCGTCCACTTGCGTGCGCATGGGCATGATCCCGTGCGTTGGAGCGCGCTGGTCGAGCGTGTGCTGGCACAGCGTGGCCGTCAGCCGGTGCAACTGCTGCTTGAGGGCGACATCGCGATGGCGCGCGAGTTGGGTATTGGCGTGCATCTGGAGGCCACCCAACTGGCGTCGCTGGAAACACGGCCGCTACCGGCGGGGCAGCCGGTAGCCGCGTCCTGCCATGATCTGGCGGGATTGCAGCAGGCGCAGCGGATTGGCTGCGATTTCGCGGTGTTGGGGCCGGTGCTATCGACGGTTTCGGCGGCGACGCCGTTGGGGTGGGAGGGGTTCGAGGCGATGCGCGAGAAGGTGTCGTTGCCGATCTATGCCAGTGGTGGGTTGCATCCTGAGCATGTGGTCGAGGCTCGGCGGCATGGCGCGCAGGGGATTGCGGCGTTGCGGTCGCTTTGGGTGGGGTGATCTGTTGGGTTGATGGTTCGCTCGTGTAGTGGAGTTTGGGTTCGCATCCCTTCTTCGGAGTTCCTCCGCATTTCACGCGTTCCATCTACCGTCATCCCCGCGCAGGTGGGACCCAGTGGCTTACGTCTGGATCGCGATGCAAGGAATCACCGCGCCATCTGCACGCGAGTGTCGCTTTGAATGCGGGTGCAGAAACGCGCTAGAAGCTCACCCAGAAGCAGTTGTACTGCCGGCGCAGGTTGAAGATCGTGCGCGAGGGTGTGCTGCCGTTGGCGAGGGTCTGTTCCAGACGCAGGCCCGATGGGCGCGGTGGGCTGGGCTGGGGTGCCTCCGCGGTAACGATGGAGGCGTCAGTGGACGCGGCGGTGGCTGTCGTCTCGGGCGCTTCCGGGTAGACCGGTGCGATGTCGATCAATGGGCGGTCGGCGATGGCTTCCAGCCGCGTCAGCACCTGGTTGGCGGATTGCTCGGAGAGGTTGCTCCACAGATAGAGGCTGGATAGCCGGTTCACGTCGCGCGCGTCGATCGCCGAGCGCAGTTGATCGACCAGCTCGCTCAGGCGGCGCGGGCAGCCGTTGCGATACAGGCCTGCGTCGCCGTCGCGGGGTATGGCTGCTGGCAGGCGCGAGGTCGCGCCGATGTCTTCGCAGCGGCGGTCGGTGAACACGGTGGCGCCGTCCGGGCCGGTGCAGCGGTGGATCTGCTGGGATTGGGCGTGGACGGTGGCGGCCATCGCCAGCAAGGGCAGCAGCAGGATCGAGCGCATCGTCGAAGCCTAGCCGTCGTGGTGATGGGCGTACAGCGGCTTTTCGTTGATGTCGGAAGGCGCTGGATCGGGATATGCCCGCACGGATGGAAACCCGGCGCTGGTCTGGATGAGGTTGACCGGCGCCGATGCCGTGACGAAATCGTTCAGCGGTCGAGCCGCTGCAACACCAGGCCGGCCGGCTTGGCCAGGTTGAGTGTGTAGAAGTGCAGCGAGGGCGCGCCACCGGCGATCAGGCGCTCGCACAGGGCGGCGACCACGTCGGCGCCGAAGTTGCGTACCGACTCGGCATCGTCGCCGTAGGCCTGCATCTTCTTGGCGATCCAGCGCGGGATCTCGGCACCGCATTGTTCGGAGAAGCGACGCAGCTGGCTGAAGTTGGAGATCGGCATGATTCCCGGCACGATCGGGATCTGCACGCCGAGCGCGCGCACCGCGTCGACGAAGTGGAAATAGGCGTCGGCGTTGTAGAAGTACTGGGTGATCGCCGCGTCGGCGCCGGCATCGACCTTGGCCTTGAAGTGCTTCAGGTCGTCCAGCGCATCGCTGGCTTGCGGGTGGGTTTCCGGATACGCGCCGACCTCGATGTGGAAGGCGTCGCCGTGCTCGGCACGGATGAACTCGATCAGTTCCGAGGCGTAGCGCAGGTCGCCGGGATGACCCATGCCCGAGGGCAGGTCGCCCCGCAGCGCGACGATGCGCCGGCAGCCGATCGCCCGGTACAGCTTGAGCAGTTCACGGATTTCCTCGCGGCTGCCACCGACGCATGACAGGTGCGGCGCGGCCTCGAAACCATGGTGCTGGTTGAGGTGGCGCACGGTCTCGGAGGTGTAGCTGAGCGTGGAGCCGCCGGCGCCGAAGGTGCAGGAGACGTACTCGGGCGCGTAGCTCTTCAGCTTGGCCGCGGTGCGGTCAAGCTGGCTGCGCTGTTCGTCGGTCTTGGGCGGGTAGAACTCGAAGCTGATCGGCGTCATCGGCGGGGTCGGGGCGAAAGTGCCCGCCAATAATATCTCTCCATCGCGATGGATGTATATATGTGGATGGCGCGCCCTGGATCAGATGGTTACGTATCCCGTTCACCGTAGGAGCGGGATACGTCATCACTTGATCCGAAAACGTTCTAGTACTCCTGCTTGGTCGGGCGGAACAGGATCTCGTTGATGTCCACATCTTCCGGCTGGGTCATGGCGTACACCACTGCGCGGGCGAATGAATCGGCCGGGATCGCGGTGCTGGCATAGAACTGGCGGGTGGCTTCGCGTACATCCGGTTCGGTGGCGCTGTCCGGTAGCTCGGTGTCCACTGCGCCGGGCGAGATCACGGTGGTGCGGATGTTGTAGGGCTTCACTTCCTGGCGCAGGCCTTCGGTGATCACGCGCACGGCGTGCTTGGTCGCGGAGTAGACCGCGCCGCCGGCGCGTACCTTGTGGCCGGCCACCGACGATACGTTGATGATGTGCCCGGCCTTGCGCGCGCGCATGTGCGGCAGCACCGCGGCGATGCCGTAGAGCACGCCCTTGATGTTGACGTCGATGGTGCGGTCCCAGTCTTCGATCTTGAGTCGCTCCAGCAGCGATTGCGGCATCAGGCCGGCGTTGTTGATGATCGCGTCGACATGGCCGTATGCCTGCACTGCGGTATCGACCAGACGCCTTACCTGCGCGACATCGGTGACGTCGGTGGCTTGCGCCAGCGCTTGTCCGCCGGCGGCGATGATCTGCTCGGCGATCGCCTGGATGCGCTCGACGCGGCGCGCGCCGAGCACGACGATCGCGCCCTGTGCGGCGAGCAGGCGTGCGGTGGCTTCGCCCAATCCGCTGCTGGCGCCGGTGATGACGACGACCTTGTCCTTGAGGGAAGCGTTACTCATTGCGGTTGCTCCGGGTGGAATCATTCGTCGCGATATTGTGTGTCGCTGACCTGTTCGAGCCAGGTGACAGGCGAGCCGTCGACGGCCTCGGCGATGGCGATATGGGTCATCGCCGTGTCTGCGTTCGCGCCGTGCCAGTGCTTGACGCCCGGCGGAATCCAGACGATGTCGCCGGGCCGTATCTGCTGCGCGGGCTTGCCCCATTCCTGCACCCGGCCGGCACCGGCGGTGACGATCAGGGTCTGGCCCAGCGGATGGGTATGCCAGGCGGTACGTGCGCCCGGCTCGAAGGTGACGGTGGCGCCGCCGACGCGTGCGGGTGGGGTGGTGCTGAACGGCGCGTCGATGCGCACGCGGCCGGTGAAGTAGTCGGCGGGGCCGACGGCCGAGGGTTTGCTGCCGGCATGGGTGACACTGACCGGACCGGCGTCGCCGGTCACGGCAGCAGCCATCGACAGTGACATCGTGGTGAACAGGTTCATCGTGGATCTCCTGATGGGAACGTGATCCCACCATAGGCGCACCTGCGATGTGCCACTAGCCGCTGTGATCGACATGGACTCATGAGGTGCGTTCACCAATTGACAGGATGGTGTCCATGCCTGGGCCCGCTGGCGTTATCCGATGTGTGAAGGTCCTGCACCGGACAATTGATGAGGCTGGCTCATGTCGGAATTCTCTGTAGCCGGCTTAATCGCATCGGTGTCGAGGTCTAGGCTGTGCCTCCACGTCGCACAGGAGACATGACATGCAAACGCGCACACTAGGCAACGGTGGCTTGACGGTCTCGGCCATCGGGCTGGGCTGCATGGGCCTCAGCTTCGGCTACGGTCCGGCGGTCGACAAGGCGGACGGCATCGCGTTGATCCGTGCCGCGTTCGAACGCGGCGTCACCTTTTTCGATACCGCCGAGGCGTATGGCCCGTTCACCAACGAGGAACTGCTCGGCGAGGCGCTGGCACCGTTCCGCGATCAGGTGGTGATCGCCACCAAGTTCGGTTTCGTCGATGGCCAGACCGGCAAGGGCCTGGACAGCCGGCCCGAGAACATCCGCGCAGTTGCCGAGGCTGCGCTCAGGCGCTTGCGTACCGATCGTATCGACCTGTTCTACCAGCATCGCGTCGATCCGGCGGTGCCGATCGAGGATGTCGCGGGTGCGGTCGCGGAATTGGTCGCCGAGGGCAAGGTCGGGCACTTTGGTCTGTCCGAGGCGGGCGCGCAGACGATCCGGCGCGCGCATGCGGTGTTGCCGGTGGCGGCACTGCAGAGCGAATACTCGCTGTGGTGGCGCGAGCCGGAGCGGGAGATCCTGCCGACGCTGGAGGAACTGGGCATTGGCTTCGTACCGTTCAGTCCACTCGGCAAGGGCTTCCTGACCGGTGCGATCGACGCGTCCACCACGTTCGACAAGAGTGATTTCCGCAACGTGGTGCCGCGCTTCTCGGAAGAGAGCCGCAACGCCAATGCAGCGCTGGTCGAGGTGCTGGGTCGTATCGCCGATGCGCGCGGCGTCACCCGTGCGCAGATTGCGTTGGCCTGGCTGCTCGCGCGCAAACCCTGGATCGTGCCGATTCCGGGCACCACCAAGTTGCATCGGCTCGAAGAGAACACCGGTGCGGCCGACGTGGCGCTCGATGCCGCCGATCTGGCTGCGATCGAGCAGGCGCTGCAGGGCATCGAGGTCGTGGGCGAGCGTTATCCGGCGCATCTGCAGCAGCGTGTCGGACGCTGATCAAGGGCATCAATGTCCGAGGCAATACGGCGCGATCGTCTGCATCGCGCCGTCGTCCATTTCCCCGATCCGGGGGCGTTGCAGGTGATGGCGCGACAGCCGACGTCGTGCGTGCAGGCGCGGGGCTATCCGGTGTCGCGGCGGGATCGAAATAACCAAGAGTGGTTGTCAGATAGCGACAAGATATTTCTTTATCGGCACATTCGCGGGGATTAATGCACACGGGGATTCGATAGCAGCGCGCGGGCACGGCAGCCAACGAGACGTGAGGCCGGGTTCCCGTACCCCACCACCCGAGTTCGTTTTCCGATGAAGAAGAATCATGCGTCTTTGCGCCCCGGCCTGTTGGCCCTGGCGCTGGCGATAGCTGCTGCCGCGCCTCTCGCCCATGCCCAATCCACCACCGGCGCCATTTCAGGCCAGGCGCCCGAGTCGGCACGCCGCATCCAGGTCCGCAGCGATGCCGGTATTACCCGTGAAGTCGAAGTCGACGCGCGCGGACGTTACTCGATCAACCAACTGCCGCTGGGCACCTATACCGTCGTTGCCAAGGACGGCGATGGCCACGAATTGCAGACGCGCCAGGGCGTGAGCCTGACAGTTGGCGCGAGCACGGACGTCTCGTTTGTCGCCGTATCCAATCTGGGGGGCGTGCAGGTCACCGCCGATCGGGCTGCGGCGGCGATCGATGTCACCAGCGTCGACTCGCGCACCGTGGTCACCGCCGAGCAGTTGCAGCGCTTGCCGCTGGGGCGTTCGGCCGAGGCGATCGCGCAGCTGGCGCCGGGCGTGGTCGGCAACAGCGGCAGCGGCACCTACATCGGGCCGACGGGTGCACAGCTGGTCAGCTTCGGCGGTTCGTCGTCGGCGGAGAACGCCTACTACATCAACGGCTTCAACACGACCGATCCGCTGCGCGGCCTCGGTGGCCTCACGCTGCCCTACGGCAGCATCGACCAGCTGGAGGTCTACACCGGCGGCTACAGCGCCAAGTACGGTCGTTCCGACGGCGGTGTGATCAATGCGGTCGGCAAGCGCGGTACCAACGAATGGCATTTCGGCGGACAGGCGACCTGGGAGCCGGCGTCGCTGCGGTCGTCGCAGAACGACATCTACTATCCCGGCAATGGCGAGCTGTATCGCCCGGACAGCAAGAACAATTCATGGGTGACCACGCAAAGCATCTACGCCGGTGGCCCGCTGGTGCAGGACAAGCTGTTTTTCTTCGGCTCGTATGAGCTGCAGCGCCAGGAGGGCCACAAGGTCTACAGCGTCGAGGACACCAATCCGTACTACGACTACGCGTATCGCCGCCCGAGCTGGTACGCCAAGCTCGACTGGAACATCAGCGACAACCACCTGCTGGAGGTCACTGGTGCTTCCAGCCGTTACATCACCCGTGGCACGTACTACAACTACGATTACGACAATCGTGAGATCGGCAGCCGCCGTGGCAGCGCCGATACCACCAAGACCGGTGGCAGTCTGTGGAACGCCAAATACACCGGTTACCTGACCGACCGGCTCACGCTCAGTGCGCAGTACGGCAAGATGTCCACCGATGATTACGTCGGCAACCCGACCTACAACGGCGCGTTGACCTATGTTTCCGGCGCATCGTTCCAGAATCCCGCCTACACCGGCGGCACGCCGATCACCAACGCGCAGACCACTTCGCTGCTGGTGAATCCGGACCGTGGCAACCGCACCGACAACCTGCGCATCGACCTGAACTACGTGCTCGGCGACCACAGCATCACGATCGGCATCGACAACCAGAACGCGCGTGCGCTCAATCGTGGTTCGGTGGCCTCCGGCGACGGTTACTACTGGGTCTACGGCCAATCCAATCCCGCCGTGCCGATCAACACCGGCCTGGGCGTACCGGCCACCGGGGCCTATCCGAATGGCGAGGACGGCTACTACGTGCGCCGTTACGTCTACAGCGCACTGGCCTCGGTACGTGCAGCGCAGCGTGCGCAGTACATCGAGGACAACTGGCAGGTGAGCGATCGCCTGCTGCTTAGCCTCGGCCTGCGTCTGGATCAGTTCACCAACTACAACCGCGACGGCGATCCCTACATCAAGCAGAGCAGTGGGCAGTGGGCGCCGCGACTGGGCTTCAGTTGGGACGTGGCTGGTGACAGCCACTTCAAGGTGTACGGCAATGCGGGCCGCTACTACCTGGCGTTGCCGTTGAACCCGGCTTTCAATGCGGCCGGTGCGACGCTGGCGACGTCGACCTACTACACCTACGGCGGCATCGACAGCAATGGTTATCCCACCGGACTGACCCAGATCTCCGACGCGGTTTCGGCCAACAACTACTACGGCAACCTGCCCGACCCGAAGACGGTGGCGACGCAGGGCATCAAGCCCTCCTACCAGGACGAGTTCATTCTCGGCTTCAACAAGACCCTGGGCGACAGCTGGGTGTATGGCGCCAAGGCCACTTACCGCGTGCTGCGCAGTGGTGTGGACGACTACTGCGACATCGATACGGTGCTGGCCAAGTCCACCGCGCTCGGCTACAACGTCACCACCGACAGCAACCCGGTCAGCTGCTGGCTGATCAATCCTGGCAAGGCCAACACCTTCACGTTGGTGGATACCTCCGGCAACTACGTCAGCGTACCGCTGAGCAAGAGCGAGCTGGGGCTGCCCGACTTCAAGCGCAACTACTACGCAGTCAACCTGTCGCTGGAACATCCGTTCGACGAGCGTTGGTATGGCCGCGTCGACTACACCTGGTCGCGCAGCTACGGCACCACCGAGGGCCAGTTGCTGTCGGGCATTGGCCAGACCGCGGTGTCGACCACACAGGCCTGGGACTACGCGCAGTTGATGGAGTACACCAACGGCCCGCAGAGCAACGACCACACCCATCAGCTCAAGCTGTCTGGCTACTACCAGCTGACGAGAGAGTGGTTGGTATCGGCCAATGTGCGGGTGGTGTCAGGATCGCCGTTCAGTGCGCTCGGTTCCTACGGTAGCGATCACACCGATCCGGCCGGCTACGGCATCGCCTATCACTTCTATCAAGGGCAACCGGCGCCTCCGGGCAGTCAGGGACGACTGCCGTGGTTGAAGCAGCTCGATCTGGGCGTGGCATGGCGCCCGTCGTTCGCCGACAACAAGCTGAGCTTCAATCTCGACGTGTTCAACGTCTTCAACAGCCAGACTGCGTTGTGGAAGTACCCGTATTCAGAACTGGAACCGGGTCAATCCGATCCGTTGTATGGAGCGGCCACCTTGAGTCAGGCACCGCGTTCGTTGCGGTTGAGCGTGAGTTACGACTACTGAGGCAAGCCTGATGCGGGCCGGTGTCTGTGAGGGCACCGGCCCGCGGTGGCATGTGAAACGGCAAGGGTGTCGTTGTTACCGGAAACAGCATTGACTATGGCCGGTGTCATTCGATGTTTTCTTCCCGGCATGCTCGTCCACGCAAGCTTGAGCCCAGCCTGCCGAGGCCAATCGATGCGTCCGTTTTGTGGAGCTGACCGTCAGCGCTGCCACATCCGCGCCTGCCGCGGCGGCAGGCTGAAGGTGTACGAGGCACTGCCGATGTTGACGACACTGCCAGAGCCGAGCGCATCGGTGTAGTTCACGTTCCACCACACCACGCTGCCGTTCATCGCCACCGTGGTGTTGACCGTACTGCCACACTTGTTGATGCCGACGATGCCGAGATTGCCGCGACGGAACAGCAGGTGACAGGCGCTGTGCGAGAGCACCTGCATGTCGTTGCCCTGCATCGCGTTGTGAAAGCCGACCATGCGCTTGATGTCGTCGCGGAGATAGGCGTTCACCCAGCGGTTGTCGCCGCTTTCGTTGTTGTCCGAATAGACCATCGGAACGCCGCCGTCGCGGCCGAGCAGGTAGGCATACGCCAGGGTTTCATCGACCGGATCGAGAATGGCGTAGCGGAAGCCGGCATTGTTCGGGATGTCATGCGTGATCGCGAACGTCACCGCGCGCGCACCGGGCAATGCCTGCCCGGATGCACCCGGATCGACCAGCGCATCCAGGCTGCCGGCCGGCAGCAGCGCGTTGCGGAGTGTGTTGAACAACGGGAAGTCATAAGCCCCGTGAGTGGTCTGCTGCAGGTACGGCGCCAGGAACTGGTCGTAATCACTGTTGCCGGAGCCACCGCCGGTGATCACCTCGCCGAACACGTGCACGCCACTGCGGATGCCGGCATCGAAGACGCGATTGAGGTGGTCGAAGGTCATGTGCTTGGCCGCATCGACCCGGAAGCCGGTGACCCCCAGCGCCTTCAACGCCAACAGATAGGCACGCTGCTGCTGCACGACCCAATCATTGCCCATCAGATCCGGCAGGCCAGGATCGCCGTTGCCGCCGCAGATGCGGTAAGTACGCACCTGGTAGACATCGTTGTAGTCGGAAATGCATTGCGCCGGGCCGAAGTCGTCCGCGCTCAGGAAGTTCGAGGAGAGATCGCCGAACAACCGCAGTTGTGCATAGCCCGAGGGATTGGTGGCGTACTGGGCCAGCACCGTCGCGCCCGGGTAGTTCAGGTCCGAACGAATCGCCGCCTCGTTGGCCATGTGATTGAACACGATGTCGGCGTAGGTTTCCACGCCATGCTCGGCCAGCGCCTGCACCATGCTGGCGAAGGCATTGGTGTCGCCGAGCGGGTTGTCGATCACGCGGATGTCCTGCGGCTGATAGCGCGCCCACCATTCGCTGCCTTGCGAGCGATAGGCCGGTGCCACCAGCACCTTCTTGTAGCCGGCCTGGGCGATCTGCGCGGCGCGCGCCTCGACGGTGGCGTAGGGCCAGTTGAAGGCGTGCAGAATGACCTCGGCCTGCGCACTGACTGCCATTGCGGCAAGCAGCAGCGCAGCGAGAAAGCGGTGCCAGTATCGGCGGGGACGTTGTGTGCCGAGAATGGAAGGCGTGTCGCGCATTGCACATGTCTCCTTGATGGAACGACGGACATGCACCGCTGCTGCGAGCGGACCCATCTCGTCGAGTGGGCTGATCCCTGTTCCGGAAATGCACAGCCACGACCTGCGGTGGCCCGGGAATGCTAAGCGCGCATCGCGGCGCAGCATGCGATCTACGCATACGTATTCATTGCGTCGCGTCGCGGCGGGCCAGCGGGAGGTATGGCGTCTGGGCGGGGACGACGACGGTGCCTATCATGTGGAGACTACTTCCCTTCGGTACGCTGCATGTCCATCGTTCTGACCCCGTTCGCCCGTGCCCGTCTGTTTCCGCGCGATCGCCGCCGCAACGCGATCCAAGACTGCACGCCGGAGGAGTTCCAGCGTCGTCTCAACGATGAGGCCCCGCTGAAAGTGATCGATGGCTACGCCCCGTTCTGCAAGTTGCACGTGCATCGCAACTGGACCCGCACGCGCTGCCTGACGGTGCCGGTCACCGTTGAGAACCGTCATCTGCTGCGTTCGGGGTACGAGGCGCGCAACTCCGAGGAATTGCCGGTGCTGGTGCGCTGGTTCGAAGGCGTCGAAGCGCCGGTCGCGAACTACCTGCTGCCGATCCTCTACAGCGCCGAGCAATTGGCGAAGGAAGGCTCACCGATCGACGCCGACTGGGGCATCGTCGGCTGTCTCTACACGACCGAGCCGGAAGAAATCCCGATGGCACCGATCACGATGATGCGCAACACGCTCGGCGTGGAGGAGGGCGGTTCAGGCGTGCCGATGGACCGCGCGGCCTATCGTCGCGCGGTGGCGTTCTGGGAGAGCAATGCGAACTGGCGTCCGTGAGCGTCGTGTGTTGCTGGGTCGCAGTCCTGGAAACTTCTCAGGTTCCTTCGAAAGGAGCCTGATGGGTTATCCCGTGCGATATCGCGCCGCCGTGTCGGAAGCCCGGCAGCAACGGTGCCTGTGATCAGTTCTTCGGCGTGCTGGGCGTCGAGTACGGGATGGCGGTGGCGCCGGTGATCTTGCCGGTCCTGGCGGTGCTGTGTACGTAGAGCTTGACCGGCAGTTCGAAATCCAGCGGTCCGTCCACCACGGCATTGGGGCCGATTACCACGCGCGGCGGGCGCGGAAGCTTGCTGTAGAACGGCTTCTTGAGATGCACGCGGCCTTTGACGTGCGATCCGATGCCCACGGTGACGTCGCTGCTGACGAAGGTGATGTCACCGTCCACCTCGGTTTGCACCAGGCCGATGTCGCCGCTGACCGAGGTGACGTCGCCGCCGACCTTTCCGCCGTGATCGACGAAGATGTTGCTGCTGACCGTGGTCAGGCCGCCATCGACCACCACGTTGCGGCCCAGGGTGAGGTTGCCACTGACGCTTTCCAGCTTGCCGGTCGTGCTGTTGTCGGCGATCTTGAAATCGCCGCTGGTGCTGCTGGCCTTGCCGATCTTGGCACCTGCGTCGATGGTGATATCGCCGCTGACGGAGTTGACCTTCCTGGCCTTGACGTTGCTGGCCACGTGGATGTCGCCGCTGACCGTGGACAGTTCGCCGTACTTCTGCCCGGCCTGCGTCTCCACGTTGTCGGAGATCTTGCTCAGGTCTTGCTGGGCGAAGGCGGGTACGGCGGCCAGCAGGGCCAGCCACAGGATGGATCGCGGTGCGTGCATGCTGAATACCCTCTGCGATGAATGAGCGGGCCTTGCCTGGAGCAGCCCTTGCCGAGCATGGCACCACGCTTGGCCGGCATCGGGCACCTGCCTGAAGTCACTAGGAGGTTCGTGGGATCCCGTGATGCATGAGCGCCGGGCATGTCCTGCCCGGAGCGGGGCCCATGAAACCGATCGTCTGAACCGGTGCGCCCAAGCGGGCCTCGGCTCACGGTTTCGCGGATGCGGCAATCGGCACATGCAACGCACTCGGATGGTCGGCATCGTGGTGCAACTCCACCATCACCGTGCGCGCCTGTACCGAGGTTTCCTGCGCGACCACGCCGCCCGCGTTGTAGTTGCGCTCGAACAGCGTGCCGGTGCCGGGTGCGACGATCAGGCGTAGCCGGCTGCCGCGTTCAAGGCGGCGGGCGATGAACTGGAAGCGGTCGAAGACGTAGCGCTCGGCGATGCCTTTTTCGACGGGCCTGGCCTCGCGCAGGCTTTCGCGATAGCGGGCGCGGACCTGGTCGTAGCCGAGGAAGGTGGCGGTCCCGTTCGGGTGGATCTCGTACAACCATGCGGTGATGTCGGTATCGGGTTGATCCAGCGACAGCCATGCTTCGAAGCGGAAGAAGCCGGCGATCTCCGTTGGCGTTTCAAAGGGAGCGCTGTGATAGAGCAGCAGTTGCCGGTCCCGCGCCTGCATCGCCATGCTCTGGTCGGAGATGGAGCGCGGGTCGATCAGGTTCGGTTGCGCTCCAGGTAGGCGCGGGTCGAAGACGTAGCGGTCCGGCTCGCTGTCCTGACGCGGTGCGTCCGCATCCAGCCGTCCCGAGGCGAATACATCGTTGGCGCGGCCACCTTCGGAGTTCAGATACAAGGGGCGGCTCTCGCTGGTGATCTGCTCCAGCGTATCGGCGTATCGCCATTCGTCGGCACCCTCGCCGAGCACGTAGTAGGCCACGCGCTTGCGCAGGAACTCGGGTTTCGCGCCGTCCCGGAGTGTCCAGTCGTACCAGGCTTTGTGCAGCGCGTTGAGGTCCAGCAGGCTGGCGGCACCGAAATCGACACCGGCGATCTCACGCCTGGGTGTGCGGGTGCCGGCGTGATCCCACGGGCCGATCACCAGATAGTGCCGGGCCTTCGCCGCAGTGGATGCACCGCGCATATGCGCCCGGTAGTAGGCGAGTGCATCGTTGCCGAAGTCGTACTGCCCGGTGATGGTGAGGATGGGCAGATCGATCGCGGCGAACTCGGCTGCGGTGGGAACAAAGCCGTCCCAATACGCATCCAGTGCGGGATGCTGCAGCCAGCGCTGGAAGATGGCATCTGCCCGCCCCAGGCCGAGATCGAACTGCACGAATGGGCGATGCGAGTCCTGCAACTCCATCAATCGCGTCTGCCAGAAGCTGTTGTCGCCGAAGATCGCATCCTGCGCTGTGTGGTCGCGGGTGAAGGTCAGCCACATCAGCGCGTAAGTCATGAAGATGTTGTTGCGCATGGGAAAGTCCAGCCCCGGCCATGGCGCCGCGGCGGGCACGATGCTGCGCAGCGCCGGTTGCCGCCACTTGGCCGCAAGCCACTGGTTGTAGCCGGCGTAGGAGCCGCCCCACATCGCGATACGGCCGCCGCAGTACGGTTGCCTGGCCAGCCAGTCGACCACGTCGCGCACGTCCTCGACCTCCTGCCGCATGGGGTCGAACTCGCCTTCGGAGTTGCCACGGCCGCGCGCATCGATGGTGAGAAAGGCATAGCCATGGGCCGAAAAGTATTGGCCGCGCTCGTGGTAGGTCTGGGCGATGTATGGGGTCAGGGTGAACACGCAGGCTGCCGGTTGCGGATCGGCTGCGGGCCGGTACAAGGTGGCCTGCAACCGCACGCCATCGCGCAGTGGAATCCTGACGCCCCACTCGAAGCGCGGCGGATCGCTCTGCGCGGCCCATGCCGTCACACTCATTCCCAGCCATAGTCCCCACCACAACGCGATGCGCATCATCTCCGTGCTCCCGTTCGAAGCCGGTGGATGCCGGCAAGCGGGAGGATGACCGGATGTACATGGTGCGACGTCCGAGCGAATGGGATCGGACGCTCAGGCGGGCACCTCGGACGCTTCGATACGCTCACGTTCGCGGAACTGACGCGGCGTGAGGCCGGTACCGCGACGGAACGCCGCGTTGAAGGTCGACTTGCTGCCGAAGCCGCAGGCCATCGCGATCTCCAGCACGGTCCTGCGATCGGCCGGATCGGCCAGGCAGCGGCGTGCGGCCTCGACGCGGAACCCATTCACGAACTCGAAGAAGTTCTGCTTCAGGTGCAGGTTCAACGCCTGCGAGATGTAGGCCGGCGGCCACCCGCTGAGCCGGCTGAGCGTGGCAAGGTCGAAGCCTGCGTCCACATGCGGTTGGCGCTCCTGCATCAAGGTGATGAGGTCGGTGGCGATCCGTGCGCGGCCGTCCTCATCGAGCGCCGACTTCGCATAGCGGACGCTGGGTGATGGACCGTCGCCGAACTGCACGGGCAGCGTGTCCGCGATCCGTTGCCGCAGGCGCGGCCAGCCGAGCAGGACGGTGGCGATCACCAGGGTCAGGCCGGCATTGGCCAGTTCGCGTTCCACACCGAGCGAGGCCACGACGAATCGTTTTGCGCCCATCAGCAGCCAGAGCGCGAGCATCACCAACGTGAGTGTGCGCAACGCTTGAGTAGATCGGGTGTCGATCGCGCCATTGGCCTGCCCCGCGTCCGGCACAAGGCGACAGGCGAGCAGCGCGGCGCCGGCAAAGTAGGGCAACCCCTGCACAGCCCATGCGTGGTAAGCGAAGAGGACAGCCGTCGCGCCCGCAGGATGCTGTTCGAAGCCGGGCCACGTGGCATTGGCCAACTCCACCACCAGCGCGACCAGGAGCGGCAGCACATGCCAGGCATTCTCGCGACGCCAAGCTGTGCGTTGCGATACCAGTGAGGTCACGTAGACATGGAAGAGTGGGCCGAGCAGGTAACAGGCCGGCACCCCGATCACGTGGATCCATCGCACCTCCGCCGGGGAAAGCCACAGCTGCCAGCCGACCAGCGACAACGTCGACAGGTTGGTCAGCGTCACGCACGCGAGGAAGATCAGCAACGAGACCTGACTGCGTCCGCGCTTGCCGGTCATTTCGCCCGCTGTGATCCACGCGCCCGCAGCGGCCAGGATCGTGCAACCAACAAGTTCGAGTATCGAGATCGGGGTCATGACGTTCGCACCGTTGAGATCACCGTGAAAGCAGCCACCGCGAAGGAGACGTGGGTCGAATCCTTATCGCGAATCTGACCTGGATGGAAACATGTCGTCCCACAGTGAGCCAGGGTCGGCACAGCATGGCATCCGGTTATCACATGACCCCGCTGATGCTTTTCGAGCTCGTCGATTTCGATGTCATACGCGATCCGGAGGTATTGGACCACTGCCCGCTGCCGCGCACGATGCGAGTGGCGGTTCTATTCCAAGATGTGGTGGCGATCGTTGACCAACGGGTCGTTGCGCGCTGGGTTACAGCGCTTCGCGCTTGCGCCGGCGAAACTCGGCGACCTTGTGGCGGTTGCCGCAGGCGGTCATCGAGCACCAGCGGCGGTCGCCGGAGCGGGAGGTATCGAGGAACAGGATCGCGCAGCCGTCGCCTTCGCATTGCTGGATGCGCTCGGCGCTCTCGCCTCCCAGCAGGGCAATCGCTTCGCGTGCGACATAGGCCAGTAGCGAGTCGGCATCGCCGCGCAAACATTGGAGCCGGTGGGAAGCACGTCCGGATACACAACGGGCGCCTTGCGGCGCCCGTTGTGTTTTCCGTCGCGATCTAGCGACTTGCGTCCTGATCAGATAGCGCAGAACGATTGGTAGTGATCGGCCGAGTAGTAGCGCTGTTCGACGACCTGCTTTTTCTTGCCTTCGGTCACCAGGAAAACCAGCCGGTAGGTGCCGGCGGGACCGCCGGATTGCTGGCGTGCCTTGCCTTCGTAGTACTGCTGGCCGCGGCCTGCGCCAGGCAGGCGGTTTTCGTTGTTCCCGAAGACCTGCGCATCGACGTCGGTAGCGCCGCACGCGCTGATCGGGTTCTCCATGGTGATGCAATAGGCCAGCGTCCTTTCGGCATCACGGACATAGGTAGGTAACGTTCCGCACGCCGGCAGCTTGGCCGCGGCTGCGACGAACGGGGTGAGCGACAGCATGAGTACGGCAATGATGAGCGGGGTGCCACGCATGATGGTTCTCCTTGGGATGCTGCAGTTGAGGTCGGTGATCGCCTCGGTCACGTCCATGGATACTCTCGACGTGGCGGGGAGTCGCCGATGCGTGGTGGGAGGCATCGGCGTGGAGCGGAGTAAAACGCATCCGTGCAGGCATGTGAGGCGTGTCCTGGCAGGTTGCAACAACGGGTAAAGAACTCGGCAGTTCTGTCCGCATGGCGCGTACTGTCGCCGCATCGAATGCGATGCACGGCGTGCGTCGAGGCCTATAACGAAGACGGGCGCCTTGCGGCGCCCGTCGTGGTATCGGCAGGAGTCGTGCCGATCAGTAGCGGTAATGCTCCGGCTTGAACGGGCCGTCGACCGGCACGCCCAGGTAGTCGGCCTGTTCGGTGCTCAGCTTGGTCAGCTTCACGCCGATCTTTTCCAGGTGCAGGCGCGCGACTTCCTCGTCGAGCTTCTTCGGCAGGCGGTACACGGTCTTCTCGTAGACGTCCTTGTTCTGCCACAGGTCGATCTGTGCCAGCGTCTGGTTGGAGAAGCTGTTGGACATCACGAACGAGGGATGGCCGGTGGCGCAGCCGAGGTTGACCAGGCGGCCTTCGGCCAGCAGGAAGATCGCGTTGCCATTGGCGAACACGTACTTGTCCACCTGCGGCTTGATGTTGATCTTCTGCACGCCGGCATAGGCGTTCAGCGCATCGACCTGGATCTCGTTGTCGAAGTGGCCGATGTTGCAGACGATGGCCTGGTCCTTCATCGCGCTCAGGTGCTCGATGCGGATGATGTCCTTGTTGCCGGTGGTGGTGACGTAGATGTCGGCTGTGCCCAGGGTGTCTTCGATGGTGGTGACCTCGAAGCCTTCCATCGCCGCCTGCAGTGCGCAGATCGGATCGATCTCGGTGACGATCACGCGCGCGCCGTAGGCACGCAGCGAGGAGGCGCAGCCCTTGCCGACGTCGCCGTAACCGCACACCACCGCGACCTTGCCGGCCAGCATCACGTCCAGCGCGCGCTTGAGGCCGTCGGCCAGCGACTCGCGGCAACCGTACAGGTTGTCGAACTTGCTCTTGGTCACCGAGTCGTTGACGTTGATCGCCGGCACCAGCAGCTTGCCGGCCTCGGCGATCTGGTACAGGCGGTGCACGCCGGTGGTGGTCTCTTCGGACACGCCCTTCCAGTCCTTGACCACGCGGGTCCAGTAGCCGGGGCGCTCGACGGCCACGCGCTTGAGCAGGTTCTTGATGACCTGCTCCTCATGCGAGGAGGCCGGTTCATCGACCCACTTGGCGCCGTTTTCCAGCTCGTAGCCCTTGTGGATCAGCAGGGTGACGTCGCCGCCGTCGTCCACCACCAGCTCCGGTCCGGTCAGGGTGCCGTCGGCCAGGGTGAAGGTCAGTGCGTCGAGGGTGCAGTCCCAGTATTCCTCCAGCGTCTCGCCCTTCCAGGCGAACACGGGGGTGCCGGTGGCGGCGATCGCGGCGGCGGCGTGGTCCTGGGTCGAGAAGATGTTGCACGAGGCCCAGCGCACGTCGGCGCCGATGTCCTTGAGGGTCTCGATCAGCACCGCGGTCTGGATGGTCATGTGCAGCGAGCCGGTCACGCGCACGCCCTTGAGCGGCAGGGTGGCGGCGTACTGGCGGCGGATCGACATCAGGCCCGGCATCTCGTGCTCGGCGATGTCCAGCTCCTTGCGACCCCAGTCGGCGAGGCCGATGTCGGCGATCTTGTATTCGCCTTCGGTCGAGAAGATCTTGGCTACAGCATTCATGGTATGGCTCCGGTAAGGGCAGGTGGGGAACCTGCTCGTTTCCGGGCGCCGTTGTGTGGTGGACCTCCGTCGAGCCTGGCCGGAAGCGGAAGAACCCGCCATGCCCGGTCGCAGCGCCCCTCGACGGGGGATGGCGATTATATCGCGGGGCCTGCGGCGGGGCTGAATCTGCGGATCGGCTTGGGGTGCGGCATTGGGCACTCGTAGGAGCGGCTTCAGCCGCGAGGGCGTTCATGCAGGTCCCTCTGCAAGAGCCCGCACATCCATGTGCGGGGGGGCAAAGGGGGAACGCCTTCGCGGCTAAAGCCGCTCCTACGAGGGCCTTGAAGGCGTCGAATCCATTCCTTTCAGGTCCGATCGCATGCATTGCGGGAATGGCTTATGCGACAGCAGCGGACAACCTCGCCGATGGTTGCAAAAGCGAGCTTTCGCTTCGGTTAGGCTTGGACTGAATCCCCACTGTCTGATCCGTATCGCAATGAACGAGTACCGCAGCAGTCTGATCTTCGCCACACCCGATATTCCGCTGCGCGACGACGTGCGCAAGCTTGGCGCGCTGGTGGGCGATCTGCTGGCCGAACAGGTGTCGGATGCCTTCCTGGGCGAGATCGAGCAGATCCGGACCACCGCGATCGCACGGCGCGAGCGCGATACCCCGCCGGACTCGTTGAGCGCGCTGCTGGACACGCGCGAGCCGCGCGATGCCGAGTCGCTGGTGCGTGCGTTCAGTACCTATTTCCAGGTGGTCAACATCGCCGAGCGGGTGCACCGCATCCGCCGTCGTCGCGATTACCAGCGCAGCGGCGCCGGCACGCCGCAGCCGGACGGTCTGCACGACGCGCTGCGCCGGCTCAAGGCGCAGGGCGTGACGCGGGAGGAATTGAGCGACTGGCTGCCGCGCATCGACATCGAACCGGTGTTCACCGCGCATCCGACCGAGGCGGTGCGTCGCGCGCTGCTGGAGAAGGAACAGCTGATGGTCGCCAGCCTGATCGACAACCTCGACGGCATGCGCACGCCGGGCGAACAGGCGGTGGACGAGGCGCGCTTCCGCATGGCGTTGACGGCGGCGTGGCAGACCGCCGATTCCTCGCCGGTGCGCCCGAGTGTGGAGGACGAGCGCGAGCACGTCGGCTTCTACCTGACCCAGGTGCTGTACCGGGTGATCCCGGCGCTGTACGAGACGCTGGAACACGCGATCGAGGAAACCTGGGGCAGCGCGCTAGCGTTGCCGCGATTGCTGCGCTTCGGCACCTGGGTCGGCGGCGACATGGACGGCAATCCGAACGTGGATGCCAGGACCGTCACCGCCACGCTCGACGCGCAACGTCGTGCGGTGCTCGATCGCTATCTCAAGGAACTGTGGCAACTGGCGAGCCTGCTCAGTCAGTCGACCACGCTGGTGTCGGTCAGCGACGCGCTGCACGCGCGGCTGGCCGAATACCAGACCGCCTTGCCCGAGGCGGCCAAGCGCTCGCGCCCGCGCCACGGCGACATGCCGTACCGGCTGCTCAACGACCTGATGCGCGCGAAGTTGCAGGCCACGCTCGACGATGCACCCGGTGCCTACGCCTCACCGGCCGAGTTCGAGCAGGACATCCAGCTGATCCTCGACAGCCTGAAGGCCAACAAGGGCCTGCATGCCGGCTGGTTCGCGGTGCGCCGGCTGTTGTGGCGGGTGCGCACGTTCGGTTTCCATCTGGCGCGGCTGGATGTGCGCCAGGAGTCGAGCGTGCATGCGCGCGCGGTGGCGACGGCCCTCGGCGACGAGGCCTGGGAGTCGAAGGATTACGCCGAACGTGCGAGCGTGCTGCAGCCGTTCGCGGCCGGCGAGACCACGCTGCCGACGGTCAGCGACGACGGCAATGCGCGGCTGGACGCGGTATTCGCCGCACTCGCCGATGCCCGTCACCGCCACGGCGCCGATGCGCTTGGCAGCTACATCATCTCGATGGCGCACAACCGTGCCGACGTGCTGACCGTGCTGGCGCTGGCGCGGCGTGGCGGGCTGGTCGATGAGAGTAGCGCGGTGCCGTTGGACATCGTGCCGCTGTTCGAAACCGTGGACGACCTGCGCAGCAGCATCGCCACGCTGCACGATCTGCTCGCCGATCCGGTCTACCGCCGGCATCTGGCCGCGCGCAAGGACGTGCAGATGGTGATGCTCGGTTATTCCGACAGCGGCAAGGACGGTGGCATCGCGGCTTCGCGCTGGGGCCTGCAACGCGCGCAGGTCGAGTTGCTGGAAGCGGCCGAGCAACTCGGCATCCGCCTGACCTTCTTCCACGGCCGCGGCGGTTCGATCGTGCGCGGCGGCGGCAAGACCACCAAGGCGCTGGAAGCGGCGCCGCGCGGCAGCGTCGATGGACGCCTGCGCGTGACCGAGCAGGGCGAGGTGATCCATCGCAAGTACGGCATCCGCGCGCTGGCGCTGCGCTCGATGGAGCAGATGGCCGGCGCGGTGCTGCTGTCGAGCCTGCGTCCGCGTGCGCCGGAGCCGCGCGAGGAACAGTGGCGGGCGGTGATGGATGTGGTGGCCGATGTCAGCTCGCAGGCCTATCGTGATTTCGTCGGCGCGCCGGAGTTCATGGCGTACTTCCGCCAGGCCACGCCGATCGATGTGATCGAGCGGATGACGCTGGGCTCGCGGCCCTCGCGCCGGCTTGGCCAGAACGCGGCGCTGGGCAACCTGCGCGCGATCCCGTGGGTGTTCGCCTGGAGTCAGGCGCGTGCGGTGATCCCGGGCTGGTACGGCGTCGGCAGCGGTCTGCAGGCGGCGGTGGATGCCGGCCACGAAGACGCCCTGCGCGAGATGGCGGCCGACTGGCCATTCTTCCGCACCTTCCTCGACGACATCGCGATGGTGTTGTCCAAGGGCGACCTCAACATCGCCGAGATGTTCTCGCGGTTGTCCGGGCCGCTGCATGAGCGCTTCTTCCCGCGTATCCGCGACGAACTGGCGCTGACCAAGCGCTGGGTCAAGGACCTGACCCGGCAGCAGTCGCTGCTGCAGCACGATCCGCGCCTGGCATTGTCGATCCGCCTGCGCAATCCCTACATCGACCCGATCAGCGTGCTGCAGGTGGACCTGCTGCGACGCTGGCGCGAAACCGGCGGTGAGGACGAGGATCTGCTGCGCGCGCTGGTGGCCTGCGTCAACGGCGTCTCTCAGGGGCTGCAGAACACCGGTTGAGGCGACCGATCAGGTCTGGAGCGGGCGCCTTCCCCTGTAGGTGGGGAAGGCCGAATCCTGAATGCGTGCAGGGGTGTCCGGCGTGTGGGAGTGGGTACCAACCGACCCCCTGAATGCCTCTGACAAAAGTCACTGGCGCAACCGGACAATTTTGTCCGAGAATGCGCGCCATGACTACACCACGTACCGATGCCGCGCTGCGACGCCGGCAAATCCTCGATGCCGCCGACGATGTGTTCAGCGAACACGGCATCCATGCTCCTCTCGAACTCGTGATCGAACGTGCCGGCCTGGGCCGGGCCACGCTGTATCGCAATTTCCCGGATCGTCTCGCGCTGATGGCGGCGCTGCTGGAACGAGGCATGGATGCCTTTGCCAACGCCGCGCGCGATCTCGGTGAGCGTCCAGACGGCTTGGGTGTGCTGTTGCACGACGCCGCCGAGTACATCGCCGAGTCGGCTCCGATGCTGGATTTCTGGCGCACGATGGAGCGCGATCACCCGGCGATCGAGGGTACCGACAACCGCGCGCTGGTGATCTTCATGCCATTCGTGCGCCGTGCGATCGATGCTGGGCTGTGCCGGCCCGACGTGGACGAGGAACAGATGCTGCTGGTGATGGACATGCTGGGTGGCTGCGTGCGCGGTGCCGATGATGGAGAACGCCGTCGTCTGGCGCATCGATCGGCCGACCTGCTGATGCGCGCGCTGGGCATGTCGCCCGAGTTGTTGGCCTCGACCTCGCACGGTCACGCGTGAAGTCGGCACTGCGGCTGGCAGGGCTCTGGGTGCTGCGCGCGGCGGTGGTCGCGGCCGGCAGCTGGAGCCTGTTGTCGATGTACTTCCTGATCCGCGACGACGCCTTCCTGCGCTGGGCGACGATGGCGATCTGGGTCGGTGTCTCTGCAGCCGCGCTGTGGGGCCTGCGCCGTGGTCGCGAGAACTGGGCATTGCCGGGCATCTTCGCGCTGGCCTTCGCCGGGCTGCAGTACGGCTGGTGGACAATGCAGCCCAGCCAGGACCGCGACTGGGCCCCGGACGTCGCCGAGCGGCTGCGTCCGGAAGTGCACGGCAATCGCGTGGTGCTGCACAACGTGCGCGATTTCGACTGGCACAGCGACAACGATTACCAGATCCGCTGGCAGACCCGCGAGTACGATCTGGATCATCTGGCCAGCGCCGATCTGGCGCTGTCGTACTGGATGGGCCCGGCGATCGCGCACACGCTGGTGTCGTTCGGCTTCGATGACGGCTCGCAGGTGGTGTTCTCGCTGGAGATCCGCAAGGAGCGCGGCGAGTCGTTCTCGGCGCTGGGCGGTTTCTTCCGCACGTTCGAGGAAACCCTGGTCGCCGCCGACGAGCGCGACATCCTGCGCGTGCGCACCAATGCGCGTGGCGAGGACATGTACCTGTACCGGCTGAACATGCCGCGCGAGGCGCTGCGTGCGATGTTCCTCGGCTACGTCGAGCGTGCACGCGAGCTGGACCGCGCTCCGGAGTTCTACAACACGCTGACCAGCAACTGCACCACCATCGTGTTCGAACTGGTACGCCGGCTCGATCCCGGTCTGCCGCTGGATTGGCGCCTGCTGGCGTCCGGCTATCTGGCCGAATACGCCTTCGACCAGCATGGCCTGCTGCCGGGCTATACGTTCGACCAGCTCAGGCAAGGCGGCCACATCACCGCGCGAGCCCGCGCTGCCGATGCCGCGGCCGATTTCTCCGCGCGCATCCGTGCGGGCATGCCGCTGCGACCGGCAGCGGAGGCGCGATGAAATTCCAGGCGTTGGCAAGGTTGCTGGTAGTGGCCACCCTGCTGGCGGCGTCCGGCTGCGCGATGGTGACGGTGAAGTCGCGCGGTACCGGCGATTACGTGGCGATGACCCGCGGCGATGTGCTGACCACCGGCAAGCTCAGCGAGAGCGGTACCGAGACGCTGCGCGTGGCCGGTATCGAACCCAAACCCTGCCGCAGTGCGCCGGCGAGCTGCGTTGCGCAGCTGGATGCGGTGTCCGGTCTCGGTGACGAGCGCCGCCTCGCCACCCAGGCCGAGCTGTGGACTGTCGAGGCGATCGCGCGTGGGCGCCATGCCGGCGGCAAGGCGATGGACGATGCCACCCTGCACGCGTGGCTGGAGGCGGCACGTCACGCCTACGCGTATCTGTTCTTCACCGCGCGCACGCCGGGCGAGCGGGCTTTCGAGAACCGCCAGACCCAGGTCCGCGACTATTACAACTACGCGGTGCAGCAGGTGGTCGGCGAGGCCTTCCGGCGCTGGCGGGCGACGCCGCAGCCTCAGGACAATGGCAGCCTGCCGATCGACGGCTGGCGATTCGATACCGACCTGTCCGGCTTCCGCCTGCCCGGCGACACCCAGGTGCCGGAAGATCTGTACGACGCCAATGGCCTGCGCTTCAACGGCTTGCGCAGCACCTACCGACGCGATGGTTTCGGTGCCGAGCTGGTCGCCAAGGTGCCGCCGTCGGCGGTGGGTGATCCGACCGCACGCCTGCTCGATCCGGACGCGACAACCGACAACGACGCCGGCCAGGAAGCGGGCGAGCGCGATGCGGACTTCAGTGAGATGCCGTACGCACCGACCACCGCGCTGCTGCGTTTCCATGGCACCTCGTTGCAGGAGGTGCTGACCACCCGTCAGGTGACCCTGGTGCCGTACGACCCGTATCGCAATGCCGAGGTCGTGCTGCATGGCCAGCGCGTGCCGCTGGCGGGCAACTTCACCGCCGCCTATGGGCTGTGGCTGGCGCAGTCCGGGTTCGCGGCGCAGTCGGTGCGCTCGATGCTCGGCCGCAAGCACGGTATCGATCGGCCACACCTGTATCTGATGCAGCCTTACGATCCGGACCGGCGCATCCTGCTGATGCTGCATGGTCTGGGGTCGAGTCCGGAGGCCTGGGTCAATGTCGCCAACGAGATCATGGGCGACGAGGCACTGCGCCAGCACTACCAGATCTGGCAGGTCTATTACCCGACCAATACGCCGATCGCGTACAACCGCGCGCAGATCGAGGCGATGGTGCAGCGGACGTTGAAGCATTTCGATCCGAGCGGCCGCGCCGCGGCCTCGCAGCACATGGTGCTGATCGGGCACAGCATGGGCGGGGTGATCGGACGCTTGCTGGTGTCCTCTTCCGGCGAAACGCTGTGGCAGTCGTTGACCGCCGACCGTCGCCTGGATGGTGAGCGCGGTCAGCGCATCCGCGAGCGGCTTTCGCCGTTGCTGCATTTCGAACCGTTGCCGGAGGTGGACCGTGCGATCTTCATCGCCGCGCCGCATCGCGGCACGCCGGTAGCCGAGGGCAAGCTCGGGCGGCTGATCGGCAGGCTGATTCGTCTCCCCGTGACCCTGGTGCAGCGCTTCGGCGACGTGGTGCAGGATCTGGCCGGGCAGGACAGCAAGAGTGCGCACATCGTGCCGACCGGCATCGACAACCTGCGCGACACCGATCCGTTCATTCTTGCCAGCGAGAACCTGCCGCTCTCGCCGCGCGTGCGCTACAACACCATCATCGGCAAGGACGATGATCTGCCGCTGCTCGATTCCAGCGATGGCGTGGTGCCTTATCGCAGCGCCCATCTGGACGGTGCCGAGTCCGAGAAGGTGATCCGCTCCTGGCACAGCGTGCAGGAGACGCCGCAGGCGATCCTGGAGATCCGCCGCATCCTGCACGAGCAGATGCGGTCGGAATAGGGTGACGCGCGGCACCTTGTCGGCGCGACTGCGTCGACAACTGCAATGAAGTCGCTTTCGGTTGTGCCGGTTTCCGCACAAATGATGCTGAAAGTCACGCGCTGACAACGATGTCATGAAACTGCAAACGCGCGCTGCGAACAATGCGCGCCGTCGTCGTTCCCCGGAGCGGCGGTACCTCCTCATATCGCCTTACCCAGCATGGCCGTGGCTGCGCTGGCGGGCCCTTTCGTCCGGTATCTGTCATGCCCCATTCGCTGCACTTCCAGAATCGCCTGTCCCGGGCCATCGTCGTGGCACTGCTCGGCCTGGTGCCGGCGGCGTTCGCGCAGGCCCAGGACGCACAGGACGCGGAGACGTCCACCACGCCGGTGGCGACCAATGCCAAGACCCTGGACAAGGTCACCGTCGCTGCCACCCGCTACAACGCCACCGACATGCAGATGGCCGCCGACAACACCGCCAGCGTGCTGTCCGCCGACGACCTGAAGTACACCGCCGTGCACAACATCGCCGAAGCACTCGGCCTGATGCCCGGCGTCAGCGTGATCAACTCCGGGCAGTCCTACTTCGGCGGCATCGACGGTGCCGCGCGCGGCGAGGGCATGTTCGCCTCGGTGCGTGGTCTCAATGCCGAGTACAACGTCAACCTGATCAATGGCATCAACGTCGCGCAGGGCATGCCGTACAGCCGCAGCGTGCAACTGAGCCTGCTGCCGCCGTCCGGCCTGCAGACGATCGTGCTCAACAAGACCTCGACCGCCGCGATGGACGGCGACGCGATCGGCGGCACCATCGACTACCGCACGCCCACCGCCTTCGACTACCGCGAGGCGCAGGGCGGCAGCATCACCGCCAGTGGCCGCGTCGAGAGCCGCGCCCGCGATTACGGCGAGAACGGCCTCGGCGGCGGTCTGGCCGGCGAATACCACTTCCGTTTCGGCGACGACAACCAGTTCGGTTTCTACGCCAGCGGCTACTACGACACCCGCAGCTACGTGAACAGCGAAGTCGCCGGTGCCACCGCCGCCGGCAACGACGGTTCCTGGGAATTCGCCCGCACCACCGCCGACGGTGCGCTGGCCAGCGGCTACGACCCGCAGCAGTCGCTGATGGGCACCGGTCTCAATGTGGGCTACTCGGAAGGCACCACGCGTCGCTACGGCGGCAACGCCTCGTTCGACTGGCGCGTGGATCCGACCCTGCACCTGTATGCACGTGCCACCTACGCCTACGCCAAGACCGAACAGAACACCGGTTATTCGCAGCTGGTGCCCACCAATGTCAGCTATGTCGCCACCGGTACCAATGGCGTCTACCAGCCGTCGATCGGCAGCTACTCGGTGCGCTACTGGTACGAGACCAACCCGGAAATCGCCGACCTGGCGACGTTCCAGATCGGTGCCGACAAGCAGGCCGGCAACTGGACGTTCTCGCCGAACGTGTTCTACAGCTTCGGCGACAACGACCGCCCCGATCACATCGAAATCTCCGCGCGCACCAACCAGTATTCCAACAGCGCCAACCCGAGCTACGGCTCGACCCAGTTCCTGACCTACGACAGCGAGGGCTTCCCGATCCCGCTGCTCACCGCTGCGATGAGCGACAGGCTCAACAACATCGGTGGCCTGTATGCGCGTCGCACCGGCCAGCTGACCAAGGAATACAGCGGGCAGGACAAGGGCGGTGCCAAGTTCGACGTGCGCTACGACTTCGATCAGGGCGCGTTGCAGAACGTGCAGTTTGGCGTGAAGTACGTGGACAGCTCGCGCACCTTCACCAGCCGTGACTGGACCACCGCCAAGTACACCGACGGCACCTTGCTGGACCAGACCGGCCTGGTGGTCGGCGAGTACGACTCGGTGTATCCGGGCAAGTACGACTGGAGCACGGTCAAGCTCAGCAACTCGGCATTGAAGGCGCTGATCGCCAACAACCTGACCGCCGCCAGCTTCGACACCTGCGGCAGCCTGTACGTCAACAACTACAACTGCAACACGATGCGCGGTACCGAGGCGGTGTCCTCTGCATATGTGATGGCGAACCTGCGCTTCGGCGACCTGGAGATCATCCCCGGCCTGCGCTACGAGCACACCTCGATCCGCAACACCTACTGGGTGATGCCGGAAGATGCCGATGGCAACGAAGTCGCCGGCCACTTCGACAACAACCGCTCGCTCTACAACGAGCTGTTGCCGAGCGTATTCCTGAACTGGCGGCCGAGCGACCGCAGCGTCTACCGCGCTTCGGTGTGGACCAGCTATACGCGCCCGGCGCTCGTGCAGCTCGGCGGCGGCGTGTCCCAGGACGTTTCCGACGATGGCGTGACTACCATCACCGAGGGCAATCCGAACCTGAAGCCGATCAAGTCGATCAATCTCGACATGTCCGGCGAGTGGCAGAACGATGTCGGCGGCCATGCGATGCTCGCGTTCTACTACAAGCACCTGAGCGATTACATCTACGAGAGTGGTTCGGACGCGGCCAACGAAGGCAGCTTCGGCGACGGGGCCATCATCTACAAGCGTCCGCAGAACGGCGGCGACGGCAAGGTCTACGGCATGGAGATGGCATTGCGTCAGCGCTTCCAGGGCCTGCCGCCGCTGCTCGACGGCCTTGGCGTCAGCGTCAACGCCACCCGCCAGAGCACCCGCGTCGATCTCGGCATGGATGGTTTCCACGATGAGCGCATCCAGAACGCGCCGGACCTGATGGCCAATGCCGAGCTGTTCTACGACCACGGCCCGCTGTCGGTGAACCTGATCTACCACTACTCCGGCGAGTTCATCTCGGCCTACGACTACCTGCGCCAGGGCGCGAAGTGGGACGACCTGTGGGTCAAGCCGAGTTCGCGCGTCGACCTGCATGTCGGCTATGCCTTCGGCGAGCGCTGGCGCGCCGACCTGTCGGTGTCGAACTTGACCAAGCGTGTCAGCTACTGGGCACACGTCGGCCACAACAGCACGGCGCTGTCGGATATCGTCGATTCCGGGATGACCAGCCTGTTGACCGTCAAATATGCGTTCTGAGCGTGACTTGACGCGACTGCGCCGCTATCGCGGCGTGGTCGCGGTGTTGTTGTCGTTCTGCCTCGTGCCGTCGCTGGCGTGGGGCGGTGCGATGGATGATGGCCTGCAGTTGGAACGCGTCGTGCTGGTGGTCCGGCACGGCGTGCGCGCACCGCTCGATGGCGAGGCCGCTGCGGCGCGTTTTGCCGATGCGCCGTGGCCGCACTGGGATACACCGGCCAGCCTGTTGACCCCGCACGGTCGCGAGGGTGTGCGGCTCAGTGGTGTCTATCTGCGGCAATGGCTGCAGCAGGCGGGTGTGTTGCCGGCGCAGGGCTGTCCGGCGAAGGGGGCGGTCGCGATCTGGGCCAACACCGACGCGCGCACGATCGATAGTGGCCAGTTGCTGGCCGATGCGTTGGCGCCGGGTTGCGGCATCGTTGCCGGTCATCGTGAAGCGGGCAGCAATGATCCGTTGTTCCGCCCGGTCGAGGCGGGCGCGGTGGCGTTCGATGCGAAGGCCGCGGTTGCCTCGATCCTGCGCGAGAACGGCGGTCCGGCTGCGCTGGTGGCCGCGCATCGCGATGAGCTTGAGTCGATGCAGGCGCTGCTGGGGTGTGCGGCGGACTGCAACTTCGCGACGATGCCTTCGACATTGGCGCCATCGGAGAACGGTCGTGGCCTGTCGCTACAGGGCCCGGTCGATCTGACGTCGGGGACGGGCGAGGTGTTCCTGCTGCAGTACGCCGAGGGGCTGCCGCTCGATCAGGTGGCCTGGGGCCGTGCCACGCCGCAGCGGCTGGAAGCGGCATCGCGCCTGCATGCGTTGCTGTTCGATGTCTATGCGCGTCCGCGCTACATGGCCTCGCGGGCTGGCGTGCCGCTGGCGCATGAGGTTCTGGAGCGGCTGGACCGGAAGAAAGCACCGGCGCTGTCGTTGTTCGTCGGTAGCGATACGCACATCGCTGCGCTGTCGAGTCTGCTCGGGGTGCATTTCCATCTGCCGGGTTATGGGGCGGACGATCCGCCGCCGGGTGGGATGTTGGCGATTGAGCGCTGGCGGGATCGGAAGAGTGGGGCGCGATACGTGCGTGTGGAGTATCTGGCGCAGTCGTTGGATCAGTTGCGTGATCTGCAGGTGTTGGATCTGGGGCATCCGCCGTTGCGGCAGGGGCTGGTGATTGGGGTTTGCGGTGGTGCGGTGATGTCGGTGGGGTGTCCGTTGGATGTGTTTGTTGCGGGGTTGCGGGAGGCTTCGCGGCCTGCTTTGCCGTAGGTGTGGTGGTGTGTGGATGGACTGGGCTGTCAATCCTTCGCCACGATCTCTCTATCGTCATCCCCGCGTACGCGGGGATCCATGGACGTTCGTGCAGGTGGCAGCGACCTCGTAGAGCGGAGCTTGTGCTTGCATCCCTTTTTCGGGGCTCCGCTGCTCTTGCGTTTGATTTGCTGTTTGTTGAAGGTAACAGCAACAGCAACAGCAACAGCAACGGCAACTTCAACAGCAACTTCAACATCAAAGGCTTTCGCTCCTTCGGAGCGAGTCACCTTTCTTTGCTCGTGCAAAGAAACGTAACCCAAAGAAAGCACGCCCCAGTCCTCGCGCCCTTCGCTGCGCTACGGGTGCACTGCGCCAGCGGGATTTTCTGACGCGGCATCCGTGCCGCGGCAGAAAACGACGTGCATCCATGCACGTCGCCCTTCGGGTTTTTCCCGCTGGCTCCGTCGCTGCGGATGGGGGCCCGAAGAGCAGACGGCAACAGCCAAAGCAACAGCAAAATCACGAGCCACAGCCACAGCCACAGCCACAGCCACAGCCAAAGCCAAAGCCAAAGCCAAAGCGTGAGTCACGATCCGCACTTGATCGTTGATGTGGATTCGGGTCGGGCGCACTTACTTCAAGTGCCCAACCCGTCGTCCCCGCGTAGGCGGGGACCCAGCGACTTTCGATCCAATCGGAGAGAAAACCGCTCGCCTCGTGCCTGCACGGGAGTGACCGAGAAACATTTGGCCAGGCATGTGGCCGTCGAAAGACGTTTCACAGGATTCAACATCATCCAGGATGTCGGCGACTACGCAGCAGACTCCGTCGAGGCCTCCGGCATGGCGGCCAGCAGTTCGCGTTGGCGCTGTTCCATCTCCTGGCGCAGTTGCCGGCGGATCTGCGCGGCGGCATTGCGGCGTTTTTCGCTGGAGGTCTGCGGTTCCAGCGGCGGTACCGGGGTCGGTTTGCCTTCGTCGTCGACCGCGACCATGGTGAAGAAGCAGCTGTTGGCGTGGCGCACGCTCTGTTTGAGGATGTCCTCGGCCACCACCTTGATGCCGATTTCCATCGACGAGGTGCCGGTGTAGTTCACCGAGGCCAGGAAGGTGACCAGTTCGCCGACGGCGATCGGTTCGCGGAACATCACCTGGTCCACCGACAGGGTGACGACGTAGCGGCCGGCGTAGCGGCTGGCGCAGGCGTAGGCCACCTGGTCGAGCAGGCGCAGGACCGCGCCGCCGTGGACCTTGCCGGAGAAGTTGGCCATCTCCGGTGACATCAACACGGTCATCGCCAATTGGTGGGGCTTGAATTCGGACATCGGACGCCTGCCGCAGGGGTGGGGAGCCCGCAGGCTACCTGACCAGCCCGGTATTTCGTAGAGAGGAGCGCGTGCCTCATCACCTTTTCCGGAAAGTAGCCCTGCTTTTCCGCATTGGCTTTTGATTTCGCCGTTGCCGCCGTTGCCGCTGTTGCCGCTGTTGCTGCAGTTGTTGTTGCTCGTGATTTTGCTGTTGCTATTGCTCGTGATTTTGCCTTCGCTTTTGACCTTCCCGGGCCCCCATCCGCAGCGACGAAGCCAGCGGGAATAACCCGAAGGGCGACGTGCATGGATGTGCGTCGTTTTCTGCCGCGGCATGGATGCCGCGTCAGAAAATCCCGCTGGCGCAGTGGACCCGTAGCGCAGCGGAGGGCGCGAGGACTGGGGCGTGTTTCTTTGGGTTACGTTTCTTTGCACGAGCAAAGAAAGGTAACTCGCTCCGAAGGAGCGAAAGCCTTGGCTGTTGCTCCTGCCTTCAACAGCAAATCAAATGCAACAGCAGCGGAGCAAGCTCCGCTCTACGAAACGCCAGCCCGTTAAATGTCGACACGCGTTGCAGCAGCCAGATCGTGCTGCTTGACCAGCACGTGCAGCACCCGATTGGCCGGCGTCGGGATCCCGAGTGCCTCGCCCTCACGCACGATGTGGCCGTTGATGAAGTCGATCTCGCTGGGCCTGCCGCGCGCGACGTCGCGTGCGGTGGAGGAGAGCTGGCCGGGCATGCTGCGCGAGATCGCCATGACCTCGTCCCACAGCGTTGCCGGCAGTGCGATGCCGCGTGCGCGCGCCACTGACTCGCATTCGCTGACCACGTCGCGCATTGCCGCCACCACACCGGCGTCGCGCACGAATTCACCATAGGACTGCTGGGTCAGCGCCGATATCGCGTTGTAGGCGCAGTTGATCGCCAACTTGGTCCACAGTGTTTCGATCACCCGCCCGGAGACTTCACTCGGCACCAGCGAGCGCGAAAGCAGTGCAGCGATATCCTCACTTGCGGGTGTCGGGCCAAGCACGAGTTCGCCACGGCCGTGGTGGACGACATGACCTGGGCCGGCCATGCCGGCGGCGACGTAGACCACCGCCGGAATCGCTTCGCGGCCGAGTACCCGCGACAGGCGTTCGGCATTGTCCACGCCGTTCTGCAGGCTCAGTACGTGTGTGCCCGGTGACAGGTGCGCTGCGATCGCCGCGCCGGCCGATTCGGTATCGCCGGACTTCACGCAGAACAGCACCAGCGCGCAGCCGGCGACTGCTGCCGGATCGGTCGCGGCACGCATCGGCACGAAGTCGTCGAAGCCCGCCATCTGCAGATGCAGACCATGCTGCTGCACCGCTTCAGCCAGTGCCGGGCGACCGATCAACACCACGTCGTGGCCGGCCTGGCGCAGCCGCGCGCCGAAGTAGCAGCCGACCGCGCCGGCACCCATCACTGCGATTTCCACTGACGCCTCTCCTGACATTGCGAGCGCGCCGATGATACGCGGGCATGCCGGGGGCAAAAACGCGACGGGCCGCCCGAAGGCAGCCCGTCAACCATCCCGAAGCTCGGGAAGGCGCTTACTTCAGCTTGGCATCGGCGCGCAGCGCTTCGGCCTTGTCGGTCTTTTCCCACGAGAACGCGGTCGCGGTGACGGTCTCGCCGGCGCCGTTGACGTAGCTGAACTCCTTCGGCTTGCGGCCGAAGTGACCGTAGCTGGCGGTCGGCTGGTACATCGGGTGGATCAGGTCGAGCATCTGGATGATGCCGTACGGGCGCAGGTCGAAATGCTTGCGGATCAGCTTCTCGATCTTCTCGTCCGGGATCTTGCCGGTGCCGAAGGTGGTCACCGAGATCGAGGTCGGCTCGGCCACGCCGATCGCGTAGGAGACCTGCACTTCGCAGCGGTCGGCCAGGCCAGCGGCCACGACGTTCTTGGCGACGTAGCGCGCCGCGTAGGCGGCCGAGCGGTCAACCTTGGACGGATCCTTGCCCGAGAACGCGCCACCACCGTGACGGGCCCAGCCGCCGTAGGTGTCGACGATGATCTTGCGGCCGGTCAGGCCGCAGTCGCCCACCGGGCCGCCGATCACGAACTTGCCGGTCGGGTTGATGTGGAACTTGGTGCCCTTGTGCAGCCACTTGGCCGGCAGCACCGGCTTGAGGATTTCCTCGCGCACGGCTTCGATCAGGTCCTTCTGCTTCACGCCCGGATCGTGCTGGGTCGACAGCACCACCGCGTCGATCGCGGTCGCCTTGTCGTTTTCGTAGCGCAGGGTGACCTGGCTCTTGGCGTCCGGGCGCAGCCACGGCAGCGGCGAGTTCTTCTTCTTGCGGATCTTGGCCTGCTGCTCGACCAGGCGGTGCGCCAGGTGGATCGCGGCCGGCATGTAGCTGTCGGTCTCGTTGGTGGCGTAGCCGAACATCAGGCCCTGGTCGCCAGCGCCCTGTTCTTCCGGCTTCTTGCGGTCAACGCCCTGGTTGATGTCCGGGGACTGCTTGCCGATCAGGTTCAGCACGCCGCAGGTGGCGCCGTCGAAGCCGACGTTGGAGCTGTCGTAGCCGATGTCCAGGATCACCTTGCGGGTCAACGCTTCCAGGTCGATCCAGGCGGAGGTGGTGATCTCGCCGGCAACGATCGCCACGCCGGTCTTCACCAGCGTCTCGCAGGCCACGCGGGCGCGCGTGTCCTGGACCAGGATCGCATCCAGCACCGCATCGGAAATCTGGTCGGCGATCTTGTCCGGATGGCCTTCGGAGACCGATTCGGAAGTGAACAGGTAGCTGGACATCGGGCTTATATCCCTTTATTCGGATGAAAAGATGGGGGCGCATGATACACGCGCCGGGGCAGTCTTGCATTGTGCCCTGCGCGGGGTTGTCCCGGGGTTAAGTCCAGGGCGGGCCGGGCACCGTCACGCAATTGCCTTGTCGCTGCAACATCGTCGTCGCCACCGCTCCGGAGCATGCGCACAACGGGGAACGGAGATGCCGTGATGACGTTGCTTGAGCAAACCCTGCAGCAGAGGTATCCGGGGTTGTTCAACGGGCGCAGGGCGAAACTGGTGCAGCCGCTGTTGCGCGGCTTCGGGCAGTGGTCCGGGCTGGGCCGTGCCGAACGCTTCCTGGCCGATCAGCAGCCCGGCGCGGACGCGCTGGATTTCGTGCGCGCCGGCCTGGATTTCCTGAACACCACCTGCGAAGTACAGGCGGCCGACCTGCAGCGCATCCCGCGCCAGGGCCGGGTGCTGGTGCTGGCCAACCACCCCTCCGGTGCGCGCGACGCGCTGTCGCTGCTGGAGGCGGTCGGGCGGGTGCGCCGTGACGTGTGCATCGTCGCCAACGACTGGCTGGAGGTGGTCGAACCGCTGCGCGAGCTGCTGCTGCCGGTGCGGATCCTCGGCGGGCAGCCTTCGCGCGCCAGCGTGCTGGCAGTGGAGGAGGCGCTGCGCCAGGAGCGCTGTGTGATCGTATTTCCCGCCGGTGAGGTCTCGCGACTGAGCTGGCGCGGCGTGCAGGATGGGCGCTGGCGGCGTGGCGTGCTGCGTTTCGCGCGTCGTACCGGCGCGCCGGTGCTGCCGGTATGCGTGCAGGCGCGCAATTCGGCGCTGTTCTACGGCGCCTCGGCGGTGTTCAGGCCGGCCGGCACCGCGCTGCTGGCCCGCGAGACACTGGCACACAGCCGCCCGCAGCGGGTGCAACTGCATATCGGCCAGCCGCGTCACCTGCCCGAGGACGGCAGCGACGATCAGCGCGAGCTGCACGCACTGCGTCGCGAACTGTATGCCTTGGGCAAGCTGGCCGGCGGTTGCCGTGCCGAGACGCTGGCCGAACCATTGCCGCCAAAACAGCTGGCCGAGGGGATCGCCGCACTTGATCTGCTCGGCCACACTCTCGATGGCAAGGAAGTTCGCTACGGCACTCTGGCTGCGGATGCGCCGCTGCTGCTGGAAATCGGCCGGCTGCGCGAACTGACCTTCCGCGAGGTCGGCGAGGGCACCGGCCTGTCGCGCGATCTGGACCGCTACGACGCCTGGTACGAACACATCGTGCTGTGGGACGGCGCGGCCAGCCGCATCGTCGGCGCCTACCGGGTCGCGCGCTGCGCCGGGCTGCTCGCGCAGCGCGGCCTGGCCGGGCTCTACACCGCCAGCCTGTTCGACTACGACGAGGCGATGGTGCCGCGACTGGCGCAGGCGCTGGAACTGGGCCGCAGCTTCGTGGTGCCCGATTACTGGGGCAGCCGCAGCATCGACTACCTCTGGCAGGGCATCGGTGCTTACCTGCGCCGGCATCCACGGCTGCGCTACATGGTCGGCGCGGTATCGATCAGCGCCGCGCTGCCGCCGGACGCACGTGCGCAGATCGTCGCCTACTACCGCCACTACCACGGCGATTCGATCGATGGCGCTGCGGCCAAGCGCCCGTTCGCACCCGATATCCCCAGCGCGCTGTTCGCCGAACTGGACGCGGCCACTGCCTTCCGCGTGCTCAAGGACAACCTCGACGCGCTCGGCGCGGCAGTGCCGATGCTCTACAAGCAGTACGTGGAACTGTGCGAGCCGGGTGGAGCGCGCTTCCTCGCGTTCGGCGTGGACCCGGATTTCAGCGACGCGGTCGATGGCCTGATCGAGGTCGACCTGCACCAGCTCAAACCGAAGAAGCGCGAGCGCTATCTCGGCGCTCGTCACGAAGAGGAGGCTGTCGCATGAACGTCCTGACCCTGGAGCCCGCACGACGCGCGGTGTTCATCTCCGACCTTCACCTGGGCTCGCGCCACTGCCATGCCGCTCAGGTCGCCGATTTCCTCGGTCGCCTGCGTTGCCGCACGCTCTACCTGGTCGGCGACATCGTCGATCTATGGTGGATGTCGCAGCGTCGCGCGCACTGGGATGCCGCCCACCAGCGCGTGGTCGAAGCCCTGCACGCCCTGGCCCAGGCCGGCACCGAGATCATCTACGTGCCGGGCAATCACGATCGCTCGATCCGCCGCTTCTGCGGACTGACCATGCCGATGGCGCAGGTGCGCCGCCGCGCCATCCACGTCACCGCCGACGGCCGTCGCCTGCTGGTCACGCATGGCGACGACTACGACGCGGTCACGCATTTCGGTGGCCTGCAGGAAAAACTCGGCGACTGGCTCTACTACCGCATCCTCACCGGCAACAAGCTCACCAACTACGTGCGGCGTCGGCTCGGACTGCGTTACTGGTCGCTGGCCGAATACCTCAAGCGCCAGAGCGGCGCGGCCGAGCGCTACATCGCCCGTTTCGTTGATGCCGGCCTGGCCGATGCAAGCCGGCGTGGGCTGGATGGCATCGTCTGCGGGCACATTCACCGTGCCTCGCTGCTGGAACGCGATGGCCTGGTGTATGCCAACGACGGTGATTGGGTGGAGAGCCTGACCGCGCTGTGCGAGAACCCTGACGGCACCCTGCAACTGGTCGGGCATACCGGGCAGGTGCTGGCGGAGGTCGCCCCGCGTTCGCGCCCCGGTGCCGGCCGCGCGTGGCCGCAGGTGGCCTGAACGAAAGGTGTCCGGTTGCGGCGGTTTGGCCTGCGCCGCCTGTACGAGCCTGTTCACGGTCTTCCCCGTGGTTCCCAGTTTTTTGCTCGTCATTCCCGCAAAGGCGGGAATCCATGGACTTGGTTATTACTTCCCGGTCCCATAGAGCCAACGTCCTTGGATGATCAGCCTTCGGCTGCTGAAAAGCGCTTCCCGCTTGCGCGGGAATGACGACGTTTCTGCGGCCCCCCATGAATCCGTGAAAAGGCTCTCCAGTGAGCCCAATGGAACGATCCATTTCCTGGCTGGCCCCTTGGAGCGCTTGCCGTGCTCCCTATCCTGATGGCGGACCAGGTGCGCATGTCGCGCATCCACTTTCCCCTCAGAGGATGTACGCAATGACCAACAAGGCACTCGAAGCGATCAGCAAGCGTCGCACCCAGTACGCGCTCGGCAAGCAGTTGCCGCTCAGCCAGGACGAGATCACCGCCCTGATCAAGGAAACCATCCGCCAGACCCCGTCCTCGTTCAATTCGCAAAGCTCGCGCGCGGTGATCCTGTTCGGCGCGCAGAGCGTGAAGTTCTGGGATCTGGTGAAGGAAGGTCTGCGCAAGATCGTTCCGGCCGACAGCTTCGCCCAGACCGAACAGCGACTGGCCGGCTTCGCCGCCGGTGCCGGCACCGTGCTGTTCTTCGAGGACCAGGATGTGGTCAAGGGCATGCAGGAGCAGTTCACGCTGTACGCCGACAACTTCCCGATCTGGTCCGAGCACTCCTCCGGTATCGCCCAGTTCGCGGTGTGGACCGTGCTCGCCGAGGCCGGTATCGGCGCCAGCCTGCAGCACTACAACCCGATCGTCGATGAGGCGGTGCAGAAGGAGTGGAACGTGCCGGCGTCGTGGAAGCTGCGTGCGCAGATGCCGTTCGGTTCGAACGAGGCACCGTTCGGTGAGAAGAGCTTCATCGAGGATGCTAAGCGGTTCATCGTTGCGGGCTGATTGGGTGGTGTTGGGCACGGCCTGGGGGTCGTGCTCGCGGCCATCGTCTTCGCGTGGGTGAAGGCGATGGCTGGGAGGCACACGGCCATCTATCTACCGTCGTCCCCGCGCAGGCGGGGACCCAGCGACTTCCACGCGATCTCACTACCGTCGTCCCCGCGAAGGCGGGGACCCAGTGACTTCCGCGCCATCTCTACTACCGTCATCCCCGCGAAAGCGGGGGCGAAGCGCCACTGCTTGCGAGCCACTGGTTCGCGTGGTGCTGAGCGCCATCGGCGCTATGCCGATGGCCGGGGATCGAAGATCCATGGATGTTGCTTCTTGGGTTTGGAGTAACGGCAACAGCAACAGCCAAGGCTTTCGCTCCTTCGGAGCGAGTTACCTTTCTTTGCTCGTGCAAAGAAACGTAACCCAAAGAAAGCACGCCCCAGTCCTCGCGCCCTCCGCTGCGCTACGGGTCCACTGCGCCAACGGGATTTTCTGACGCGGCATCCATGCCGCGGCAGAAAACGACGCACATCCATGTGCGTCGCCCCTGCGGGGTTTTTCCCGCTGGCTCCGTCGCTGCGGATGGGGCCCCGGGAAAGTCAAAGTCCAGGGCAACTGCAAAGTCAAAATCACGGGCAACGGCAACGGCAACGGCAACGGCAACCGCAACCGCAACCGCAAGATCAACCGCGGCGCTGCGAATTCACCTTACGCCGCAGCCGACAGCACGTCGCCTGCGATCAGTCGGTCGAAGTAGTCGGCAGTCAGGCGCAGTTGTTCTTCGGCGGTTTCCGCGCGGTTGACCACGGCACGGAATGCGCCGCTTTCCGGGTGGTCCTTGGCGTACCAGCCCAGGTGCTTGCGGGCGATGCGCACGCCTTGCAGCTCGCCGTAGAAGTCGTGCAGTTCGCGCAGGTGGCCCAGCAGGATCGTGCGCACCTCCGGTAGCGATGGCGGTGGCAGTTCCTCGCCGGTCGCCAGGTAGTGGGCGATCTGGCCGAAGATCCACGGCCGGCCCTGTGCGGCGCGGCCGATCATCACGGCGTCCACGCCGGTTTGCCGCAACACCTGCTCGGCCTTGCGTGGCGAGTCGATGTCGCCGTTGGCGAGTACCGGGATCGACAGCTGCGCCTTGATCGCGGCGATGGTCTCGTACTCGGCCATGCCGGTGTAGTGCTGGTCGCGGGTGCGGCCGTGTACCGCCAGTGAAGCGATGCCACTCTGCTCGGCGATACGCGCGATCACCGGCCCGTTGCGGTGGTCGCAGTCCCAGCCGGTGCGGATCTTCAGCGTCACCGGTACGTCCACTGCGCCGACCACCGCTTCCAGGATCCGCGCCACCAGCGTCTCGTCGCGCATCAGCGCCGAGCCGGCCCAGGCATTGCAGACCTTCTTGGCCGGGCAGCCCATGTTGATGTCGATGATCTGCGCGCCGTGGTCGACGTTGTAGCGCGCCGCTTCGGCCAGCAGCTGCGGTTCGGTGCCGGCGATCTGCACGCTGATCGGGTCGGGCTCGCCGTCATGGTCCATGCGGGTGCGCGACTTGCGGGTGTTCCAGAAGCGCGGGTCGCTGATCGTCATCTCCGACACCGCCAGGCCGGCGCCCAGGCGCTTGCACAGCTGCCGGAACGGCTTGTCGGTGACCCCGGCCATCGGGGCCAGGACCACGTTCGGTTCGATCAGGTAGGGGCCGATACGCATGCCGCGCATTGTACCGGGAGCACTGTGGAGGCTCCCGGTACCCGCGTCATGCCGGTCAGAAGCGCGCTATCCAGCCCAGCGTCAGCACCCGCCCGCGCCCGGCGGTGTAGGTGTCGTTGCGTGGCGTGGTCTGGGCGTAATAGGTCACGTACTGCTCGCCCAGCAGGTTCTCCACGCCGATGTTCAGGCGCCCCAGCGGCAGCGCGACGGTCGCCTGCAGGTCGAGCGTGGTGTAGCCGTCGAAGCGGTCCACCTCGGTACCGCGTAGATCGAAGCGGCGGCTGATCGCGCGATTGCCCTGCACACGGGTGGAGAAGCCCGGTGTCCATTGCTGCTGCCAGAACGCGGTGACGCGGTCTGGGCTGACGTTCGCACCGGGCATGTCGCTGTCCACGCGGTCGTCGCGGTTGCTGTCGTAGCGAGCAACGGTGGTGGCGTAGCCGGCGCCGATGCGGCCCCGCTCGGAGAACTGCCAGGAGCCGGTGCCTTCGAAGCCACGGATCTCGGTGCGCTCGCGCGCCACGCGGTAGCTCTGGATGGTGTAGTCGTAATCCAGTCGGGTGCCGTGTTCGGCGTCGGACCAGTAGTAGGCCGCGTGCACCAGCCAACGGCCGTCGTCGTAATCCACGCCGATTTCGCGGTTGTCCGATATCACCGGGCTGATGTCGACCAGATTGCCCACGTCCTGGTTCGGGATGTTGATCGCACGAAGCACGCGGCCGATGTCGGCGACGGTGTAGCCCTCCGAGTACGAGGTATACAGCTTGAGCGCGTCGGTGGCTTCCCAGACCAGGCCGACGTTGGGCAGTGTCTCGTTGGTGGTCGGCTTGCCGCCGCGTACGAACTGGCCACCGTTGTTGCTGGGGATGGTGGTGAAGTCGTTCACCTCCAGCTTGCCGTGTTCGTAGCGCAATCCGCCGGTGAGCAGCCATTGCGGCGCGAGCCGCCATTCGGCCTGCACGAACGGCGACAGCGAGGTGTAGGTGGTGGCCGGCACCCACTTCAGGCCGCTGTGCACCAGTTCCTGGTAGGTGCGGTCACGCGCCAGATCCAGGCCGAAGGTGGCACGTACCGGCAGGCCGAACAGTTCGTCGCGCGACCAACTGGTCTTGGCGCCGACCTTCTCCGAGGTGTTCTGCGACTGGTCGAAGGTATTGCGGCCGTCGTTCCAGAGATTGGTGAAGGCGGTGCCGCCATACAGCCCGTTGAAGTCCACCCAGTACGCCTGCGCCTGCAGGTAGCCGCCGGCCAGTGCGGTGTCGCTGTAGTCCAGCGTCAGCGAGGTGGAGCGGTTGCGTGGTGCCTCGGCATCCTTGCGGCCGCGCCGGGAGGTGGCGAGCAGGCCGGTGGCGGGATTGCCGTTGACGGTCAGGTAGTCGTTGTCGCCCTGCAACTGATAGTGGTTGGCGGTGAACTGCAGGCGACGATGGTCGTCGATGGTCCAGCCGGCCTTGGCGAACACGCTGCGGCTGCTGGCGTCCATCAGGTCGCCCTGCACATCGTTGACCGCGATCGCGCGGCCGTCGCCGTCGTAATACAGCCCTTCCTGCGCGTAGGACACGCCACCGACGAAGTCGAACGCGCCCTGGCGCGTGCCGAACAGATAGGCGCCGCGGTAGCCGCTGCTGTCGCGCTTGTGCGGCAGCGCGCTGCTGGTGCCGAGGCTGACCTCCTGGAAGGTCTGTCCGTCCTGGCGCGGTGCGCGCTTGGTGATGATGTTGATGATGCCGCCGGACGCGCCCAGGCCCTGCAGTGCATTGGCGCCATGGATGACCTCGATGCGCTCGATCATCGCCGGGTCGATGGTGTGGCCGTCGCGACCGCCATCGCGCAACGGCGTGGACTGCGGCACGCCGTCCACCAGGTACAGCGGCTTGCGCCCGCGCAGGGTCTCGCCGGCGTTGGTGAGCTTCTGCCGGCTCGGCGAGAACGACGGGATCAGGTTGGACAGCACCTGCGACAGGTCCTGGGTCAGTGCCAGCTGCTGCTCCAACTGCACCCGGTCGATCACGGTGATCGTATTGGGCAGTGCGGCTTCCGAGGTCGGCATGCGGCTGGTGCTGGCGGACACCGTCAGCTTGTCCAGATCGACCACGTCGCCGGACTGGGCATGCGCGAGCGGGGTGGCCAGGACGGCCAGCAGGGCGGCGGAAAGCAGGTGACAGCGGGGCATGAGCGGCGCACGGGAATGAAGTGGCCGCGGAGTGTTAATGAGATTCGTTATCGAATCAAAATGTCACGGGTATGCCGGTTCATGTCGGCATCGCCACATTCGGACGGCGATCGCCGCCGGATCAGGGAGGCGGGTGCACAGGGCACCCGCTTGGACTCAGGCCGCGCTGTCCGGGGTCAGGTGCGGCATCGATACCGCGGCCCCGGCGACTTCGGTCGAGCGGGCGGCATAGCGGTTGGCAAAGCGCACGTGCTGGGCGAACGCCGCGGTCGGCTGCTGCGCCAGCGACGCGGCCAGCGCGCCATTGAACGCATCGCCGGCACCGGTGGTGTCGATGGTATGCGCGCTCTCGGCACCGACCCGGTAGTAGGGCTGGGCATCGCCGCGCAACTGCTCGTCGGCATGCGAGATGAAGGCGCCGACCGAGCCCAGCGTGATGATCACCGTGCCGCCCGGCAGCAGCTTGCGGCACAGCGCGTGCAGCGTATTGCCGTCGGTGGCGGCGACGTCGTCGGCGCTGAGGCGCTCACCGACGTGGCGGCCAAGCAGTGCGGCGAATTCGGTCTCGTTGGGCGTCAGCACGTCGGCGGCCTTGAGCAGGCCGATGGTGCTCTGGGCGTTGGCGGGGGCGGCGTTGAGCACGGTCAGCACGCCGGCTTCGCGTGCCAGCAGCAACGTCGCTTCGATCGTCTCCACCGGCGATTCCAGCTGTGCCAGCACCACCTGCGCCGCTTCGATCCGCGCGCGCTGGGCTTCGATGAAGCCGGTGCTCAGCACCGCATTCGCACCGGGTCCGATCACGATGGTGTTGCGGCCATGCCCATCGACGTAGATGCCGCCGGTGCCGGTGGGTTCGCTGCTGGGCTCGGCGACCAGTTCCAGGCCGTCCTGCGCGGCCAGGCCGCGCGCCATCGCGCCGCCGGGGTCATCGCCGAGCGAGCACACGAACGCGGTTTTCGCGCCGGCACGTGCGGCGGCCACCGCCTGGTTGAAGCCCTTGCCGCCGGGTCCGGTGCTGTAGCGGCCGGCAATCGTCGCGCCCGGGGCGGGCAACGCCTCGCAGCGCCAGACGTGATCGACATTGAAGGAACCGACGACTACAACCGAACTCATCTTGATACCTGCTTGCTTGAGTGAAACGTGGCTTGCTTGATTGGACGCGGTGGCGGCTGAACCGCCGCCGCTCAGCCGAAGTGCGAGAGCACGCCGGCGATGGTGGCGGTCATGAAGGTGGCGATCGAGCCACCCAGCACCGCGCGCAGGCCGAACTTGGCCAGGTCGTGGCGGCGCTCGGGCGCCAGCCCGCCGATACCGCCGATCTGGATCGCGATCGAGCTGAAGTTGGCGAAGCCGCACAGTGCGTAGGTGGCGACCAGCGCGCCTTCCTTGCTCAGCACCATGCCCGGCACCTGTCCTTTCAGGATCTGCGACAGCTCGGTGTAGGCGACGAATTCGTTGATCACCACCTTCTGGCCGATCAGCGCACCGACCGTGGTCGCATCCGCCCACGGCGTGCCGATCACCCAGGCCACCGGCGCCAGCAGATAGCCGAGGATGGTGGACAGGTTGGTCGGCTTGCCGATCGCGGAGGCGATGCCGGTGACGTCGCCGACCCAGGTCAGCGGCGCGTTGATCAGCGCGATCAGCGCGATGAACGCCAACAGCATCGCGCCGATGTTCAGCGCCAGACGCAGGCCATCACCGGCGCCGGCCGCGGCCGCGTCGATGATGTTGCTGGTGTTCTTTTCCACTTCCATCTTGACCGTGCCGCGGGTCAGCGGCGTGCCGGTTTCCGGGATCAGCAGCTTGGCCACCACCAGTGTCGCCGGCGCGGCCATGATCGAAGCGGCGAGCAGGTGCTTGGCGTAGAACGCCTGCTGCGCCGGGTCGCCGCCGCCGAGCATGCCCACGTAGGCGGCCAGCACGCCGCCGGCGATATGCGCCATGCCGCCGATCATCATCGTCAGCAGCTCGGACTGGGTCATCTTGGCGATGTACGGGCGCACCGTCAGCGGTGCCTCGGTCTGGCCGATGAACACGCTGGCGCAGACACTGGTGGTCTCCGCGCCGGATACGCGCATCACCTTGGTGATCGCCCACGCCATCGCCCGCACCACCATCTGCATCACGCCCAGGTGGTAGAGCACGCCCATCAGCGCGGAGAAGAAGATGATCGTCGGCAACACCTGGAAGGCGAAGATGAAGCCGTAATTCTTGGTGTCCATCAGGCTGCCGAACACGAAGGTCGAGCCTTCGTTGACGAAACTCAGCACCTTCACGAATAGCTGGCCGAGCCAGTCGAACACGTCGCGCCCGCCGGGAACCAGCAGCACCACGCCGGCAAACGCGATCTGCAGGATCACGCCGGTGGCGACCAGGCGCCAGTCCACCGCGCGCTTGTTGTTGGAAAACAGCCAGGCGATGCCGATCAGAACGGCCAGCCCGAACAGGCCGAAGCCGACCCGCCCCAATCCATCGACCAAACCGGCCCAATGATCGGTGGCGTGCAACAGGCTGCTCCTCCCCAAAACTCCGACCATGCGTAGCCCCTGCGTCCGGCAAAACGGGAAGCCTAGGGCAGGGCCGGGCAGCGAGCAAGGAAAACCCTGCTCACGGTGGCGCGCGCGCCGCCAGATCGGCGCGTTTACCGCGTCCTTTCGCCGCCGCGCCTTACACTGCCGACCGATCCGATGGCGGTGCCGCCATCCCTGCCTGCGAGGAGTGATTGCATGTTCTACCGCCGCCTGGGTTCCACTGGCCTGCAACTGTCTGCACTTTCTTTCGGCGCCTGGGTGACCTTCGGGCGCCAGATCGGCCGCGACGAAGCCCGCAACCTGATCGCCTGCGCCTGGGATCACGGGGTCAATTTCTTCGACAACGCCGAAACCTATGCCGCCGGCCAGGCCGAGCAGGTGATGGGCGATGTGATCGCCGACCTGCGCCTGCCGCGCGATGGCTACTGCGTCTCCAGCAAGGTGTTCTTCGGCGCGGTGGAATCGCCGGCACCGACCCAGCGCGGGCTGTCGCGCAAGCACGTCGTCGATGCCTGCCACGCCGCGTTGCGCCGGTTGCGGGTGGATTACCTGGACCTTTATTTCTGCCACCGCCCCGATCCGGAAACGCCGGTCGAGGAAACCGTGCGGGCGATGGACTTGCTGGTCCGCCAGGGCAAGGTGCTCTATTGGGGCACCTCCGAATGGCCGGCCACGCTGATCCGCGAGGCGCGCGAGATCGCCAGCGCCGAGCATCTGTTCGGCCCGTCGATGGAGCAGCCGCAGTACAACCTGCTGCACCGCCTGCGCGTGGAGCGCGAGTACGCCGAACTGTGCGATGCCGGCATGGGCACGACCATCTGGTCGCCGCTGGCGTCCGGCCTGCTCACCGGCAAGTACAACGAGGGTGTCGCTAGCGGCACGCGCCTGGACCAGCCCGGCTACGGATGGCTGCGCGAGGAAGTGCTCGGATCGGGCGGGGCCGATCGCGTTGCCCAGGCGCGCCGCTTCACTGCGTTGGCCGAAGAGCTGGGCGAGCGCCCCAGCCCGTTGGCGATCGCCTGGTGCCTGCGCAATCCGCACGTATCCAGTGTGATCCTGGGTGCCAGCCGGGTCGCGCAGCTTGAGGAGAACCTCGGCGCGCTGGACGTGCTGGAGCGCCACGACGCCAGCGTCTGGCAGCGGATCGAGGCAGCCGTGGCGGGCTGAGCGCCTTCTGGCGTGATTGATCCGCCCCGACCTCCCGGGCGGATCACATCGACAGCATCAATCGGAAAAGATGAGAACGCCTCTTGATTAGTTTGTGAGAATAATTATCATTTGATCCCGACACCCACTCCGAGAGTACGGATCATGACTGCTCAACCCGTCCTGCTGCGTCCCGAAACCCTGTCGCTGCGCGATCGCACCGTGCGTGCGGTGCCGGTCGAGGAAACCATCGGCAGCGACGCGCTGCTGAAGGGGCGCCGCGAAGTGCTGATCCAGCACGGCGACCGTATCTATCGCCTGCGCCACACCAGCAACGACAAGCTGATCCTGACCAAGTAAGTCGCTTCATCGGCCTGGGGCGCGTCATCCCTTCTGGATGATGACGTGGCCCCAGGTGGGCCCAACGCCTCCCAGATGGTCGTCGTCCAGCGCTTCTGACTCAGTCCTCCCCCACGGAGGCATGCGCCGGCGATCGGTGTGGCGAAGCGCCATGCAGCATCGAAGTGGCCCGACAGGCTCGCTGTGACCTGCTCGGAAATCGACGACACGTTCCAAGGAGATCCGCATGCGACATCCGGCTTTCTCCGCTTCTTTCTCTCCCTCCCGCTCGTCCGGCCGCGAGTCGATCGCGATGCCGGCGTCGGGGGTTTTCGTCGCGCCGGTGACCCGACAAGCCGAGGCCACCGATGCGCTGCCTCGTCCTTCGCAGCTGGCGACGCTGGGCACCGTGCTATGCCTTTATCGACCTTCGTTCGGTAGTGAGCTGGCCGGCTGGGCACGTTCGGCGACGCTGGCCGTGCAGTTGCAGATGGATAGCGACGGGCTGCGCGAGAGCCTGTGGTTCTTCGATCGCGAGGGCCAGTGCTGCTGGCGCCTGCACCTGCTGCCGGACAGCGACTTCCTGGCCTGGGACCGATTGGCGTCGGCCTTGCCCGGCTTGCCGGCCCAGGACAGCAGTGGCGGAATCGGCGAGCGGCTGTGGCGTCGCCTGGCCAACCGGGTACGCGGTGACACCTGGCGGATGAGCGTGCTGCGCCTGCACGCCATCGGCGGCCTCGGCGACGAACTGGCGGCCAGTCCGGCGCCGCTGTCGGCGCTGGGAGCCGGGCTGCTGCGTCGGGTTGCACAGGAGGAGGGACTCGATCTGCCTGTTCCTGCAGCCATGCACGATTGCTGCTGCAGCGGCGGCGCTCGCCATGCCGTCAGCGACGATGCCGCCAGGGCGCCGCTGATACGGCTGTAGCCGGATCGGGCGAGACCAGTCCGGATGATCCTTCCGCGCTGGTTCTGATGTGGACGCAATCCGGAGCGTGTGCCGCCGATCAATGCGTACCTGTCCGCAACTGCATCGGCTGTGGCGCGGCTTGCGCGCGGCTCACTCCTTGAACATCAGGAACGCCGCCACGGTGATCAGCGCGAACGCCGCCCAGTGATTCCACTTCAGCGACTGGCCGAGGTAGGCGGACGAGAACGCCGCGAACACCAGCAGCGTGATCACTTCCTGGATGCCCTTGAGCTGCGGCGCCGAATACACCGCGCTGCCCATCCGGTTGCCCGGTACCTGCAGGCAGTACTCGAAGAACGCGATGCCCCAGCTGACCAGGATCACCAGCATCAGCGGCGAGCTCTTGAACTTGAGGTGGCCGTACCAGGCGAATGTCATGAACACGTTGCTGGCAAGCAGCAGCAACACGGGATAGAGGTAGGCCGTGAACGAGGAGGCGGGCATGGCGGCGCGTCGTGGGAAGGTGCCGCAGCATACCGAGCGCCGGTTCCTGTGTAGAAAAAGGGATTGACCAAGGCGGGCCATCGAGGCCGCCTATGAGCTGGAGTCAGCGCTGCATGCCCCAGCGCCGCACGGTCAGCCGTTCCAGCAGTTGGAACACCACGCCCTCCACCAGCAGCCCGAGCAGGATCACCATCGCCAGGCCGGCGAACACGCGATCGGTGTACAGCTCGTTGCGGTTCTGGAAGATGTACCAGCCCAGGCCGCCCTGGCCGGAGGTGGCGCCGAACACCAGCTCGGCGGCGATCAGGGTGCGCCAGGCGAACGCCCAGGCGATCTTCAACCCGGACAGGATCGAGGGCAGCGCCGCTGGCACCAGGATCGCGGCGACGTAGCGCAGCCCGCGCAGGCCGTAGTTGCGCCCGGCCATCCGCAGCGTCTCCGGCACCGCCGAGAAGCCGGCGTGGGTGTTCAGCGCCAAGGGCCACAGCACCGAATGCACCAGCACGAACACCAAGCTGCCCTGGCCCAGGCCGAACCACAGCAGCGCCAGCGGCAGCAGCGCGATCGCCGGCAGCGGGTTGAACATCGAGGTCAGGGTGTCGAGCAGGTCGCGCCCGAGCCGGGTGGAGGCCCCCAGGGCCGCCAGCACGAACGCCAGCGCCACGCCCAGCAGGTAGGCCTGTGCCAGAACGCCCAGCGAATTGCCGACCCGGTGCAGCAGCTCGCCGGATGCAAGACCCTCGTAGAAGGCGCGTGCGGTCTGCAGGAAGCTGGGCAGCAACAGGTCGTCGCCGACCAGGCGCGCGGCGGTTTCCCAGGCCAGCGCCAGCGCGGTCAGGATCAGCACCCTGCGCAGCCAGGGCGGTGCGGTCCACCGTTGCCGGCGCGGTGCCGACAGCAGCGCCGGATCGACCGGCAGTACCGGCCGCTCGTATTCGGCGCGGATCGGCGGCAGTGCGCTGTCGGAACTGCTCACGAGACCACCTCGCGACGTGCGCCGGCCGGGTGCAGCAGCGCGATGTTGCTGGCGGCTGCCGGCGGTTCGTTCAGGGGGGCATCGTCGAACAGCAGTTGGTGGATCCGCCGCGCAGCCTGCTGGAACGCGACGCTGCCGGCGCTGTGCGGCGCGAACGCGTGTGCGTTGAGTTCGGCGCGCACCTGGCCCGGATGCGCGGACAGCAACAGCACGCGGTTGCCCACCAGCAGCGCCTCCTCGATCGAATGGGTCACGAACAGCAGGGTGAAGCGCGCCTGCTCCCACAGTTCCAGCAACTGTTCCTGCATGCGCCGGCGGGTCAACGCGTCGAGCGCGGCGAACGGCTCGTCCATCAGCAACACCCGCGGCTGCGCGGCGAGTGCGCGCGCGATCGCCACGCGCTGCTTCATGCCGCCGGACAGGGTATGCGGGTAGGCGTCGGCGAAGCCGCTCAATCCGACCTTGTCGAGGTAATGATCGGCGCGCTCGCGGGCCTCGGCGCGACCGAGCCGGTGCGTGGCGCGCAGTCCGAACACCACGTTCTGGCGCACCGTCTTCCATGGCGAGAGCTGGTCGAACTCCTGGAACACCACCACCCGGTCCGGCCCGGGCGCGTGCACCGCGCGGCCGTCCAGGCGGATCTGGCCCTCGCGCGGGGCGACGAAACCGGCGATCGCCTTGAGCAGGGTCGACTTGCCGCAGCCGGACGGCCCCAGCAGCACGAAGCGGTCGCCCGCGTACACGTCGAAGCTGACCCGATGCGTGGCACGGACCACGCGCCGCGCATTGGCGTATTCCAGGCTGACGCCGTCCACCTGCAGCAGCGGCGCCGGCAGCATCGACAGGTTCATCGCTCAGCTCCCGCCCGCGATCAGCGGGTCGTCGAAGAAGTAGTCGTTGATCGAGCCGGGTTCCTGCTTGATCGCGCCGACGCGGTGCAGGAACTTGCCCAGCCCCAGCGTGTTCTGCGGGGCGACCTTGAACTGCACCTGCGGGTCCTGGAGGATCTTCAGCACCAGCGCGCGGTCGATCGAGGAACCGTTGCGGCGCAGGAAGATGTCGGTGGCCTGCTCGGGATGTTCGCTGACGAAGCGCGCGGCCTCGGCCAGCGCGGCGACGAAGGCGCGGTAGGTCCTGGGGTTGTCGCGGCGGAACTTCTCGGTGGCGTACAGCACCGTGGCCGAGGACGGGCCGCCGGTGACGTCGTAGGAGTTCAGCACGATATGGGCCTTGGGATTGCGCGCCAGCTCCTGTTCCTGGAACGGCGGGGTGGCGAAGTGCGCGCCGATCTCGGTGCCGCCGCGGATGATCGCCGCCGCCGCGTCCGGGTGCGGCAGCGCCACCTGCAGCGGATCGAGCTGGTTGTAGCCCTTGTCGCCCCAGCGCTGCGCCGAGGCGTATTGCAGCAGCCGCGACTGCACCGACACGCCCACCGCCGGCAGCGCGATGCGATCGCGCGGGGTGAAGTCGCCGATGCTCCTGATCCGCGGCTGGTTGCTGATCAGGTAGTACGGGAAGTTGCCGAGCGAGGCCACGCCGCGCACGTTCTGGCGCCCGCGGGTGCGGTCCCAGATCGTGAACAACGGGCCGACCCCGGCACCGGCGACGTCGATCGCGCCGCTGAGCAGGGCGTCGTTGACCGCCGCGCCGCCGGACAGCTGCAGGAACTGCACGTCGATATCGACGCCGGCGGCCTTGCCCTGCTTCTCGATCAGCTTCTGGTCCTGGGCCACGTCCAGCAGCAGGTAGACGATGCCGAACTGCTTGGCGATGCGCAGCTGGCCCTCGGCCTGTGCCTGCGTGCTGTGCAGCAGCGCCAGTGCGGACAGTGCCAGGGCGAGCAGCAGGCTGCCGGCGCGTGGGCGTGCCGGCACTGTGGACGGAAGGGAGGAAATCGGGGGCATGCGTCGTTCCGGTGGGGGAAGGGGCGGGGTGCAGGAACGGAACCGCTCAGAACGGCACGTCGCCTTCGATGGTGGTGCGATGCAGCCGGCGGCGCAGGTGGTCGGGCGTGCCGGCGGCCAGATGGGTCACCGAGCGGTTGTCCCAGAACACCATGTCGTGCGGCTGCCAGCGATGGCGGTACACTAGTTGCTCGCGCGTGCTGTGCGCGAACAGCTCGCGCAGCAGCGCATCGCTCTCGTCCTGCGGCACGCCGACGATGCGGGTGGTGAAGTGCTCGCTGACGAACAGCGCACGCCGGCCGTTCTCCGGATGCGTGCGCACCACCGGGTGCTGCACCGGCGCGACTTCGGCGATCTGCTCGGGCGTGAGTGCCGGGCGCCACGGGTTGCGTGCGCGCAGCTCCTCGTACTTGGCGAGGTAGCTGTGTTCGGCGCGCAGGTCCTCCACGGCGTTCTTCAGCGCCTGTGGCAGGGTTTCCCACGCCAGGTGCTGGTTGGCGAAAAGAGTGTCACCGCCCTCGGACGGCAGCTCCTGCGCGTGCAGCAGCGAGCCGAGGCTGGGGCGTTCCTTGTAGGACAGGTCCGAGTGCCAGTAGTAGCCGGCATCGCCCAGGCCGATCGGCTCGCCGTTCTCCTTGATGTTGGAGACCACCAGCACCTCCGGATATTCCGGCAGCTGGAACTTGCGCAGCACGTGGATCTGCAACGGCCCGAACCGGCGGCTGAAGGCGACCTGCTGCGCCGGATCGATGTGCTGGTCGCGGAACACCAGCACGTGATGCTGCAGGTGCGCCTGGTGGATGCGCGCGAAGGTGTCCGGGTCGAGCGGGATCGACAGGTCCAGACCCAGCACCTCCGCGCCCAGCGGGCCATCGAAGGGGCGGATCCGCACGGAACCAGCGGAAGGGGCCGGCGCGAAGGTACGCGCGGCGGAGAGGTTGGCCATGGTCAAGTCACCTGGGCGGCGGGGACGCCGGCGGACGGCTGGACCTTCGACAGTAGGCGGCGGTTGCGGGAAGACGAACGAACGATTCGATCGATGCATATGCCCGATAGGCATAACGGCCCGCCCGCAGGAGCGGCTGAAGCCGCTCCTGCGCGGATCAGGGAGCGCGCAACGCCAGCGCTGGCGGCGTGGACAGGATCCGGCGGGTACCGGACCAACCGGCGAACATGCTCAGCAGGATTCCCGCAGCGCCGCCCAGCAGCAGGGTCGACCAGGGCGGAGAGAAGCTGAGTTCGAATGCCTGTTGCGCCACCGCCGTACCGATCCCGGCAGCAGCGGCCACTGCCAGCAGCGCGGCGCACAGCCCGAGTGCACCGAACTCCACCAGCACCGCACCGCGCAACTGCGGACTGCTGGCACCGAGCGTGCGCAGCACCGCGCTGTCATAGCGACGCTCGCCGGCAGTGGCCTGCAACGCGGCCAGCAGCACCAGCAGGCCGGCAAGCAGGCTGAAGCCCATCACCAGTTGCACCGCCTGCCCGACCTGCTCCATCACCTCGCGCACCCGCACCAGGATCGCGTCGATGTCCAACACCGAGACATTGGGCAGATCGCGGGTCAGCGCGGCCAACTGCGGTGCCTTGCCCGGCGCCAGATGGAAGCTGGAAATCAGGTTGTATGGCGCGTCGCCGACCGCGCCGGCGTTGAGCAGCAGGAAGAAGTTGACCCGGAACGAATCCCAGTCGGCCGCACGCAGGCTGGTGACGGTGAAGCTGCGTTGCTGTTCGCCGAGCAGCAGGGTGATGCGATCACCGAGCTTGATGCCGTAGCGCTTGGCCCAGCCGTCCTCGACCGAAGCCTCGGCCGCGGTGCTGGCCGGTTCCCAGAAACGACCGGCGGTGAGTTTGTTGGCGGGTGGGAAGTCGCGACGCCAGGAGAAGTTGATCGGCCGATCTTCGCCCTGATCATCCGGGCCACGTTCCTGGCGCTGCGGCGGACGCTCGTTGATCGCCACCAGTCGTCCGGTGCTGAACGGCTCCACGTCGGCGTCTTTCACGTTCAGCGCCGCCAGATGACGGCGTACCGCGTCGGTCTGTTCGGGCTGGATGTTCATCAGGAAGTAGTTGGGCGTATTGGCCGGCAGACGGTCGCGCCACTGGCCGAGCAGGCCCGGGCCGACCACCGCCAGCAACAGCAGCGCGCACAGCGACAGCGACAGACCGACCAGTTGCACGACGCTGAGCGCTCGCCGCCGCGTCAGCGAGGCCAGCCCGAGCCGCCATGGACCGCGCAGGCGATGCTGCAGCCCACGGATGGCAGTCAGCAGCAGTGCGCCGAGGCCACCGGACACCAGCGCCAGCGCCGCCAGTCCGCCGAGCACCCAGGCGGCCAGCTTGGCATCGCCGGTGGCGTGGACGGTGAGCGCGAGCGTGGCGATGAGCGCTGCCGTATAGGTCAACAACGAGGCCGGCGGCGCCACCGCGAAACTGCGGTTGAGCACGCGCATTGGCGGCACGTTGCGCAGCCGCAGTAGCGGCGGCAGGCCGAAGCCGAGCAGCAGCACCAGGCCGATGCCGGCGCCGGTCAACGCCGGCGTGGCCTGTGGCAGCGGCAGACGTTCGGGGACGAGACTGCCGAGTGCCTGCACCAGGCCTTCCTGCGCCAACATGCCGATCCCGATGCCGATCAGGCAGGCCGGGATCGCCACCAGCAGCAGTTGCAGCGCCAGGCTCAGCAGGATGTCGCGCTGGCGTGCGCCGAGGCAGCGCAGCACCGCCACCGTGTCGATGCGATGCAGCGCGAAACGGTTGGCCGCCAGCGCGGTCGCCACGCCTGACAACAGCACCGCCAGCAGCGCCGACAGCGAAAGGAAACGTCCGGCGCGGTCGAACGCGGCGCGCATGCCGCGCTGGGTGTCCTGGATGCCGACCAGTTGGTAGGCGGTGGCGCGCGGCTTGAGCCAGTCGCGCAGGCCGGCGATCGCATCGGGCGCGCCGACGAACATCAGCCGGTACGAGGCGCGGCTGCCGGGCCCGAGCAGGCCGGCGGCATCGACGTCGGCGCGATTGACCATCAGCGGTGGCGAGAGCTGCAGCAGCTCGCCGGAGGCGTCGGGCTCGGCGCGCAGCACGCCGGTGACCTTGAGCGTGCCGGCGCCGAATTCCAGCGCATCGCCGAGCTTCAGGCCCAGCGCTTCGATCAGGCGTGGATCGGCGTAGGCCTCGCCTGCTGGCGGGGCGCCACCGGGCGTGCCGGCGGTGCCGGACGCTTCGCGTGAGACGAGTAGTTGTCCGCGCAGCGGATAGCCGTCGCCGACCGCGCGGATCGTCGCCATCTGGCTGGCCTCGCCATGGAACAGCACGCTAGGGAAGGCGACCATGCGCGTGCTGCGCAGGCCGCGCCGCGCGGCTTCATCGGCGAAATCCTGCGGGATGTCCTGGCGGCCGGTGACGCCCAGATCGCCGCCGAGCACTTCGGCCGCGCTGGAGGTCAGCGCCAGCGTCACCCGGTTGACCAGCGTGCCGACCGCGGTCATCACCGCCACGCCGAGCACCAGCGCGGCGAACACGGTCAGCAGGTCGCCGGCGAGGAATTCGCGCCGCACCGAGCGCAATGCCTGACGCAGGATGTTCATGCGTCGGCATCCTGCTGGCGGTACAGGCGCCCGCCGTCGATGCGATAGACGTGCTGGCAGCGCCGCGCCAGCGTGGTGTCGTGGGTGACCAGCACCAGCGTGGTATCGCTGTCGGCGTTGAGCGCGAACAACAGGTCGCTGACCTGGCGGCCGGTGGCTTGATCGAGGCTGCCGGTCGGCTCGTCGGCGAACAGAATGCGCGGTCGTGCCACGAACGCACGCGCCAGCGCCACGCGTTGCTGCTCGCCGCCGGAGAGCTGGCGCGGGTAATGGCGCGCACGCGACTTCAGCCCGACTGCCTGCAGCACCTCGCGCACGCGTGCCGGATCCTCGCGGCCGGCCAGTTCCAGCGGCAGCGCGACGTTCTCCTCGGCAGTCAGCGAGGGCAGCAGGTGGAAGCTCTGGAATACGAAACCGACCTCGCGGGCGCGCAAGGCCGCGCGCGCTTCCTCGTCGAGCGCGCCCAGCGCGTGTCCGGCCAGGGTGATGCTGCCGCGGGTCGGCAGGTCCAGCCCCGCGAGCAGGCCGAGCAGGGTGGTCTTGCCCGAACCGGAGGCGCCGACGATCGCGACGCTGTCGCCTTCATTGATCGTCAAGCCGATGTTGTCGAGGATGTGGAGGGTGCCTTCCGGTCCGTCGACGGACTTGCCGACGTCGCGCACATCGAGTGCGACGGGGGAGTGTGGGGGCTGGCGTTCGATGAGGAGTTCTCCGGATGGAATACGGACTGCGATTGCGTTATCGGGCCATGGCGACATGGCTTCTGCTTGCATGCTGGCTGCTCGTGCCGGCGCTTGCCTATGCCAAAGGTCCGGGTAGTGGCCCGATCCTGGTGGTGGGCGACAGCTTGAGCGCGGCTCACAACATCCCGGTGCAGTCGGGCTGGGTGAGCCTGCTCGAACAGCGCCTCAAACAGCAGATGAAGGCGCCACCGGCCGTCGTCAATGCCAGCATCAGCGGCGAGACCAGTTCCGGCGCGCTGACCCGCCTGCCCGGATTGCTGGAAAAGCATCATCCCGGCGTGGTGGTGATCGAGCTGGGGGGCAACGACGCCCTGCGCGGGCTGGCACCGACGCAGCTCAAGGCCAATCTGGACCGGATGATCGTCCTCAGCCGCCAGGCCGGTGCACAGGTGCTGCTGCTGGGCATCGACGTGCCGCCCAACTACGGCCCCGCCTACCGCGAGCGGCTGAGGGGCGTCTATGCGCAACTGGCCGAGCAGTACCGGTTGCCGCTGGTGCCGTTCTTCCTGGAGGGCGTCGCCTTGCACCCGGAGCTGATGCAGGCCGACGGACTGCATCCCACCGCCGCGGCTCAGCCCAAGGTGCTCGACAACGTCTGGCCGGTTTTGAGGAAGATCGTAATTAACTGATTTGGAACGATTTATTCGCGCCGTTATTTCTTCACGCGATATCTACCCGCGATACGGCATGTTTCACAAAGCTGAAGATCGAGGGATTTCCATGCGTCAGACCAAGGAAACGTCCGGACTGGTACTGGTCGTTGAAGACAATCGCAATATTTCCGAGATGATCGGGGAGTATCTGGAGGGCCGCGGCTTCGAGGTCGATTACGCGGTCGATGGGTTGGACGGCTACCGCCTGGCGGCCGAGAACAGTTACGACGTGGTCGTGCTGGACCTGATGCTGCCGCGTCTGGACGGCATCGAAGTCTGTCGCCGGCTGCGCAATGACGCGCGCAAGTCCACGCCGGTACTGATGTTGACCGCGCGCGACACCCTGGACGACAAGCTGACCGGCCTGGGTTTCGGGGCGGATGACTACCTGACCAAGCCGTTCGCGATCCAGGAGCTGGAAGCCCGGCTGCGCGCGCTGATCCGCCGCGAACGCCGCCAGGTGGGATCGGAGGTGCTCAAGGTCGCCGACCTGGTGCTCGACCCGGTCAGCATGCGTGCGACCCGTGCCGGCACCGAGCTGCAGCTCTCGCCGATCGGCCTGAAGCTGCTGACCATCCTGATGCGCGAGTCACCGCGGGTCGTCAGCCGGCAGGAGATCGAGCGCGAGATCTGGGGCAACGGCCTGCCGGACTCGGACACGCTGCGCAGCCACCTGTACAACCTGCGCAAGATCATCGACAAGCCGTTCGACCGGCCGCTGCTGCACACCGTGCAGAGCGCCGGTTACCGCATCGCCGATATCGCCCAGCCGATGGGCTGAGTATCGTCGGCTGTGCGCCGACACCCCAGCCTGACCGCCGCGCGATGCGAGCCTGCATCGCGCGGTGGTCGGCACCGGCAGCCGGCGCCGCTCCTACCTATAATTCCGGCGCGCATCCTTGGACGCCGTAATGCCCTACGGGTTGCCCCGCAAAATCCGCATCGCGTTCATCGTGCAGACCGTGCTGGCGAGTCTGGCCATCGTGGTGGGCGCGTATCTGGTGTCGGCGGTCATCAAGTACAGCCTGATCCGCACCGTGCTGCAGGACGAGGCCACGCATTTCTGGCAGTTGTACGAAGTATCGCCGTCGCAGCCGCCGCCCAACACCTCGACGATCCGCGGTTACCTGCTGCCGCCCGGTTCATCGCGTCTGGCGCTGCCCGAACACATGCGCAACCTGCCGGCCGGATTCCACGAATTGCCCCGGCAGGACCAACTGGTGCTGGTGCAGGACCATCCGCAGGGGACGCTGTACGTGGCCTTCCTGCGTTCGCAGGCCCAGCACCTCGCCTTCTGGTTCGGGGCGGTGCCGGTGCTGCTGATCCTGTTGGCGGTGTACCTGGTGTCGTGGCTGACCTACCGCATGTCCAAGCGCCTGGTCTCGCCGGTGAACTGGCTGGCACGGCGGGTGGCGAACTGGGATCCGCGCCATCCCGATGCCAGCGATCTGGCGCCGGAGCATCTGCCCGACGACCTGCAGGGCGAGACGCGGCAATTGGCGTTGGCCCTGCACACCATGGCCACGCGGGTCGGCGAGCACGTCGCACGCGAACGCAACTTCACCCGCGATGCCAGCCATGAGCTGCGCACGCCGCTGACGGTGGTGCGCGTGGCCACCGACATGGCGATCGCCGAGGAAGGCGTATCGCCGCGCGTGGAGCGCAGCCTGCGCCGCATCCAGCGCGCGGGGCGCGACATGGAGGCGGTCATCGACGCGTTCCTGATCCTGGCGCGCGAGGCGGAGGTTGCGCCGCAGAGCGAGACCTTCGATGTCGCCGATCTGGTCGAGGAAGAGGTCGAAAGCGCGCGCGAGCTGTTGGGCGAGAAGCCGGTGCGGGTAGAGATGAGGTTTGTCCATGCGTTGGCGCTGCATGCGCCGCCGCGCGTGCTGCGGGTGGTGCTGAGCAACCTGCTGCGCAATGCCTGTGCCTATACCGACAGCGGCAGTGTGGTGGTCGAGGTGCGCAGTGATGGTGTCGTGGTGCGCGATACCGGGATCGGCATGAGCGAGGAGGCGCGGCGGCGCGCGTTCGAGCCGTTCTTCCGGGCTGAGCCGGATCGGCCGTTGGGGACGGGGTTGGGGCTTTCTATCGTGCGGCGGTTGTGTGATCGGTTTGGGTGGCGGATTGAGTTGGAGAGTGAGCTTGGGGTGGGGACTGTGTTTACGGTTCGATTTGATTGAGGGGTGTCGTCCGGGGTCTGATGATTTCTGCGCCTGCGTCATCTCTCTACCGTTTTCCCCGCAAAGGTGGGGATCCAGCGACTTCCCTCGCCATCTCTCTACCGTCATCCCCGCGGAAGCGGGGGCGAAGCGCCACTGCTTGCGAGCCACTGGCTCGCGTGGTGCTGAGCGCCATCGGCGCTATGCCGATGGCCGGGGATCGAAGATCCATGGACGTTGCTTCTTGGGTTTGACGTTGCGGCAACGGCAACAGCAACAGCAACAGCAACAGCCAAGGCTTTCGCTCCTTCGGAGCGAGTCACCTTTCTTTGCTCGTGCAAAGAAACGTAACCCAAAGAAACACGCCCCAGTCCTCGCGCCCTTCGCTGCGCTACGGGTGCACTGCGCCAGCGGGATTTTCTGACGCGGCATCCATGCCGCGGCAGAAAACGACGTGCATCCATGCACGTCGCCCTTCGGGTTTTTCCTGCTGGCTCCGTCGCTGCGGATGGGGCCCCGGGAAAGCAAAGAGCAACTGCAAAGGCAAAATCATGAGCAACGGCAACGGCAACGGCAACGGCAACGGCCACAGCCACAGCCACAGCCACAGCCACAGCAAAGCGGGGGCTGGGCTTTGTTTGGTGTTCCTGGTGCGCCGCTTACTTGCGCGCCAGTTCCGGAGCTACCGCGTCGCGCCAGATTTCATAGCCGGCGCGGGTCATGTGCAGTTGGTCTTCGCGGAACAGTTCGGGGCGCGGTTGGCCGCTGGCGTCCAGCATGCGGGTGTAGACGTCGATGAAATCCACGTGCGGCAGTCGTGAGGCGGCGTGCCGGATCAGGCTGTTGGCTTCTATGACTTGCGGGATCAGCTGCGCGCGTGAGGGGCTGGGTTTGATCGAGATGTAGGCGATGCGGGTGTCGGGCAGGTCCTTGTGCACGCGCTGTACGAAGGCGACGAAGTCGTCGCGTACCTGGGCGGGTGTGCGGCCGGCAGCCAGGTCGTTGTCGCCGGCGTAGAACACGACCAGGCGCGGGGCGTACGGGATCACGATGCGGTCGGCGTACCAGGTGCTGTCGCGGACTTCCGAGCCGCCGAAGCCGCGGTTGATCACCGGTTGGCCAGGGAAGTCGGTGGCCAGCGTGTCCCAGAACCGGATCGAGGAGCTGCCGACGAACAGGATCCCGTGTTGCGGCGGGGGATGGGCGGCGTCGGCGGCTTCGAACCTGGTCATGTCCTCTTCCCATGCGGGATTGGACACCTGGGCCGGGATCTTCGGGGCGGGGTGTTCGAGTGCGTGGGCCTGGACGCCGATGAAGGCCAGTGCCAGCAGTGCGGAGCGGATGAGGCGGTGTTTCACGGGCAATCCCGACGCGGTGGAACCGGCCGCCATGGTGCGCCGACGGTGGGGTTCGGGCAAATCGTCGCGGCCTTGTCGGAGTGACCAAAACGGCGGATGTGGCAGAATTACGGGCTCATTACCCTCGTTCCCGTGCCCGATGACCTGTCCGATGACTGATTGTTGCCGTCGCGCGCCACGCTTTTGCCTTGCGCCAGGACATTGCTGAGATGGCTGATCAGTCCGGGCATCTGCCACGTGGTCCACGACGCATGCTCAAGGCGGCGGTGTGGTCGTTCCAGGGGTTGCGTGCGGCCTGGCTGCACGAGTCCTCGTTCCGGCTCGAGGTGTATCTGACGGTCGTGCTGGCGCCGTTGGCGCTGTGGCTGGGCCAGACCCCGGTCGAGCGTGTGCTGATGATCGGCTCGCTGTTGCTGGTGCTGGCGATGGAACTGGCCAACTCGGCGATCGAGGCGGTGATCGAGCGCTATGGCCCGGAGCACCATGAACTGGCCGGCCGCGCCAAGGACATGGGCTCGGCGGCGGTGTTCGTGCTGTTGATGAACGTATTGCTGTGCTGGGCACTGATCCTGGCGCCGCGTTATCTCTGACATTTCCCAATTGAAGGTTTTCCCATGCTGCTCGAACTGCTGACCGATCCCAATGCCTGGCTGACGCTGATTACGCTCAGCGCACTGGAAATCGTGCTCGGTATCGACAACCTGGTGTTCATCTCGATCGCAGTCAGCAAGCTGCCGGAAGAACGTCGACCGTTCGCGCGTCGCCTCGGTATCGCGGTGGCCTGCATCACCCGCATCGCGCTGCTGGTGTCGCTGGCGTATCTGGCGCACATGCAGGCCAACCTGTTCACCGTGGCCGGGATGGGCATCTCGGTGCGTGACCTGGTGCTGGTCGTCGGCGGCGTGTTCCTGCTGGTGAAGGGCATCATGGAAATCCGCGAGCTGATCACCGGCGGCGAGGACAGCGACCCGACCACCAACAAGGCTACCGGCGTGTTCGGGATGGTGATCCTGCAGATCGCGATCATCGACATCGTGTTCTCGCTGGACTCGGTGATCACCGCGGTCGGCATCGCCGAACACATCCCGGTGATGGTTGCCGCGATCCTGCTGTCGGTGGCGGTGATGCTGCTGGCGGCCAATCCGCTGGGCCGCTTCATCGATGCCAATCCGACCGTGAAGATGCTGGCGCTGGCCTTCATCGTGATGATCGGCGTGGTGCTGATCCTGGATGGGCTGGAGGTGCACGTGCCGAAGCCGTACATCTACTCGGCGATGGGGTTCTCGGTGCTGGTGGAGTGGCTCAACCTGCTGATGCGCCGCCGTGCCGCCGCGCACGACGTGCCCGGCGCCGGCAAGTGGTGATCTGCCGGTAGCGCGGCGGAGCGCCCGGCCTGCACATCCCGTGCACAGGGGGTTCATGGCATGCTGGAGCTCCCTAGTACCGCACCGGAGTAGTGTCATGCGTCTGCTGATCCGTTCGTTGCTGCTGTGGGTGGTGGTCGCCTCGCTGGCCGGGTGCGGCTACAACACGATCCAGCAGAAGGATGAGGCGGTGAAGGCGGGTTGGTCGGAAGTGCTCAACCAGTACCAGCGCCGCTACGACCTGATCCCGAACCTGGTCAATACGGTCAAGGGCTACGCCCAGCATGAGCAGCAGGTGCTGACCCAGGTCACCGAGGCGCGCTCCAAGGTCGGCCAGATCCAGGTCAACGCCGAGGATGCGCAGTCGCTGCAGAACTTCCAGCAGGCGCAGGGCGAACTCGGCAGCGCGTTGCAGCGCCTGCTCGTGGTCAGCGAGAACTATCCGCAGCTGAAGGCCGACCAGTCGTTCCGTGATCTGCAGGCGCAGCTGGAAGGCACCGAGAACCGCATCACCGTGGCGCGCGGTCGCTACATCCAGTCGGTGCAGGACTACAACACCTACATCCGCCAGTTCCCGCAGGTGCTCACCGCCAAGGTCACCGGCGCCAAGGAAAAGCCGAACTTCAGCGTTGCCAACGAGGGCGAGGTTTCGCGCGCGCCGACGGTGGATTTCGGCAGCCCGCAGTCGGCCCCGCAGCCGCAGCAGGCCCCGCAGCAGGCACCTGCGCCGGGTAACTGAGGCCACCTCGATGATGCCCGCCCTTCGGCATTGCGCGGCGGCGCTGGCATTGTGGCTGGCGCTGCTGGTGCCAGCCTGGGCACAGCAGCCGTTGGCGGCGATTCCCGCGCTGGATTCGCCGGTGGTGGACCAGACCGGCACGCTCGACACGGCACAGAAGCAGGAGCTCGAACAGCAGGCGCAAGCATTGGCGCAGCAGAAGGGCAGCCAGTTGCAGGTGCTGATCGTCGCCAGCACCCAGCCGGAGACGATCGAGGAGTACACCCAGCGCGTGTTCGATGCGTGGAAGCTCGGCCGCAAGGGCGTGGACGATGGCCTGCTGCTGGTGGTCGCCAAGGACGATCGACGTGTCCGCATCCAGCCCGGCTATGGGCTTGAAGGGGCGATCCCTGACGCGATCGCCAATCGGGTGATCCAGGAGTACCTGGCGCCGCATTTCCGCCAGGGCGATTACGCCGGCGGTATCCAGGAAGCGACCGGTGTGCTGGTCCAGTTGATCGATGGCGAGGCGCTGCCGGCGCCGGTCAGCGGTCATCAGGCGCCGGCGGGCGGTGCTTCCGGTGGCGGCTGGCTGGTGGCGCTGTTCGTCGGCTTTGTCGCCGCCAACATCGCGCGTGGTCTGTTCGGGTGGTTGCCGCGTCCGCTGCGGGCACTGCTCAGCGGCGGCGTGGCAGGTGGCGCGGCGCTGCTGTTCACCTCGTTGTTCTTCGCCAGCGGTTTGGCGGCGCTGATCGGTTTGTTCATCGGCCTGCTGTCCGGTTCACCGGGCAGCTTCGCCCGCGTGGGCGGGTGGGGAGGCTGGGGCGGCGGTGGATTCGGTGGTGGAGGCGGCGGCTTCGGCGGAGGGGGCGGCTGGGGCGGTGGCGGTGGTTCGTCGGGAGGCGGTGGCGCCTCGGGGAGCTGGTGATGCGCTGGGTCCGACATCTGTTTGCGCCTTCGGCGCGCAGCCTGTTCCCGCCCGAGCGGCTGGACGCGATCGCCGCGACCATCGCCGCCTGCGAGCAGGCGCACCACGGCGAGATCATGTTCGCGGTCGAATCGGACCTACCCGCCATGGCGCTGCTGCGCGGGGTGGGCCCACGCGCGCGCGCCGAGCATGCCTTCGCGCAGTTGCGGACCTGGGATACCCACGCCAACAACGGCGTGCTGATCTACCTGCTGCTGGCCGATCACGCGATCGAGATCGTGGCCGACCGGGGCCTGCACGGGAAGGTGGCCGAGGAACAATGGCAGGAGGTGTGCAGGCGGATGGAAGAGGGCCTGCGCTCCGGTCGGGTCGAAAAGGCGGTGACCAGCGGGATCCAGGCGGTATCGGGCCTGCTAGCCGAGCATTTTCCGCGGAATGGCGATGAGCCGGACGAGAACGAACTGCCCGATCGTCCGCAGGTGCTGGGTTAGTCCTTGAGTCGTAGAGCCGAGCTTGCTCGGCTGGGCTTTCATGGGAGAGCTCCAGCGGAGCGAGCTTCGCTCTAGGAGGGCGCCCCGCGGATCTGGCCCGGTGAAGGGCGGTACAGCCCCGCGACCGGCTTAGCTGGCAAAATGGCGGCCTCGCTTTCCGCCGGGCTCTGCCGCGCATGATCTATCTCCACAACATCGACCCGATCGCTTTTTCGCTGGGGCCGGTGCAGGTTCACTGGTACGGGATCATGTACCTGCTGGGTTTCCTCGCCGCCTGGGTGTTGGGGCGTGCCCGCATCCGCGCTGGTCGGCTGCCGGGTGTGGACGACAACGGCTTCTCCGACCTGTTGTTCTACTCGATGCTCGGCGTGGTGCTGGGCGGGCGCATCGGCTACATGCTGTTCTACGCGTTCGACGCGCTGCTGCAGAACCCGCTGATCCTGTTCAAGGTCTGGGAAGGCGGCATGAGCTTCCACGGTGGCCTGCTCGGTGTGCTGATCGCGGTGGCGTGGTGGGCGCGCAAGCATCGGCTGCACGTGTTCGACGTGGTCGACTTCATCGCGCCGCTGGTGCCGCTGGGGCTGGGTTTCGGCCGGCTCGGCAACTTCGTCGGCGGTGAGTTGTGGGGCAAGTTCACCCAGGCGGGTTGGGGCGTGATCTTCCCGCATGCACCGTTGTCGGATATTCCGGCCGGGCAGGCGCCGATGCAGGAGCTGATGAGCGCGGCGCAGATCCAGCAGCAGTACGCGGCCGGATTGCTGGATCGTTATGCGCGCCATCCCTCGCAGCTGTATGAAGCCGTGCTGGAAGGGCTGGTGATGTTCAGCGTGATCTGGGTGTTCTCGATGAAGCCGCGTGCACGCTATGCGGTGTCCGGCGTGTTCGCGCTGCTGTACGGCGTGTTCCGCTTTGCGGTGGAATTCGTGCGCATGCCCGACAACGGCGTCTACGTCGCCTTCGGTTGGCTGACGCGCGGGCAGATCCTGAGCCTGCCGTTGATCGCGCTGGGCTTGTTCCTGCTGTGGCTGTCGCGGCGCGCACCGGTGCTGCAGCCGGTGCCGGCAGTGGAGCCCGCCAAGTGAAGCAATATCTCGATCTGCTCCAGCACGTGCTGGAGCACGGCACGGAGAAATCCGACCGTACCGGCACCGGCACGCGCAGCGTGTTCGGCTGGCAGATGCGCTTCGACCTCAACGAAGGCTTCCCGCTGGTCACCACCAAGAAGCTGCACCTGCGCTCGATCATCCATGAGCTGCTGTGGTTCCTGAAGGGTGACACCAACATCGCCTACCTCAAGGCCAACAAGGTCGGCATCTGGGACGAGTGGGCCGATGCGAATGGCGATCTCGGCCCGGTCTACGGCAAGCAGTGGCGCAGTTGGGCCACGCCGGAGGGTGGCGAGATCGACCAGATGCGCTGGTTGGTGGACGAGATCAAGCGCAATCCGGATTCGCGTCGCCTGGTGGTCAGCGCCTGGAACGTGGCCGACCTGCCGAAGATGGCGCTGATGCCGTGCCACAACCTGTTCCAGTTCTACGTGGCCAACGGCAAGCTCAGCTGCCAGCTCTACCAGCGCAGCGGCGACATCTTCCTGGGCGTGCCGTTCAACATCGCCAGCTATGCACTGCTGACGCAGATGGTGGCGCAGGCGACCGGGCTGGGCGTGGGCGATTTCGTGCACACACTGGGCGATGCGCATCTGTATTCGAACCACTTCGAGCAGGCGCGCGAGCAGCTGTCACGCACGCCGCGCGCGCTGCCGAAACTGCGGCTCAATCCGGCGGTGAGCGACCTGTTTGCGTTCACCTTCGAAGACATCGCCATCGAGGATTACGACCCGCTGCCGGCGATCAAGGCGCCGGTGGCGGTATGAAGGACCGGGAATCGGGAATGGAGAATCGGGAATCGACGTCCCCGGAGACTGCTGCTTCATCCGATTCCCCATTCCCCATTCCCCATTCCCGGCTCCATTCCCAGCTCTCCCTCATTGCCGCACTCGATCGCCGCAACGCCATCGGCCGCGACAACGACTTGCCGTGGCGCTTGCCGGACGACTTGAAGCGCTTCAAGGCGCTGACGCTGGGCAAGCCGGTGCTGATGGGGCGCAAGACCGCCGAGTCGCTAGGACGTGCGTTGCCGGGGAGGTTGAATCTGGTGCTGACCCGTTCCGGGCAGGTGCCGTTCGAGGGCATGCAGGCGGTGGCCTCGCTGGATGAGGCGATGGCGCGTGCCGAACAAGACGGTGCGCCGGAGCTGTGTGTGATCGGCGGCGGTGAGGTCTATCGGCTGACGCTGGCGCGCGCCGATGTGTTGCATCTGACTCATGTCGATACCGAGGTCGAGGGCGCTGATGCGTTCTTTCCGGCCTTCGATGCGGCGCAGTGGCAGACGGTGGCGCGTGAGGCGCATGCCGCCGATGCACGGCATGCGCTGGCGTTCGAGTTCGTGGATTACCGGCGGGTTCGGTAGACACGGCTGGTAGAGCCGAGCTCGCTCGGCTGGAGCGTTCCCGGTACAGCTTCAGCCGAGCGAGCTCGGCTCTACGAGAGCGGGTTACGTCGCGCGCTTGTTGACCACCAGCTCACCCAGTTCGATCAGGCGTGCACGCACGACGTTGCGGCTCAGGCCCAGCAGTGCGGCGGTCCTGACCTGGTTGTGGTGGCAGTGCCTGTAGGCGGCGCGGAACAGCTGGTTCTCGATCGAGGCGTGCAGCGTGCCATCGGCACTTTCGAACAGGGCTTCGAAGGCGCGCCCGAGCAGGGCTTCGCCGTTCTCGTGCGGTTCGCCCCCGGTCTGGGTCGGCAATCGCAGCTGCGAGAGGCGGATGTCCTCGGCGCGCACCACGCCGTCGCGGTGGATCAGCAAGGTGTGGTGAATGACGTTTTCCAGCTCGCGGATGTTGCCCGGCCAGGGGTATTCAACCAGGGTGCGCTCGGCCTCGGGGCTGATCGTCACTTCGCCATGGCCCAGACGCTGGCTGTACTTGTCGACGAAGTGGCGGATCAGCGGCGGGATGTCACCCGGACGCTCGCGCAGCGGTTTCAGCTCCACGCCGACCACGTTGAGGCGGTAGAACAGATCCTGGCGGAAGTGACCGTTCTGGATCGCGTGATCCAGCGGTACGTTGGTGGCGGCCAGCACGCGCACGTTGATCGGCACGCTGCGCCGCGAGCCCAGCCGCACCACCTCGCGTTCCTGCAGTACGCGCAGCAGCTTGACCTGGATCGGCATCGGCAGGTCGCCGATTTCGTCGAGGAACAAGGTGCCGCCGTTGGCTTCCTCGAACCAGCCGGCCTTGGCGCTGAGCGCGCCGGTGAAGGCGCCTTTCTCGTGGCCGAACAGCTCCGCATCCACCAGCGATTCGCTGAAGGCGCCGCAGTTGACCGCCACGAACGGATGCTGGCGGCGCGCGCTGAGGTTGTGGATGTGGCGCGCGACCAGCTCCTTGCCGGTGCCGGACTCGCCGATGATCAGCACGCTGGCTTCGCTCGGTGCCACGCGTCCGAGATGGGTCAGCAGGGCTTGTGATGAGGGATCCTCGAAGACGTGGGCGGTGGCGCGCACGGCGTTGGCAGCGAGCGCACGCTGGTGCGATGAGGGCAGGGTGAGCAGGCGGAAATCGGACATGGGACGGGGCTCGGGCGTGGGGGAGGGAAGGCGCGAGGCGGCGTCGTGTCAACACGGCGGAACGCGGGAACCAGGACGGAAGCGGAACATCGGGACACTCATGAGTAGAAGCTGGGTGTGGGCGGACGTCGTTGCAGTGCCCATTCGCCCAGCTCGCGCAGCTTGTAGTCGAGCGGATCGTGCAGCGATTGCGTGCGCAGGTTGCGCCAGTAGCGATCCAGGCGCAGCGCGGCGTGGGTGGCGCGCGCGCCGGTGACTTCGAACAGGCGGTTGCACAGTTCCAGCCCGATGCGGGTGGTCGAGACCTTGGCGGCCGCAACGGCCAGCGCCAGTTGCGCGCGTTCCTCGCTGCCGAGTGCATGCTCCTTGCGCCAGGCTTCGTCGAGCAGCGTGGCGGCGCGGGCTGCGAGCAGTCGCGCGCTTTCCAGGCCGAGCCAGAACTCGCCGTAGTGGCCGAGGATGTAGGGATCGTCAGTGGCGTGCTCGACGCCGGAGCGGAACCAGGCGCGGGTCTCGGTCAGGGTGTACTTGCGCGCCTCTTCGAACGCGCCCTCGGCGATGCCCAGGAACAGATGCGCGAACAGCAATTGCGCGATCAGCGGGCGCAGGCAGGCGAACGGCGTGCTCAGCGGGCCGGGATCGAGCAGCAGCTCGGTTTCCTCGACGCGCACGCGCTCGAAGGTAGTGCTGCCGCTGTCGGTCTGGCGCTGGCCGATGTTGTCCCAGTCGTGCACCAGGGTGATGCCGCTGCGCGCGGTGGGGATGGCGCCGATCAGCAAGGCGCCGCTGTCTTCGTCCAAGGCCGAGGCGATCAGCATTTCCGAATCGATCGCGCCGGAGCAGAAGCTCTTCTTGCCGGAAAACTCGCGCCAGCCGTCGCAGCGACTTGCGACGGTTCGCGTATCCAGCGGATTGAGCGCGTTGCCCCAGAACCATTGCTTGCGCGCGGTCTGCTCGAACCACGGCTGCCATTGCTGCGGACGGCCGAACAACCGCACGGTCGCCAGCATCAGGTGATGGAAACCGAACACGTGCGCGATGGAGCTGTCGACCTTGGCGAACTCGCGCACGATCTGCAGCACCTCGCTCCAGCTGGCGCCGAGGCCGCCGTACTGGGCCGGGATGCTCAGCCCGAGCAGGCCGCTGGCACGGATCGCGTCGCGCTCGGCCTTGGGCGTGCCGCCGCGCGCGTCACGCTCGACCGCGGTCTCGGCGAACTCGGCGGCAAGACGGCGGGCGGTGTGCAGCGGGTTGAGCAGGATCGGTTGCGGGTGACGGCTCGTCATGAGCGAAGTTCTCGGGTCGGGAGTGAAAAACATCTGCGCACTTGGACCGGTGCGAAGGGTTCACAAAAGATCAGCGCGTTGCACTGCGCGGCGCCGGTGGCAGCACATCGTTGGCGATCATTTCGCCGAACGGGCCGGTCAGGTTGGTGCGGCCGTGACCGGCCAGGCTGGCGTACGGTTCGGGCAGCAGCGGGAACACCAGTTCGGCGAAACGGTAAGCCTCTTCAAGGTGCGGGTAACCGGAGAAGATGAAGCTGTCGATGCCCAGGTCGGCGTACTCCTTGATACGCGCAGCGACCTGCTGCGGATCGCCGACCAGCGCGGTGCCGGCGCCGCCGCGCACCAGCCCGACCCCGGCCCACAGGTTGGGGTAGATCTCCAGGCCGTCGCGGCGGCCGTTGTGCAGCGCGGCCATGCGCCGCTGACCTTCCGAATCGAAGCGTGCGAACGAGCGTTGCGCGCTGCTGATGGTGTCGTCGGAGACGTGTTCGATCAGTTTGTCGGCGGCGCGCCACGCCTCCTCGGCGGTCTCGCGCACGATCACGTGCAGGCGGATGCCGAAGCGCAGCGTGCGCCCGTGACGCGCGGCGCGCGCGCGCACGTCGGCGATCTTGGCGGCGACGGCGGCCGGTGGCTCGCCCCAGGTCAGATAGACATCGACCTGGCTGGCGGCCAGCGCGTGCGCGGCGTCGGAGGAACCACCGAAGTACAGCGGCGGATACGGTTGTTGCAGCGGCGGATACAGCGCCTTGGCGTTGGCCACGCGCAGATGGCGGCCTTCGAAATCGACGCTCTCGCCTTGCAGCACGCGACGCCAGATATGCAGGAACTCCTCGGCAGCCTCGTAGCGCTTGTCGTGTTCCAGATATAAACCGTCGCCGCGGTTCTCGTCGGGATCGCCGCCGGTGACGACGTTGATCAGCAGGCGCCCGCCGGAGAGGCGATCGAGGGTGGCGGCCATGCGTGCCGATACGGTCGGTGAAATGATTCCGGGACGGATCGCGACCAGATAGCGCAGGCGCTCGGTCAACGGGGCCAGCGCCGAGGCGACCACCCAGGAGTCCTCGCAGGAGCGCCCGGTGGGAATCAGCACGCCGTGGTAGCCGAGCGCGTCGGCGGCCTGCGCGACCTGTTTCAGATAAGGCAGCGTGACCGGGCGCGCGCCTTGCGTGGTGCCCAGGTAGCGGCCGTCACCGTGGGTGGGGAGAAACCAGAACACATCCATGATTGGGATTCTCGATCAGGCGATGCGCCGCAGCGCTTCGGGGCGGGCGCCGAACAGGCCGGCGGCGCGTTCGGCCGCCAGTTCGATGCGTTGCTGCAGCGCCGGGCTGACGATGCGGTAGTCGTGGAAATCCGCTTCGGCGGCGTAGATGCCGATCGGCAGCGTCAGTGCCTGGAAGAAGCCGAACAACGGTCGTAGCTGGTGCTCGATCACCAGCGCGTGGCGATCGCTGCCGCCGGTGGCGGCGAGCAGCACCGGCGTGTCGATCAGCGCGTTGAGGTCGATCAGATCGAACAGATGCTTGAGCAGGCCGGGATAGGAGCCGCGATACACCGGTGTGACCACCAGCAGCAGGTCGGCCGATTCGATCTGGCGCAGCGGCTGCTCCAGCGTCTCGCTCAACTCGTTGCGCCATAGCGTGGCGCCGAGCGGGCGGGCGATATCGCCGAGCTGGATCAGCGTGGGTCTGATCGGCAAGCGTTGTCCGAGTTCGGCCAGGGTGGCCTCGGCCAGGGCCAGCGTGCGCGAGGGGCGCGAGGTACTGCCGGAGACGGCGACGACATTCAGTGGTGTGCGCATGGAGTTGGGGGTCCTGTGATGGCAAGCGGACAGTGGTCGGTGCGAGTGCTCACGCAATGTCCGTGCCATCGGTTGAGGCAAGGCGTGTTGCTGGAGGTGCAGAGTGCAGCGCGAGGACGCTGTTCATCGGCGTGCATCGTGCTTTCCATATGACCGCAGGCCGGTGCAGGCAGCAATGGCGTGGTGTCGCCAATATGCCGGGGTGCTTAGCAGATTTGATAATGACCTTATGAATGATCCTGGAAACAGGGCGATTCAACGCTGTTTTCGTTGAATCGCTCATGTCGCCAGGTAATGACGATAGTTTCTGGGTTTATATGGATGCCGAAAATGTTCTCCAGGAAACATCTGATCAGCATTCGAGACGAATATCCGCAGCAGAATCACCCTTTATAAAAGGTTGTTTCGATCTCGCTCCTTGAATACCGGTGTCTGCAGCTCGCTGGCATGCGATGTGCGTATGCAGCATCGGGCCGGCGCATCCAAGCCGGCGATCAACCGGAGAGCGATGTGGGTATGAAGAAGAGCGGCGTGTTGTATTCGGCGATCGTGTTGGCGATGGCGGGGCAGCTGCATGCAGAGGAAGTGGCAGCACCGCTGCCGGCCGATGCCAAGGTCGGTACGCTGGATGCGTTGACGGTCACCGCCGAGCGCAAGCCGGAGCAACAGGAGGCAAAGGCGAAGCTCGACAAGGTCGCCGGCAATACCGCGGTGGTGGACAACGAGCAGGTCGAGCGTGGTCGTGCTTCCAGCGCCGAGGATATGCTGGCGTTGCAGCCGGGCGTGTTCGCGCAGTCCACCAGCGGCAACGCCGCCGCCAAGATCTCGATCCGGGGCTCCGGGTTGAACACCTTCTATGGTGGCTACGTGCTCGGCACCAAGTTCCTGTTCGACGGGCTGCCGATCACCGGCCCCGGTGGCACCCAGGAAGACCTGCTGAGCATTGCCGGCGTCAACTACACGGAAGTGCTGTACGGCGCCAACGCCTTCCAGTACGCGGCCACCACGCTCGGTGGCGCGATCAACTTCGTCACCCACACCGGCTACACCTCGCCCGGCACCTACCTGCGCCTGGAAGGTGGCAGCTTCGGCTACCGCAAGCAGCAGGTCAGCAACGGCGGTGTGGCCGGCAACTTCGACTGGTACGTATCGCTGCTGCACAACCAGCGTGATGGCTACCAGGACAACACCGACAACAGCGGCAGGGAACTGGTCGCCAACTTCGGCTACCGCTTCAGCCCGCGCCTGGATACGCGGCTGCTGGTGCGCTACCGCGAGGAAGAGCTGATCAACGGCGGCACCCTGACCCTGGCGCAGATCAACAGCGGCTCGCGTGCCAATCCGGCGCCCTACGGCCGCAAGAAGAAGGGCACCACGCTGGTCGGCAGCAAGACCACCTATGTATTCGACGACGATGCGCGGCTGGAGCTGGGCGTGGACGTGGACAACTACCCGCTCATCAACAGCTGGCGCTACTCGACCACGCCCAACCTGTGGCGTTCGACCGATCTCAACACCACGCTGCGTTACCTGCGCAGCGGCGACACGCTGTTCGGGCGGCCACTGGACACCAGCGTGACCTGGAGCGATACGCGGCTGGTGTTCGGTGATGCGCGTACCTACGACCGCGACAGCTGGCGCCTGCTCAAGCACGTGCGCTACACCGGCTCGCGCGACACCGTACTGGCACTGGGCGGGGAGTTGCAGCTGGATCCGGCGCTGTGGCTGTCGGCCGGGGTGTCGTTGATCAACATCGATCGCGACGTGCGCGTGGTGTATTCGACTACGCCCAATACCAGCGTGTTTCCGGATCGCTATGCACTGAACAGCTGGTACGCCGCGCCGCGCCTGGGGCTGCGCTATCAGCTGACGCCGGACGTGCGGCTGTTCGGCAACCTGAGCCGCTCGATCGATCCGCCGATCACCTGGCAGATCAGTGGCGGCGGCGTTGCTACGCCATACGCACGGCCGCTGGTGCCGCAGAAGGCCACCACCGCCGAGTTCGGTGTGCGCGGCAGTCATGGCATCTTCGATGGCAGCCTCACGGTCTACCGCTCCTGGATTCGCGACGAGCTGCTGACGGTGGTGATCCAGCAGGCGACCGCGACCACCGATGCGGTGACCGCCAACTCCAATGCCGAGCCGACCGTGCATCAGGGCATCGAGGCGGCGTTGACCGCGAAGCTGTGGCAGGGCGAGCGCGGGGATGGACTGAGCCTGCGCCAGGCCTACACCCTCAACGACTTCCATTACCGCCACGACGGCAGCTTCGGCGACAACCAGCTGCCGGGTCTGCCGCGTCAGGTCTACCAGGCCGAACTGCAGTATTCGCACGGCAGCGGCTTCTATGCCCAGCTCAACACGCGTGTGGCTTCCAGCTACTACGTCGATTACGCCAACACCTTCAAGGCACCCGGCTACGCGCTGCTTGGCGCCAAATTCGGTTACGGCCTGCCGAGCGAGCGCTGGAGCGCATGGGTGGACCTGCGCAACCTCACCGACAAGCACTACGCCACTGCCACCAGCACCGTCTACAACTTGAATGGCAGGGACAGCAACGTGTTCTACGTGGGCGACGGCTTCAGCGTGTTCGCCGGGGCTTCCTATCGCTTCTGAGTGGTGTGCTCATTGCGAAAGCTGATGAGCATATGGCGTTCCCGTGGTTTTACCGGGCTGCTTATGTATCGCCGGTGATGAATATATATCGATGGATTATCAATAAATGAATTTTGTCCCTGCATCGACACTGGATCAGCAGTTTATTCGCCGCGAACATGTGTTTTCCGTGGTTTCTGCTGTGTATGCCCTGGTTTTCTCGTGTTTACGCGCATGGCACGCGATGTGCGTAAGCAGCATTGAACGTGACGGACGGTCCGTCGGCGCAATGGTTGATTGAGAACATGGGGCTAAGCGAATGCGATCGGTTGGAATTGGGCGATATCGAAATGAGCAGCTGCAACATCGTAGCGACGGCCGCGTGGGTGATGCCTGCCTGCGTCGGCTACCGCTCGCGCTGGCGTTCGCAACGGTGTGGCTGGCGCATGCGGCGCCGGTGCGGGCCGACGACGCGAGCGGTCCGCGTGTGCAGGAGCTGGACGCAGTGAAGGTCAGTGCCAAGGGCGTGGCGGCCAAGGAAGCGGCGCAGGCCGACGTGGACGCGGTGCCGGGCGGGGCGGCGTTGATCGATCAGGAGCGCGTCGAGCAGGGCCGCGTCGCCACCAATCAGGACGTGCTGGCCTATCAACCCGGCGTGTACGCACTGGCGGCCGGTGGTGCTGATGGATTGAAGATCAACATCCGCGGCTCGGGCATCAATCGCGGTACCAACTACTTCCGCTCCGGTATCTATTTCCTGTTCGATGGATTGCCAGTGTCCGGGCCGAGTGGCTCGCCGTTCGAACTGTTCGAGCCGCTCGGGCTGAGCTACACCGAGGTGTTGAAAGGCGCCAACGGCTTCGACCTGGGCAGTCTGGCGCTGGGCGGGGCGATCGACTACGTCAGCCTGACCGGGCGCGAGGCCTCGCCGCTGGAGCTGCGCTACGAACTGGGCAGCTTCGGTTACCAGAAGCGCCAGCTCAGTTCCGGTCAGACCTTCGGCAACTTCGATTACTACGTCAGCCTGACCGATGGGCGCAGCGATGGTTATCAGGCGCATTCGGCCAGCCGCAATCACGGTGTCGCCGCCAACGTGGGTTGGCAGATCAGTCCGGATCTGGAAACCCGGCTGTACCTGCGCTATCGCGAGGTCAAGTTCGACAACGCCGGCAGCGTGACGCTGGAGCAGGCGCTGCACGATCCGCGCGCGGCCAGTCCTTCGGCCACGGCCTACGACTGGGACCGCAATCATCCCGGCACGACCTGGATCGGCAGCAAGACCACGTGGCGCATCGATGATGACCAGAGCCTGGAGTTCGGCCTGACCTATCACGACTACCCGCTGACCACGAACTGGTGGGTAGTGCACGAGACCTGGGCGTTCCGCGACGTCAGCGCGACCGTCAACTACACCCGGCGCGGGCAGTGGTTCGGTCGCGACAGCGTGACCCGGTTCGGGCTGGTGTCGACCTACAACCTGGATTCGTCATCGCACAGCTATTCCAACAGCGAGGCCGATACCGGTTACGCGGTGGGCACGCCGCGCTCGGCGCGCAAATACGACGGTTCCTCCGACAGCGTGCTTCATGCCAGCAACGAGCTGGCGCTGCGCCCGGACCTGTGGCTGACCACCGGCCTGTCGCTGCTGTACACCGAGCGCAAGGCGCAGATCACCTATCCGGTCACTGCCGAGACGCAACCGGCCTACCGGCGCGATCGCCTGGATTACGCACCACGCTTGGGCCTGCGCTACGAGCCGAGTGCAAGCCTGCAGTTCTACGGCAACCTGAGCCGCTCGATAGAGCCGCCCAATGCCTGGGCGATGGTCGGCGGCAATTACTTCGCCAATGGCATCGCAGCGGGTCTGGCCAGCGGCGTGATGGACCTGAAGAACCAGACCGCGACCACAGCGGAGATCGGCAGCCGTGGCGAGGCCGGGCTCGGGCAGTGGGACGTGTCGCTGTATCGCGCGGCGGTACGCAACGAATTGTTGTCGGTGGTGATCGCCGATCGCAATGGCGCGGCGGTCACCGAGGAGACCAACGCCAGCGCGACCACGCACCAGGGTGTGGAAGCCTCGCTGCACAGCACGCTGTGGGAGACCGCCGGCGGGCAGCGCCTGAGCGCACGTCAGGCCTACAGCTTCAGCGATTTCCACTACGACCACGACGCGGTGTTCGGCTCCAACCGCCTGCCCGGCATCCCGCGTCACTACTACCAGGGCGAACTGCGATACGAGCATCCGGCCGGTTACTACGCCGGCATCAACAGCTGGATTGGCTCGCCGATCTCGATCGACTACGCCGACACCCGCCGCACGCCCGGCTACGCGATCTACGGCGCCAACCTCGGCTTCAACGCGCCGTCCGGGCGTTGGTCGGCCTATCTGGACCTGCGCAACCTCACCGACAAGCGCTACGTGGCGATCGTCTCGCCCGGCTACGACGACGCCGGCACCGATCAGGCGCGGGTGACGCCGGGCGAAGGCTTCGCCGTCTATGCCGGTTTCACCTGGAGGTTGTGAGTGATGCGACTGCGCCTTTCCCGTCCGCTTCCTTCTATCGCATTGGAGATAACCCGATGAACGCTCGTGCCATCTTCGAAACCGACACGCAGGCGCTGGCGCCGCGCGAACACGCCGCACCGAGCGACGAGGCGTTGGCGCGGCGCTTCGATCCGGTGTTCGCGCGCATTGCCGAAGGCACGCTGGCGCGCGAGCGCGAACGTGAGCTGGCCTACGAACCGGTGGCGTGGCTGCGTGAGACCGGCTTCGGCGCGCTGCGCGTACCGCAAGCCCATGGTGGCCTCGGTGCCAGCCTGCCGCAGCTGCTGCGCCTGCTGACGCGGCTCGGCGAGGCCGATTCCAATGTGCCGCAGATACTGCGCGCGCATTTTGGTTTCGTCGAAGGCTTGTTCGGCGATGACGCTGATAACGCGGTGCTGCGTGAGCGCTGGTTCCCGCGCATCGCGACCGGTGCGCTGTTCGGTGCGGCGATGGCCGAGCGCGGGCCGGCCACCGAGAACACGCTGGCGCTGAGTCGCGACGGTGCGCGCTGGCAGTTGAACGGCGAGAAGTACTACTCCACCGGCACGCTGTACGCGGACTGGATCCTGGCCGCGGCGGTGGACGGCGAAGATCACCTCGCACTGGCGGTGCCGGCCGAGGCGCCGGGCGTGGTGCGTATCGACGATTGGGACGGCTTCGGCCAGCGCCTGACCGGCAGCGGCAGCACCCGTTTCAGTGCGGTGAGTCTGGACGACGAACACGTGCTGCATCGTCATCCCGGCGGACGCCCGCGCCCGGACAGCTACCTCACGGCGTTCTACCAGAGCGTGCATCTGGCGACGCTGGCCGGCATCGCGCGTGCGGTGCTGCGCGACGGCGTGGCGTTCGTGCGCGGCCGCACCCGTGTGTTCGGCGTGCCGGGGCAGGTGCGCCCGGCCGATGATCCACTGGTGCAGCGCGTGGTCGGGCGATTGTCGAGCGTGGCGTTCGCGACCGAGGCGGTGGTGGAGCAGGTCGGCGCGGCCTTGCAGCGGATTCATCTGGCGCACCAGGACGGCAGCGCGGTCGAGGCCGATTACATCGCCGCCGATGTCGCCGCCTATCACGGCCAGCAGGTCACGCTGCCGCTGGTGCTGGAGGCGGCCACGCTGGTGTTCGAAGTCGGTGGTGCCTCGGCCACCGAGCGCAGTCGCGCGCTCGATCGGCATTGGCGCAATGCACGCACGATCGCTTCGCACAATCCGGCGATCCTGCGCGAACGCGCGCTCGGCGACTGGCGCCTCAACGGCACGCGTCCGCGCGAAGCCTGGTTCTCCGGCACCACGCCGAAGACGGACGCAGCCGTGCAGCCGGGAGCACCGGCATGAGCGTCGCCGCTGAACCCAAACAGCTGCACGTCAACCTGTTCGAGATGAACTGCGTCAGCCACATCGTGCATGGCATGTGGGTGCATCCGGACAACCAGCGCCATCGCTTCAACGATCTGGATTACTGGACCGAGCTGGCGCAGTTGCTGGAATACGGCACCTTCGACGGCGTGTTCCTGGCCGATGTGATCGGTGCCTATGACAGCTTCGGCCACGGTCCCAAGGCGGCGCTGGAAGAGGCGGTGCAGATTCCCAGCAATGATCCGCTGCTGTTGATTCCGGCGATGGCACAGGTGACCCAACATCTCGGCTTCGGCGCGACCTTCTCCACCACCTACGAGCCGCCGTTCGCGTTCGCGCGGCGCATCAGCACGCTCGATCACCTGACCAAGGGCCGGGTCGGCTGGAACATCGTCACCTCCTACCTGCCCAACGCGGCGCGCAATTTCGGCCTGGATGGCGAGGTACCACACGACCATCGCTACGAGATCGCCGACGAGTATCTGGATGTGCTCTACAAGCTATGGGAAGGCTCGTGGGACGACGATGCGGTGATCCAGGATCGCGAGCGGCGCATCTATACCGATCCATCGAAGGTGCGCCATATCGATCACGTCGGCGAGTTCTTCAAGGTCGCCGGCCCGCATCTGAGCCAGCCCTCGCCGCAGCGCACGCCGCTGCTGTTCCAGGCGTCGGGCTCGGCGGCAGGGTTGGAATTCGCCGCGCGCCATGCCGAGGTGGTGTTCACCGGCGGTCTCACCGCCGTTGACGTACGTCGCAACATTGCCAACACCCGCGCACGGGTCGCCGCGCAGGGCCGCGATCCGCGCGCGATCAGGTTCCTGGTGCAGGCTGGGGTGATCGTTGGCCGCACCGATGAGGACGTGGCCGCCAAGCTAGATGGCTACCGCAAGTTGATGAGCGTGCGCGGCGGGTTGGTGCACGCGCAGTCGGACATCGATCTGCTGGCATATCCGCGCGATTTGCTGATCGGTGAGATCGTCGGCGGCCGTGGCAAGGGCAGCGCCAGCGGAATCGGGCGCGGCGTGCTGGCCGGGTTCGATCCGCAATGGACGGTGGGGCAGGTGTTGAAGCGGTTGGAGGCGTTCGATCGCGAGCGTTACTTCGTCGCCGGTACGCCCACTGCGGTGGCCGACACCATCGAGCGCTGGCTCGACGAGGATGACATCGATGGCATCAACCTGCGCCAGTACCTGTCGTTCGAGACTGCGCGCGATTTCATCGAACTGGTGGTGCCGGAACTGCGCCGGCGCGGCCGTTTCCGTGAGTCGTACCGCGATGGCGAAACCTTGCGCGAGCGTCTGTTCGGCGCCGGCAATGCGCGTCTGCCGGCCGACCATTTCGGCGCGCGTTACCGCGATCCGGCCAATCTGAAAGTGCCGCCACCGCCGCTGCGCTTTCCGGCACCGGTAGCAGCCGTGGGAGCTGCCGGATGAGGGCGATGCTTGCCGCGATGCTGGCCGCGTTGGCGTTGGTCGGTTGCAGGCAGACACCGGCGACACAGGCGGTCGCGGATGGTGAAGCACCGCGCCAGGGCGGCACGCTGATCTACGCCACCGACCGCGAGCCGACCTGCCTGGATCCGCACGTGCAGGGCGACATGCCGCAGGTATTCGTGGCGCGTCAGTACCTGGACTCGCTGGTGTCGATGGACGAGCACGGTCGCATCGAACCGTGGCTGGCGCGCAGCTGGGAGGTTTCCGGGGACGGCAAGACCTACACCTTCCACCTGCGTGACGACGTGCGTTTCAGCGACGGCACGCCGTTCACCGCCGAAGCGGTCAAGGCCAACCTCGATCACATGGCCGATCCGCGCACGCAATCCAGCACCGCCGGCGGCTACATCCGCCAGTACGTCCGCACCGAGGTCGTCGACGATCACACCGCAGTCGTACAACTGGACAGCCCATACGCGGCGTTCCTGGAAGTGCTGGCGCAGGGGTTTCTCGGCATCGAGTCGCCGACCGCGCTCAAGCGCACACGCGATCAGAACTGCCAGAGCCCGGTCGGCACCGGGCCGTTCAAGGTCGAACGCTGGGATCGCCAGAACCAGGTCGTACTGGTGCGCAATCCCGATTACAGCTGGGCGCCGCCGAGCGCAAAGCATCAGGGACCGGCGTATCTGGATCGGATCGTCTGGAAGTTCATCGGCGAGCCCTCGGTGCGCTTCGCTTCATTGCAGGCCGGGGAGGTCGACGTGATCGAAGGCCTGCCGCCGGAGGCACACGCGCCGGCACGCGCCAATCCGGAACTGTCGCTGCTGGTCGCCAACCGCCCCGGCAACCCGACCAACGGCACGCTCAACCTGACCCGCGCGCCGTTCGACGACATCCGCGTGCGTGAGGCATTCCTGCGCTCGGCCGATGTCGAGGGCGCGTTGCAGAGCGTGTTCTTCGGCGAGTTCCCGCGCGCCGGTGGTCCGCTCAGCGTCGGCACGCCGTTCTACAGCCCCGACTTCGAACATGTCGCTGACTACGACCCGGCACGCGCCAATCGCCTGCTCGATGCCGCCGGCTGGGGTACGCGCGACGCCGAAGGTTATCGAACCAAGAACGGGCGCCGCCTGACCGTGCACGTGCTGATGCGCAACCAGTCGCCGCCATCCGAGCAGACCCTGTGGGAGCAGGTGCAGGCCACCGCGCGCGCGACCGGTTTCGACGTGCGCCTGGACCTGCTCAGCGACGCACTCTCGCAACAGCGTCAGGCCGACTGGGATTACGACGTGCGCGTGGGCTACTGGAACACCAACACCGCCGACGTGCTGCGCATCATCTTCAGCTCGAAATTCCTGGCGCCGGTGGGTGGCAAGGGCGGCTTCCATCAGAACGGTGCCGGCTTCGCCGATCCGCAGTTCGACGCGGTGGTCGAACAGGCATTGGCCACGCAGGACCTGCAACAACGTGCGCAGCTCTATCACGAGGCGCAGCGCATCGCCGCCAGCCAGTTCCTGCAACTGACCACCTTCCCGCAGAGCACGCGGCTGGGCATCTACAAGACCGCGCACGGGGTGGGGATAGAGCCTTCGCTGCGGGTCACCACGCTCTACGACGCCTGGGTGAGCAAATGAACGCGACCGCTGTCCTGCTGTTCCGTCACGCCTCCACCTGGCCACGTCACCTGCGTGCGCTGGGTGCACAGCTGATCGGCGCCACGCTGGTGTTGTGGGCCGCCGCCACGCTGCTGTTTCTGGTGCTGCGGCTGATGCCTGGCGATCCCGCGCTGGCGATCCTTGGCGGGCCCAGCGCCAACCCCACCGCCGAGACGCTGGCGGCGGTGCGGCTGGAATACGGACTGGACCAGCCCTTGCCGCAGCAGTATCTGCAACACCTGGGCCGCTTGCTGCACGGCGATCTGGGCAACTCCTACTCGCAGCACATGCCGGTGGCGCAGGTGCTGCGCGAGCAGGCCGGCGCGACCTTGCAGCTGACCGGTACCGCACTGCTGCTGGCGTGGCTGCTGGCGCTGGCCTCAGTGTTGCCGAGCGTGCGCCGGGGCTGGCGCGACAAGCTGTTCTCGACGCTGGAAACGCTGGCCGCGGCGTTGCCGCAGTTCTGGCTCGGATTGGTGCTGCTGGCGGTGTTCGCATTCGGCCTGCGCCTGCTGCCGCCGGCCGGCAGCGATGGCCTGCGCAGTCTGGTGTTGCCGGCGCTGACGCTGGCGTTGCCGCTGGCCGGCTTCATCGGCCAGGTCACGCGTGAGTCGATGGCGTTGGCGCTGGAGCAGCCGTTCGTGCTGTCGGCGCGAACGCGCGGTCTGGGCGAGGTCGCGGTGCGGCTGCGACACGTGTTGCGGCACGCATTGCTGCCGGGATTGAGCCTGTCTGGCTGGGCGATCGGCGCAACCATCAGCGGCGCGGTGGTCACCGAGGTGATCTTCTCGCGCAAGGGCATCGGCCGGCAGCTGTTCTACGCGGTGCAGGCGCAGGACCTGCCGCTGGCGCTGGGCATCGTGCTGTTCATCGCCGTGGTCTACGTGATCGCCAACCTGCTGATCGATGGCCTGCAACGGCTGGTCGATCCGCGCCTGCATGGAGAATTCCGATGAACGCCACCGTCCTCTCTTCACCGGCACCGTCCTGCGCGCTGTGCGCCCGCGTGCGTGGCGCGTTGCGACAGCTGGCGACGTTGCCGCCGGGTCCGGCGCTGGCGGCCGCATTCCTGTTGCTGCTGGTCGCGATCGTACTGGCGCCGGGAGTGTTCGCCGGTGCCGATCCATGGGGCGTGGCGCCGCGCGAGGCATTCCAGCCGCCGAGCTGGGCGCATTGGTTCGGCACCGACGCTTCCGGTCGCGATCTGTGGGCACGCGTGGTGTACGGCGCGCGCGAGTCGCTGACGATCGGCGTAGCGGCCACCGCGCTGTCGATGGCGGTGGCGATCGTGCTGGGACTGACCGCCGGGCTCGGCGGACGCCTGCTCGATCGCGCCATCGGCAGCCTGCTCAACGTGTTGTTCGCGTTTCCTGCGTTGCTGGTGGCGCTGGTGCTGGTGGCGGTGTTCGGCGCCGGGCTGGGGCCGGTGATCGTGGCGACCGGCCTGGGCTGCTCGCCCGGCTACGCGCGGATGGTGCGCGCGCAGGTGCTGGCGGTGCGCGGCTCCGGCTACATCGAGGCCGCGCGCGTACTCGGGCACTCGCCGTGGCGGATCATCGTGCGCCAGATCCTGCCCAACGCGATGCGGCCGCTGCTGGTTACCGTGACGCTCGGTGTTGGCCAGATCATCGTCTGGGCTTCGGCGCTGAGCTTTCTCGGCCTGGGCAAGCCACCACCGGCGGCGGAGTGGGGCACGCTGTTGTCGGTCGGCCGCGACTTCGTCGCGCTGGCATGGTGGATGACCTTCTTCCCCGGCCTGTTCATCGTGCTGACCACGCTGTCGACCACGGTGCTGGGGCGCTGGCTGCAACGTCGCCTGGAGGGACGCACGCCATGAGCGATGCACTGCTGCGGGTGGAAGGATTGTCGGTCGAGTTCGCACGCCCCGGACAGCCGCCGCATACGGCGGTGCGCGAGATATCGTTCGCGCTGACGCCGGGTCGCGCGGTGGCGTTGGTCGGCGAGTCCGGCTCGGGCAAGAGCGTGACCGCGCGCAGCCTGGTCGGACTGGCTGGCGAGCATGCGCGGGTGAGTGCGCGGGTACTGGAGCACGCCGGTCGCGACCTGCGCAACTGGAACGAGCGGCAGTGGCGCGGTTTGCGCGGCAAGGACATCGGCTTCGTGCTGCAGGACGCGCTGGTGTCGCTGGATCCGCTGCGCCCGGTAGGCCGCGAGATCGAGGAAGCCCTGGCCGCACACGGCTGGGGCGACCGCCACAGCCGCCGTGCGCGGGTGCTGGAGCTGCTGGAACAGGCCGGCGTGCCCGAACCCGCACTGCGCGCCCGCCAGCGCCCGGATCAGCTCTCAGGCGGCCTGCGCCAGCGCGCGCTGATCGCCTCGGCGCTGGCCAACTCGCCGGGCGTGCTGATCGCCGACGAACCGACCACCGCGTTGGACGCCACCGTGCAGGCGCAGGTACTGGCCGAATTGCGGGCGATCAAGCATCGCGGCGGCGCGTTGCTGGTGATCAGCCACGACCTGGCACTGGTGTCGCAACTGGCCGACGAAGTGCTGGTGCTGCGCCACGGCGAGGTGGTCGAGCAGGGGGCGATCGCGCAGGTGCTGCGGCGTCCGGTGCACTCTTATACGCGTGCATTGCTCGATGCGGTACCGGGCGTGCATCCCAGGACCGGCAGGAGGAAGGATGCGGCGGGATGGATTTCAGCTCGAGCTGCAGAAAAACCCAACAACCATGTCGTATGGCGCGCGACGCCGCGGGAAGGTGCATCCGGCGAAGGCCGTTCTGTGGGAGGGACTTCAGTCCCGACAGGGCTCAGCCGGGAAAGCGTCGGGACTAAAGTCCCTCCCACACAAAAGCCCGCGTCGGACACCGTGCCGCTGCTGGAAGCGCACAACCTCCGCAAGGTGTACCGCACCCCGGACGAAGCCCCCCACGTCGCTGTGGACAACGTCAGCTTCGTCCTGCACGCCGGTCGCACGCTCGGCATCGTCGGCGAATCCGGCTCCGGCAAAAGCAGCCTGGCGCGACTGGTGCTGGGCCTGACCGAACCCGACGCCGGCGAAGTGCGACTGGACGGCCGCCCCTGGACCGGCACCGGTCCAGCACATGTACCCGAAGCACAACGACGACCCTGGCGACGCACGATCAGCGCCGTCTACCAGGATCCGCTGAGCTCGTTCGATCCACGCTGGAACGTCGCCCACATCCTCGGCGACGCACTCGACGCCGCCGGCCTGCCACGCAGCGCGCACCCGGCGCGGATCACCGAACTGCTCGATCAAGTGCGACTAGCTCCATCGCTGGCCGCTCGTTTCCCGCTGCAACTCTCCGGCGGCCAGCGCCAACGCATCGCGATCGCCCGCGCCATCGCCACCGGGCCCCGCCTGATCGTCCTCGACGAAGCCGTATCCGCGCTGGACGTATCAGTGCAGGCACAGGTGCTGGACCTGCTGGACGACCTGCAAGCCCAGCTCGGCTTGGCCTACCTGTTCATCTCGCACGACCTGGGTGTGATCCGCCAGATCAGCCACGAAGTGCTGGTGATGCGCCACGGCCAAGTGCTGGAAAGCGGTTCGATAGAGCAGGTGTTCGAACGACCGCAGCACGCCTACACCCGTGAATTACTGGCGTCGGTGCCGCAACTGGCTGCTCTGGACGCAGCGTGATGCCTATCGGGTGAATCGACATTCGGGATCAAACCGTCACAAGCGCCGTTGCCGTTGCGGCCACTGCAACGTCAAACCCAAGAAGCAACGTCCATGGATCTTCGATCCCCGGCCATCGGGCATAGCCCGACGGCGCTCAGCACCACGCGAGCCAGTGGCTCGCAAGCCGTGGCGCTTCGCCCCCGCTTTCGCAGGGACGACGGTAGGTAGATTGCGAGGGGCAACCAGATTCCCGCTTGATCAGCGATTACCAACCATGCCGCCGTTGTGAAGCACTTCGGCGGCGCAAAAGCGCTTCGCGGAAACTACGATGGAAATATCCGGAAGAAGCAGGGTAGCAGCAAGCAACAGCCCAAAAACCTACGTAGAAGCCGGCTTGGCCTGCCGTCGCCGCTGATCCGGCCGACGTCGCGGCGGACGCGGACGACTGACCGGCGGCGGCCCCTCGACCTCACGCCCCGGTACCTGCACCACCCGCAACTCATCGGTATCCAGTTGCAACGCCGTGAGCTTGCCACCCCACACCGCACCGGTATCGATCGCATGGATGCCTTGAGTGATGGTCAGATTCAATGCCGACCAATGCCCGCAGACGATCTTGAGATCGCGCTCCACCCGTCCCGGTACCTCGAACCATGGATACATGCCTTGCGCCTGCGTGCCGGGCGTGCCCTTGTCCTCGGTGGCGATACGCCCGCGCGGGCTGCAATAGCGCATGCGGGTGAAGATGTTGATGATCGCGCGGCTGCGGTCGTAGCCGCTCAGTCCCGGTGACCAGCTCGGCTGATCGCCGTACATGTTGCGCAGCAGCTTGCGATAGCCGGCGCCCTGCAACTGCTGCTCGACCTCGCGCGCATGCTTCTCGGCCATCTGCGTGGTCCACTTCGGCGCCAGCCCGGCGTGGATCATCATCCAGCCGAGGGTGCGGTCCACGTGTGCCAGCTTCTGCATGCGCAGCCAGTCCAGCAGCACATCGCGATCCTCGGCGAGCACCACGCGCTGCAGGTCCGGATTGACCTTGCGCTGCTCTTCTTCCGAGCGCGCACCGATCGCCAGCAGCGACAGATCGTGATTGCCGAGCACGACGACGCTGTGTTCGCGAAGCGAATGCACCAACCGCAGCGTCTCCAGCGACTGCCCGCCGCGATTGACCAGGTCGCCGCAGAACCACAGCGTGTCCTGCGCCGGATCGAAGCGGATCTTTTCCAGCAGCCGCTGGGTGACGTCGTAGCACCCCTGCAGGTCGCCGATGGCCCAGATGCTCATGCGCGGCTTCTCATCAGTGCAGGGTCCGCGGCACGCTCAACACGAAGGCGGCGATCGGCGCGGCGAACTCGGTGCCGTCGTCGGCGACCATGTCGTAATGACCCTGCATCTGGCCGTGCTCGGTATCCAGCATCACCCCGGAGGTGTACTGGAAGTCCTCGCCCGGGCGCAGCCGCGGTTGCTCGCCGACCACGCCTTCGCCATCGACGTGCTGGATCTGGCCATTGCCGTCGGTGATCAGCCAATGGCGTGCGACCAGCCGCGCGGCGACGTCGCCGGCATTGCGGATGCGGATCGTATAGGCGAACGCGTACCGGCCGTCGGACGGCGTGGATTGTTGATCGAGGAAGCGGGGTGAAACCTCCACTTCGATCCGGTAGCGGGAAATGTCTTGCATGCAGTGAGTTTAGGGTTTGTCGAGATTCCCGAACAGCGCGCGTCGGCACGCGCCTGCCCGGGAAATTCCAGCGGAGCGGAGCAAGTGTCGCGGCTCCTTGAGTGAATCGCCGTGAAAACCACGGCCCGCCCGGCGATGCCGGGCGGCCGATCAATCCACCGTCACGTTGGCCAGGCGGATGAAGTCGGCAACTTCCAACTGCTCGGCACGCGCGTCCGGACGTACCCCGGCAGCCTCGAAATGGCGGCTGTCGCAGACTTCGGACAAGGCATTGCGCAAGGTCTTGCGGCGCTGCCCGAAGGCGGCGCGCACCACATTGGCGAAGCGACGCGCATCGTTGATTCCGACCGTGGCCGGATCGCGTGGCACCAGCCGCACCACCGCCGAATCCACCTTCGGCGGCGGCCGGAACGCACCCGGCGGCACCACGAACAGCGACTGCACCTGGCAATAGGCCTGCAGCATCACGCTGAGCCGGCCGAAGGTCTTGCTGCCCGGCCCGGCGGCCATGCGATCGACCACCTCCTTTTGCAGCATGAACACCATGTCGATGATCGCCGCGGCGTGGTCCAGCGCATGGAACAGGATCGGCGAGGACAGGTTGTAGGGCAGGTTGCCGACCAGGCGGATCCTGCCTTCGCCGGCCAGCGCGGTGAAATCCACCGCGAGCACGTCGCGATGGATGATCTCCAGCGTGCCGATGTCGCGTGCGGCCTCGGTCAGCGGGAAGATCAGGTCGCGGTCGTACTCGATGACGGTCAGCTCGCCGTGGCGCTTGAGCAGCGGGAAGGTGATCGCGCCCTGGCCCGGGCCGATCTCCACCAGGTGATCGCCCGGCTGCGGATTGACCGCCTGCACGATCCGGTCGATGTAGACGCGCTCGTGCAGGAAGTGTTGGCCGAGCTGTTTCTTGGCCGCGCCGAACTCGGTGGCGGGAGTGCGGAAGTTGCTCACAGCAGTCGGGTCCCCAGCGGTACGTCGCGGTCGGGCACGCACAGCGCGACATGGCCGTCGGCGTCGTGGAAACCGGTGACGAGGCATTCGGACATCAGCGGCCCGATCTGCTTCTTCGGGAAATTGACCACCGCCACCACCAGCCGGCCGACCAGCGCCTCGGGCGTGTAGTGCACGGTGATCTGCGCGCTGGACTTGCGCACCCCGATCCCGGGGCCGAAATCCACCTGCAGCACGTAAGCCGGCTTGCGCGCCTCGGCGAAAACCTCGGCGGACAGCACGCGGCCCACACGCAGCTCCACCTTGGTGAAGTCGTTCCAGTCGATGAGTTCCATGGGCGAATTATGCGGGATTTCGCTTATGGGCCCGTAATGGCCGATGCCGATGGGGCCGTGGAGCCGAAGTCGCTGGGTCCCCGCCTGCGCGGGGACGACGACCTGAAGGTTTCGCTGGAAGGCTTCGTATGAGGGATGCAAGCACAAGCTTCGCTCTACGAGATGGCAGGCTTCTTCCGCGCCGCCGCGATCCGCGCACAGCATTCCACCGCCGCGAACAGGCTGGACGGATCGGCCAGACCCTTGCCGGCCAGATCCAGCGCGGTGCCGTGGTCGACCGCCACGCGCGGGTAGGGCAGGCCGAGGGTGATGTTCACCGCCTGCTCGAAGCCGCTGTACTTCAGCACCGGCAGGCCCTGGTCGTGGTACATCGCCAGCACCGCGTCGAAGTCCTTGAGCTTGCCCGGCAGGAACGCGGTGTCGGCCGGCAGCGGGCCGATCAGGCGCATGCCCTGATCGCGCAGCGCGGCCAGTACCGGCTCGATCACCTCGATCTCCTCGCGGCCCATGTGCCCGCTTTCGCCGGCGTGCGGGTTGAGGCCGAGCACGGCGATGGTCGGCTGCTCGATGCCGAAGTCATCGCGCAGCGCGGCGTTGGTGATGCGCAGTACCCGTTCGAGCAGCTCGGCGGTGATCGCGTCCGGCACCGCGCGCAGCGGCAGGTGGGTGGTGACCAGCGCGACCCGCACGATGTGGTTGGCCAGCATCATCACCACGTCGGTGTCGGCGCGGCGGGCGAGGTGCTCGGTGGTGCCGGTGTAGGCGATGCCGGCGGCGTTGATGCTGGCCTTGTGGGTCGGGCCGGTGACGATGCCGTCCAGTTCGCCACGCAGGCAGGCGTCGGAAGCGGCGTCCAGCGCCGCGATCACAGCAACCGCATTGCGCGGATCGGTGCTGCCGAAGAGGTTGGGGGCGGCGTTGCGGATCGCATGCAGCGGCAGATCGCCGGGGTCACGCGCGGATGCCGTCTCGGGCAGCAGGCGCAGCGGCAGCGACAGCGCCGCTGCGGCGGCAATCAGGGTGTCCGGATCGGCGAAGGCGAGCAGCCGGCAATCGGAGCGCGGCTGCTGCGCGAGGCGTACGCACAGCTCCGGGCCGACGCCGGCCGGCTCGCCTGGTACCAGCGCGAGCGTCGGCCGCATGACTCAGTTCTGCGGCGGCTTCGCCGGTGCGGCGGGAGCGCCCGGCGTAGCGGTCGCGTTCTCGTCGGTGCGGTCGCCGGTGCGGAAGCTCACATAGGCTTCGCCACGCAGTTCCTGCAGGAAGCGGTTGTATTCCTCTTCCAGCTTGCGGCGACCAATCGTTTCACGGACCTGGGCGCGTTCGTTCTGGCTGGTGACGTCGGTCTGGCGGGTACCGACGCGCTGCACGATGTGCCAGCCGGCATCGGTGCGGAACGGCTGGGAGACCTGACCGTCGCCGACGCCGTCGACCTGCTGACCAAAGGCCGGGCCGAACGCGTCGATCGGGAACCAGCCCAGATCGCCGCCCTGGCCGCGGCTGTTGGTGTCCTCGGACGATTCGCGGGCCACGGTCTGGAAGTCCGCGCCGCCTTCGATGCGTGCACGCAAGGTGTCGATCTTGGCCTTGGCGTCGGCGTCGCTCTGATTCTCGGTGATGCGGATCAGGATGTGGCGGGCGTGATACTCGGTGACCATCTGCTTCTGGCCGGAGGCCGAGCTGTCGCGCACTTCGACCAGCTTGAGCAACTGGAAGCCGCTCGGGCCACGCAGCGGACCGACCACCTGGCCGGGCTTCATGTCGTGGATCAGCTGGGCGAATGCGTTGGGGATCTCGTCCAGGCTGCGCCAGCCCAGGTCGCCGCCTTCCAGCGCGTTGGGGCTGTCGGAATAGCGGACCGCGGCGGCGGAGAAGTCCAGTTCGCCCTTGTCGACCAGGTTCTTCACGCCATCGGCCTTCTTCTGGCCGGTGGAGATCTGGTCGGCGGTGGCGCCGTCGGGCAGTGCGATCAGGATGTGCGCCAGGTGGTACTGGCTGCCACCGGTGGCCTGCTGGGCGAGGGCGGCATCGACCTCGCCTTCGCTGACGCTGATGCGGCTCTGCGCGAAGCTCTGGCGCAGGCGCTGCACGGTGATTTCATCGCGCACCGAGCTGCGGAAATCGCCGTAGGCCATGCCGTCGGCGGCCAGCTTCTGGCGCAGGCCATTGACGTCGGTGCCGTTCTGCTGGGCGATGCTGGCGATGGCGCGGTTGAGTTCGTCGTCGCTGACCCGGATGCCGCTGCCGTCGGCGCGTGCGACCTGCAGCTTGACCAGGACCAGGCGCTCCAGCACCTGCCTCTGCAGCACGTCATCGGGAGGCAGTTGGTCGAGGTGGCCGGCGTATTGGCCCTTGACATTGCGGACTGCGCGATCGAGCTCGCTCTGCAGTACCACGTCCTCGTCGACGATCGCGGCGATACGGTCCAGCGGTTGGCCTTGCTGTGCCGACACGGCAGGCGAGAACGTGCTGGAAACGGCCAGCACCGAGACAAGAAAAGCGGAGAGAGGCTTGATCATGGAATCTCGTTCGGATCGTAATCGTCCGGATCGGTCGTGGTGTTGCTGGGCGGTACCAAGTACAGGTCGTCGCGGTAATAGCCGAGAATAGCACGCCGCAAAGGACGGTCCGTGTTCTGGCCGATGGAGCTCAAACCCTTCAGCACGAATTCAACTTGGAAGGCCGTGTCGGTTTCGCCGGCGGTGTTGCGGATGTAGCGACGCAACACCGTGCGGACCGCCAGACAGCAGCTGTCCCACTGCAGGCCGCCGATGATTTCCAGCGGTTCCTTGTCCAGCAGCGAGTAGTAGTAGCGGCCGACCACGCTCCAGGTGGGATTGATCGGGTACAGGAAGGAGAAATCGGCCTGCTTGATCTGGTCGGTGCCGTCCGAGGCGTTGCGGCGGTAGCGGTAGGACAGGTTGATGATGCCGTCGTTGCCGATCAGGTAGCGGGTGCGGAAGCTGGCCAGATCTTCGCGCCGGTACTCCGGGTTCCATTGGTAGGTGCCACCCAGGCTCCAGCGGTCGTTGATCATGTAGCTGGCATCGGCGACCCAGGCCGACTTGCCTTTGTTCACCGCTTGCTCGCTGCTGTCGAGGGTGACCAGGGAGTCCTCGAAATACAGGATCTGACCGGCACTCAGCGACAGTTTCTCTTGGCCATCGGACTGGCGCAGCCAGCGCGAGGTCACCGCCAAGGTCATCTGGTTGGCGTCGTTCTGGCGGTCCGCGCCGCTGTAGCGGGTGTCGCGGAACAACTGGCTCCAGCTGAAGGTCAGCGTGCGCGTGTCGAACAGCGGCAGATCGCTCTGGTCGCGGTAGGGCACGTATAGATAGAACAGGCGCGGTTCCAGCGTGTTGAGGTAGGTGTCGCCGAATACGGTGGTTTCGCGGTCGAAGTAGAGACCGGCGTCGAGCGAGGCGATCGGCAGGCTGCGGGTCGGCGTGCGGTTGCCGTTGAGCTGATCGGCCAGGCCCTTGTCCAGCTCGTAGGCGGTATAGCGCCAGGCCAGCGTCGGGGTGATGAACCAGGCCGCGCCCGACAGCGGGAACGAGATGTACGGCTTGATGTCCAGCCGCGAGCCGCCGTAGTAGTACTTGTTGATGGTGTTGGTGCGGGTGTAGTTGCCGTCCGCATCCTCGGTGACCGCGTAGGAATCATCGTGGGTGAAGCGCACCGCCTCGGCGGAGATGCCGGCCTCGAACCAGTGCGCGAACGGCTTGTCCCAGGTGAAGTACAGCCGCGGCTGGCGGTTGTAGGCCAGCGAGGTCTCGTCCAGCGTGTAATCGGTGAGCTGCCAGCGGTCGGCCATGATGCCGGCAGTCCATGTGTCGCCGGTACCGTAGATGCCGACCGTACTCTCGATGCTCGATGAGGAGGACACGCCGTTGAGGCGGTTGCTGAAGTCCTCCATATAGCGGGTGTCGCTGACCCAGCGCAGGCTGGAACGCGCCTGCCAGTGCGAGTCGATGTTGTGGTAGCCGTCGTAACGGAAGCTGCCGCGATCCTTGTCGCGCAGTTCGTCATCGGGCATGTAGGTGGCGAGCGCGGTGCCCTTGCCGCCGTCGTACAGGTAGCGGAACTCGTTGCCGAGCATCCAGCCGCGCGAGCTCATGTAGCGCGGATACAGGGTGTCGTCGTAGTTCGGCGCGAGGTTCAGGTAGATCGGCTGGGTGTAGTCGAAGCCGTTGCGGCTGGACATGCCCAGCTCCGGGTACAGCAGGCCGGTCTGGCGGCGGTCGTCGATCGGGAACTTGAACCAGGGCATGTACAGCACCGGCACCTTGCCGATCTCCAGCACCGCATTGCGGGCGGTGCCGAAGCCTTCCTCGTTGTCCACGTCGATTTCCGGCGCACGTAAGCGCCAGATCGGCTGTGACGGATCGCAGGTGGTGTAGGTGGAGCGATGCATCTGGCCGACCGCTCCCTGGATGTCCACGGTGCGCGCCACGCCGTTGCCGCGCCGGTCCACCAGCTGGTACTGGATGTTGGTGACCTTGTGGGTGTCGCTGTCCTGGTTGCCTTCCGCGCGGTCGGCAACCATCCGGATCGAGGCGTCCTGGTAGCGGACATGCCCGTCGGCGATGTAGTTGCCGCTGTCGGTATCGAAGCGCAGGTTGTCGGCATGCAGGTACTGGTCGCCCCGGTTGAGGGTGACATTGCCGCTGTACTGGGGCACGACGGTGGTGCCCGAGAGCTGGTCGCCTTCGATGTTGGTCTGTTGCTGGGTGCGGTCCAGGGCGGCCTGCTGCGGCGTGGCGGGCGGGATCGCCTCGAAACCCGGGAGCGGTTCCGTGACCGGGCACAACCCCCAGTTCAAGGGCTTGTCGGCCGCCATTGCGGGCAGGCAGACGGCGATGCACAGGGACAGGGGCAGCAGGCGAGGGGCTCGGCGCACGCGGTCAGGTCGAGGTGAAAACGACGTTTAGCTTGCCCGATGCACTGCATGGGGGCAATGAAGGCGCTGTCGCGGGGACGGAGGAGATTCAGGCCGGACCTGGCCCGCCCGGAATTTGATGACACATCTCAGCGCAGCGCGGCCACGTGCGCCACGCTGGACTCGCGCAGCGCTTCCAGGTCGTAGCCACCCTCCAGCATCGATACCACCCGGCCGCCGGCATGGCGGTCGGCGATGCGTCGCAGCTCCCGGGTGACCCAGCCGAAGTCCTCGGCTTCCAGCATCAGATCGGCCAGCGGATCGCGTCTGTGCGCATCGAAGCCGGCGGAGATCAGCAGCAATTGCGGCTGGAAGGCATCGACCAGCGGCAGCATCTGGTCGGCCCACAGGTTGCGGAAGCGGAAGCCGTCGCTGCCCGGTGGCAGCAGGGCGTTGTGGATGTTGCCGACGCCGCGCTCGTAGGTGCTGCCGGAATGGGGATACAGGCCGGACTCGTGGCTGCTGAGGTACTGCACGCGCGGGTCGCGCTCGAAGATCGCCTGGGTGCCGTTGCCGTGGTGGACGTCGAAATCGACGATCGAGATGCGTTCCAGGCCGTGGACGTCGCGGGCATGGGCGGCGGCCACGGCGATGTTGTTGAACAGGCAGAAGCCCATCGAGGCCTGGCCGGTGGCGTGGTGGCCTGGTGGGCGTACTGCGCAGAACACGGTGCTGGCCTGACCGTTCATCACCGCGTCCACCGCCGCGGTCCCGGCGCCGGCGGCGCGCAGGGCGGCCAGGTGCGAGCCGGGCGACATCACGGTATCGACGTCGATCCTGTGGTGGCCGGTGAAGCGGGGTTCCAGGATGGCATCGATCTGCTCGCGCTCGTGGACCCGGCTGAGGTCGCCGAGCTTGGCCAGCGGTGCTTCGCGCCATTCCAGGTCCGGGAAGGCAGTGTGCAGCGCGGTGGTGACTTCGCGCAGGCGGGCCGGACGTTCGGGATGGTCGGGGCCTGGATCGTGGTCGAGGCAGGCTGGGTGGGTGAAGACGAGCATGAGGAAATATCAAGGTTCGTGTTTGATCCCCGCACATGGATGTGCGGTGCTCTTGCGGGGGACTCGCACTATCTCCGCCAGAGCACCTCGCCTTCGCCGGCGTCGCGGGCCAGTACGCGGGCCAGCACGAACAGCAGGTCGGAAAGGCGGTTGAGGTAGCCGATCGCTTCCGGCCGGACCGGTTCCTGGCGTGACAGGGCCACCGCTTCGCGTTCGGCACGGCGGACGATGGTGCGCGCCAGGTGGCAGCGCGCGGCCGCCTCGCCACCAGCCGGCAGGATGAATTCCTTCAGTGCCGGCAGATCGGCGTTCAACGCATCCAGGTGTTGTTCGAGCGCGGTGATGTCATCGGCCTGCATCGCGGCGTGCCCGGGGATGCACAGTTCGCCACCGAGGTTGAACAACTGGTGCTGGATCGTGGTCAGCAGCTCGCGGACCGGTGCGGTCAGGCCAGGTGCGGCCAGCAGCAGGCCGATCGCCGAGTTCGCTTCGTCCACGGTGCCGTAGGCGCAGACGCGCAGGGCGTCCTTGCCGGTGCGGCTGCCGTCGCCGAGACCGGTGCTGCCGTCGTCGCCGGTGCGGGTGTAGATCCTGGAGAGACGGTGACCCATCGCCGGCTCAGTGGGCCAGCGGCCGGGGCTGTGCGCGGTTACCGAGGCGTTCGGCAGCCCATTGCACGGCGGCGGCGATGGCGACGTACAGCGCGGCGGTGCGCAGGTACGGCAGGAACCAGTCGGCGTAGTTCCTGGCCCAGCCGGCGAGGCTGGGATCGGGCACGTTGGCGCTGGTCCAGTAGAAACTGCCCTGCGAGAGCAGGTGGCACAGCGCGACCGAGGCAAGCAGGGCCAGCGCGGTGCGTCCCAGCGCCGGCAGGCTTGCGCCGCTGTAGTGGCCGCGCAGCCAGGCGCCGCCGGCCCACATCGCGAAGTAGGCCGGGATCAGCGCGGCATAGCCGGGCGAGATGCAGTAGTGCTGCCAGAAGTTGATGCCCTGGCCGCTGATCACCGCCCAGTCGATCGCCACCGCCAGCGCCATCAGCAGCGGGAATGCCCAGCGCACCTGCCGGCGCAGCTGGAAGCCGGCAATGAAGAACACCGCCCAGGACGCATCCGGCACCGGCGCGAAGTGATTGATGCGGGTGGCGAGCATCAGGGCGGCGAGGACTATGAAGAGCGTGGCGGATCGGCGGGATTCGTTCATGGCGGGCGCGGGTGGTGGCGTGGCGAAGGTCGATCTTAGGACATGTCATCCCTTGTCGAGCGATGGCGGGTCCTGAGGGCGCGCTCGGTTGGGCATGGGGGCTGGTCCGGTGCTGTTCGAGGCAGGTGTTGCGAGAGGCAGGTAGGCGGGATCCGGCGAACGCCTGCTGCGCAACGGAGGGTGCGGCTTTGCTGCGCAATGTGATCGGTTCGACAGATCACTCCCATCTGCCGCGGGCGGGCGATGGGGCGGGACGCGCCGGATGAGCGATGTTCCAGTGGACTGTTTTCACCCCCGTCCGCCCTTCGGGCAGCTTCCCCCTGCAGGCGGGAGAAGGGAAAAACGACTGCTGTCGCTGTACTTGCCAGGTGCCCATGCGCGCTTCGTTGGCAATTCTTGTCCGTAAGTTGCCATCAAGAACATTGATTGCCATCGGACCGGAATGGGTACGCATTAAGTTCGCCCGACTGCGACAGACTTGGGGCTGGCGTGATGTTCCGGTTGGGGCCGGACACACGACGGGAATCCGCGCAGCGGCTGACCGGGGACTTGACGACGTATGACACAGATGGGGAGGCGAACGTGCCACCCGCGGCGCGAAGCCGGTTTCACGCTGATCGAACTGATGGTGGCGATTGCGGTGCTGGCGATCATGCTGGCGCTGGCGGCACCCAGTTTCAGCGCGCTGATCAACAGCAATCGGCTGGTCGGGCAGGTCAATGAGCTGGTCGCATCGGTGCAGCTGGCGCGCTTGGAAGCGATACGCCGCAACGCTCGCGTGGCGGTGTGCGGCAGCAGTGACGGCAGTACCTGCAACAGCTCTGCGACGGAGTGGACTTACTGGCTGGTGGTGGTCGTGTCCAGCAGCGATGTGCTGCACGCCGGCAAGGTCAAGGGCAGTGTCCAGCTGACCCCGAGCGCGGCGGTGCAGGACAACGATGATCAGGTGGTGTTCTCCGGTGACGGCCTGGCGCGTGACGCGTCCGGGTCGCTGCTGGCGGGCAGCATCGCGGTATGCCTGCCGACCACGCAGCCGGAACAGAACACGCGCCGTCTGACCATTGCCAGTGGAAGTCGGATGCGGACGCTCAGCGAGAACACCAGTGGCAGTTGCGGGGTGCCGGATGACGACTGATGCGCGATTCCGCAACACGCCGACGCATCTCGGTCGGACCTTCCAGCGCGGTGAACTGCTGATCGAGGTGCTGATCGCAGTGTTGCTGCTGAGCGTGGGCCTGCTCGGCATCGCCGCGATGCAGGCCGGTGCGCTGCGCAACAGCCAGAGCGCGTTGCAGCGCGGGCAGGCGGCCACGCAGATCCACGCGATCCTGGATGCGATGCGCGCCAACCGTACCAACGCGCTGGCCGGCAGTTATGCGATGAGCCGGACCTGCTCGGTGCCATCGGGAAGTGGTCTGGCCGGTACCGATCTGAGCACCTGGATGACAGGCGTCCAGGAAACACTCGGCTCGACCGCCTGCGGCACGGTGTCCTGTACCAGCACGGTCTGCACGGTCGTCGTCGATTGGGACGACAGCCGCGCCAACGATGCCGGCAGCGATGGTGTGACCACCGGCGATAGCGCCTACACCCTCACCGTGAGTGCGCGGCTATGAGGCGATCCATGCAAGGTGCGCGGCGCAGCGATGGCTTCAGTCTTATCGAACTGATGATCGGCATGCTGCTGGGGCTGATTGTGACCGCCGCGGCGATCGGTATCTTCCTGTCGAACCAGCAGACCTACCGCGCCACCGAGGGCCTGGGGCGCGTGCAGGAAAACCTGCGCACCGCCTACGAGCTGATGGCGCGCGATCTGCGCGCGGCCGGCGGCAACACCTGCAACGATCTGCCGGCGAACTTCAAGAACAAACTGACCAGTGACACCAGCGAATGGTGGGGTGCGCTGGCCAGCGCCGACTGGAGCAGTGCGATCAAGGGCTACGCCAGCACGGTCGGGTTCGACGTGGGCGGGCCGTCCTTCGGCACGTCGGAGGGCGAGCGCCTGAGCGGTAGCGCGGCGATCGAGCTGTTCTCCGGCGGCGATCTGGCGGCCAGTGTTGCCTCGGACAGTGGCAGCGCGTTCACGCTGAACAGTTCCAGCCACGGTTTCGTCAGCGGTGACGTGCTGCTGGTCTGCGATACCAACAACTCGGCGATCTTCAACGCCACCACGGTCTCGGGCACCAGCGTCAGCCACACCACCTCGATCAGCTATGCCGCCAATGCCACGGTGTCGCGCCTCAACGCGGTGCGCTGGTACATCGCCTACAACGGCAACGGCGGCACGTCGCTGTATCGCTCGCGGGTGTATGCGGGCAGCGAGCGCCAGGAGGAAATCGCCGACAACGTATCCGCGCTCGACCTGCAGTACCTGATGGACGGCGGGACCGAATACGTAGACGCCAGCGAAGTCACCGACTGGTCGTCGGTATTGGCGATACGGGTGAGCTTGAGCATCACCAGCCCGGACAAGGTCAGCACCGACGGCACGGTGCTGACCCGCACTTCCACGCACGTGGTCGAACTGAGGAACCGCAACGCATGAGCGCGCCCCGGCATGCGTCACCCCGTGGCCAGCGTGGCGTCTCGCTGCTGGTGGCCTTGATCCTGTTGTTGATGATGACCCTGCTGGGGTTGGCGGTACTGCGCACCACCACGCTGGAAGAGCGCATGAGCGCCAACATGCTGGACCGCACTTATCAGTTCCAGGCGGCGGAATCGGCGTTGCGGCAGGCCGAGGCGCTGATCGCGGCGGGCAGCATCACGGTGCCGAGCAGCGGTTGCACGTCCGGAGTCTGTGCCACACCCACCGCTGGCGACAGCGATCGCTGGCTGGACAGTAGCTTCAGTGGCTGGGTCAGCAGCGATGGCACCGGCAACCACGATGATGCCATCACCACGCAGTACTTCATCGAGTACATGGGCGATGGCGCCTATGGCCCGGCATGCACCACTTCAAAGTCCACCGCGGCCGCGACCGATCCCAACTGCTCGATGCTGCGCTACCGGGTGACCGCGCGCAGCCAGGGGGACGGCCGCGCCGCGGTGATCGTGCAGAGCAACTACCTGACAGCCCAATGACCCCGCGCCCAGCCCCCTTCCAGAAACCGTCGCTGCCGCATCGCGCAGCCCGTATCGCGGGCTATGCACTGCTGGCGCTGTTCGCCGGGCCGGTGGTCGTCGAGGCGGCGACCACCGGGCTGACCATCCCGGACAGTCCGTTGATCACCGATGCGCAGGTCGCGCCGAACATCCTGTTCGTGCTCGACGATTCCGGATCGATGGCTGACGGCTACCTGCCTGACGACGTGCCCAAGGTCGGCGCCACCTCGGCCGGCAGCGGCAGCTTCAGCCAGACCTGCGACAGCTACACCAACAACGCATCGGTCGACTATCTGGCGTGCAGCGCCTACCCACGCAACACGCTCTACTACAACCCGGCGACGACCTACGAGCCGTGGACGCTGCCGGACGGCAGCCTGATGACCGGCGGCACCAGCTACACCTCGGCCTATTCCAACACCTTGTATGTGCCCTACAGCGCCACCGGCCCGGCAGGCAATGGCACCGTGGTCACGACCAGCGCCACCACCGATCTGTCGGGCAGCGTGCAGAATTTCTACGTTCCCAAGGACACCACCAGCACCGACAGCACCACCTACCTGGCGACCGCGACCAACTACTACCGCTACCAGATCCAGACCGATGGCACGGTATGGCGCAGCGAGTACCTGGCCTACAGCTCGAGCAACACCACGGGCACCACGACGTCGGGAACACTGGCCAGCGCGGTTTCCGCCAGCAGCGGAAACTACCTGGGGGCGTACACCATCACCGTGCCGTCGGGGGTGTCGTCACTGACGATCTCCACATCGAGCACGTCGTCCTGCAGCAACAACAACCGTTGCGCGGATCTTTACGTCAAGCTCGGCAGCAGCCCGACCACGAGTTCGTACGGCTACCGCTCGATCAACAACGGCAACACCGAGTCGATCACCATCAGTTCGCCCAGTGCCGGCACCTGGTACGTGCGGCTGTACGCGCAGAGCACGTTCAGCAGCGTCACGTTGAGCTACAGCTACACCACCAGCAGCCACGGCTGCGACACGAGCACCAGCGGCTACGGCTGGCGCAACTGCACCGAGGTGACGCCAACCGGTCGCACCGAGGCGAACGAGCGCATCAACTACGCCACCTGGTACTCCTACCACCGTACCCGCAACAAGGCGGCCAAGGCAGGTGCCAGCGCAGCCTTTGCCGAGCTGGGCGACGACGTGCGGGTGGGATTCCGCACGATCTGGGGGCGGGGTGCCTGTGGTGGCAGTAGCGGCAGCAACTGCACCTACAGCTATTCCAACACCTACAACATGCCGACCCAGGATCTGCCGATCCCGGTCAACTACAACAACGGCCTGTTCTCCGACACCGGGAGCAGCAGCAATTCGTCCGCGTACAACAACCGGACCCAGTGGTACAGCCGGCTGTTCACCGCCACCGCCAGTAGCGGTACGCCGTTGCGCTTGGCATTGCAGAATGCCGGCACCTATTTCAGCAGTTCGGATTCGACCGGGCCTTACGGCCCCGAGTCCAGCACGGATCAGTACGTCTGCCGACAGAACTTCACGATCCTGACCACCGACGGCTACTGGAACGAGAGCTACAGCAACAGCACGATCGGCAATGCCGACAACACCAGCGGCAGCACCATCACCAGTTCGAGCGGCAGTACCTATACCTACTCTCCGGTCGATCCGTACAAGGGCGGGCTGGCTTCGGACAGCACGTCGACATTGGCCGACGTGGCGATGTACTACTGGAAGACCGATCTGCGGACCGATCTTGCCAATGCCGTCCCCACCAACTCCGACGATCCGGCGTTCTGGCAGCACATGACCACCTTCGCGATCGGCCTTGGTCTGAGCGGCACCGTGGACCAGACCACCGTCGATGAAGTGCTGGCCAACGGCACCGCCACGGTGGATGGCGTGTCCGGCTGGCCGACGCCGGTCAACAACACCATCACTGCGGTGGACGACCTGCTGCATGCCGCGGTGAACGGTCATGGCGCGTACGTTGCGGCCAGCAGTCCCGACGAGTTCGCCGAAGGCCTGACCGCCGCGCTGGCGACAGTGACCGAACGCACCGGTTCGTTCTCCAACGTCACCGCCGAGAGCGCCAGCGTCAGCAGCGACAACTACCTGTTCTCGGCCAGTTATGTCTCCGGCACATGGACCGGACAGCTGATTGCCTGCGCGGCGACCGCGAGCAGTTGCAGTGCGAGCACGGCGATATGGAAGGCGACCACCCAGCTGGCGAGCGTGGATGCGAGCGATCGCAACATCTTCACCTACGAGAGCAGCGCCGGCGCGGTCTTCCCCACCACCACCCAGCAGACCACGCTGGGCGGTTCGGACATCACCGACTACCTGCGCGGCGACCAGAGCAACGAACTGCAGAACGGTGGCAGCTACCGCAACCGCAGTACGGTCCTGGGCGACATCGTCGATTCCTCGCCGACCTACGTGACCGCCACCGACACCGTCTATACCGGCGCCAACGACGGCATGCTGCATGCGTTCGATGCCAGCAGCGGTGACGAGCTGTTCGCTTACGTTCCCGCCGCGGTCATCGGTTCGGACCTGGCGACACTGGTCAGCACCGACTACTCGCACAAGTACTTCGTGGACGGCCCGATCACGGTCTCCACCACCTCGCAGACCAGCAGCAAGAACATCCTGGTCGGCACGCTCGGTCGCGGTGGCAAGGGCCTGTATGCGTTGAACGTGACCAGCCCGAGCAGCTTTGCGAAGAGCGACGTGCTGTGGGAGGTCACCGAGACCACCAACGGCAACATGGGCAAGATCATCGGGCAGCCGTTCATCGCCAAGCTCAACAACGGCGTGACTGCGCTGGTGACCGGCAACGGCATCAACAGCTCCACCGGGCATGCGGTACTGCTGATCTACAACGTGCTTACCGGCGCCCTGATCAAGGAGATCGACACCGGCGTTGGCGGCACCACCACGGCCACCACCAACGGCCTGTTCGCGCCAACCGGCTGGGATGACGACAGCAGTGGCACGGTCGACTACGTCTATGCCGGCGACCTGCAAGGCCATGTCTGGAAGTTCGACCTGTCTTCGACTACGGCCAGCAGCTGGACGGTCGGCAACGATGGCGACTCGCTGTTCACCGCCACCGACAGCGACGGCACCGCGCAGCCGATCACCGGCGGCATGCTGGTCGCGGAGAAATCCAGCACAGGCGATACCTGGGTGTTCTTCGGCACCGGCAAGTACATCGAGAGCGAGGATCTTGAAGACACCTCGGTGCAGACCCTGTATGGCGTCATCGACGAAAGCGAGGACAGCAGCGGCACCACGCTGACGCGCAGCAGCCTGACTGCGCGAGGTCTCCACCAGACGACCAGCACCTCGACCAGCGAGACGGTGCGCTCGTTCGATGCGCATGCTTCGCTGCCGTCCGGATCGGATGGCTGGTACGTCGATCTGGTCGTCAACAGCGACGAGGAAGGCGAGCGCATCATCAGTACGCCGCTGAGCTACGGCAGCTACCTGATCGTCAGCAGCATCATCCCCAGCAGTGACGGCTGCACGTCCAATGGCACAGGCTGGGTCTATTCGCTGGACATGTTCACCGGTACCAGCAGCTCCACGTCCTACTTCGATCTGGATAGCAGTGGCAGTACCAGCAACGACACCACGGCGCTTGGCACCGCGGTCGGTGGCGTCTCCACCAGCAGCGGCATGGCGTCGGTGGCGGCGCTGCTGAACGGCAAGCTGGTGGTCGGTGATTCCAGTGGCAGCACCACCACCAAGTCCACGGTCAAGGCCAGTTCCAGCCGTGTGTCGTGGCGCGAAATCCGCAAGGAGGATTGATGAACGGTAGTTCCCGCCGCCGGCGTTCCGGCGGCTTCACCCTGATCGAGTTGATGATCACCGTGGCGATCATCGCCATTCTTGCGGCGATTGCTTATGCGAGCTATCAGTTTGCGGTGGTCAAGGGGCGACGCAGTGCTGCGGCGGTGTGTCTGCAGGAGCGAGCGCAGTTCATGGAGCGCTACTACACGACCAACATGACCTATGTCGGCGCGTCGGATCCGCCCGCATGCGATACGGTCTCCAACTTCTACGCAATGGCCTTCGCTGAGGACTCCACGGCGACCACCTTCGTGATCAGCGCGACACCGCAGGGGGCGCAGGCGACAGCTGACACCAAGTGCGGGACGTTGACGATCAATCAGGCGGGTACGCGTACGGCTAGTCTTGCTTCCGATGCGGGTGAGTGTTGGTAAGGGGGAGGCTGGCTCCCTTGGTGAGGGAAGTGGATGGGTGCTTCATAGGGTGGGGCTTGTGCTTGCTCCCTTTTGGGGCTTTGCCGCTTTTCGGGAGATTGTGATGGGATGGCCCCGATTTTCTGGGGGTCTGGTCATCGTTGTCCGCGCGTAGGCGGGGGCGAAGCGCCGCTGTTTGCGAGCCACTGGCTCGCGTGGTGCTTAGCGCCATCGGGCTGTGCCCGATGGTCGGGGATCGAAGATCCATGGACGTTGCTTGTTGGGTTTGGAGTAACGGCAACAGCAACAGCAACGGCTTTCGCTCCTTCGGAGCGAGTCACCTTTCTTTGCTCGTGCAAAGAAACGTAACCCAAAGAAACACGCCCC